>CAIQBC010000109.1 GCA_903869955.1 uncultured Opitutia bacterium
GCCGCCGCCCCTGCCGCTGCTGTTCCGGCCTCCAAGGGTGGTGGGCTCAAGGCTTGGCTGCCCGCCCTCGCCGCCATCGCCCTTGCGCCCGCTGTCACGCTGGCCGTGGCCCAGTTTGTCCTCCTGCCCCGGCTGCAAAAGACGCTTACGGCGGACGACGCCGCGTCCCCCGCCGTCGCGGTGCATCCCGAGAAGCCGGCGAAGCCCGGCGCGCCCGCCGCCAAGGGTGAAAAAAAGGGCGTGGACACCGGCCCGAGCTACCATTTCGACAATGTCGTCGTGAACCTCGCCGGCACCATGGGCACGCGCTACCTCAAAACGAGCTTCCTTGTCACCGGCTCCGATGCCGCGCTCTCGGCCAAGTTCGACGCCGCCAAGTCGCAGCTCGGCGACATCACCCTCACCGTCCTCGCTTCGCTCACGCTCCCCGACCTCGAGGAGGCTGGCTCCAAGAACATCATTCGGGAGAAGCTGCTCTCCGCCTACAATCAGGCCCTGGGCCAGCGGCTCGCGGAGAACCTCTATTTTTCCGACTTCGTCGTGCAATAGCCATGGCCGACCGTCCCGACACTTCCGCGCCCGGCGTGCTCGATCAGGCCGAGATTGACCGGCTTCTCGCGTCGGCCGCCGCGTCCGCGCCCGGGCCGGCCTTGCTGCGCGCCGACGGCCGTCGTGCTGCGGGCCAGGATCCGGTGCGGGTCGAGGTCTGCGATTTTCGCAACCCCGCGTTTCTCAGTGAGGCCGAGCTGCGCCGGCTGCGCACCCTCCATGAGGACTTTGTCCGCTACCTCGCCGCGCGGCTCTCGCTGCAGCTGCGGATGGAGTGTAAGTTGAAGCTGGCCCGTCTTGGCACGCTCAGCTACGGCAAGTTCACTGCGGGCCTCTCCAGCCCCGCCCATATTTGCCTCTTCAAGGCCGAGCCGCTGCTCGGCGTCGGCGTGCTCGACTTGGATCCCCGCCTTGCCCTCACGCTTGTGGATCGCATTCTCGGCGGTCGCGGCCAGGCGGTGCCGGTTGGGCGTTTTCTTACCGAGATCGAGACCGCCTTGCTCGAGGACCTGCTCCGGGTTGTCCTCGAGGAATGGTGCGGGCAGTGGAAGGGCGGTCCCGAGCTGCGCGCGCAGATCATCGGCCATGAAGGCGATGGACGCTTTCTGCAAACATCTCCGCGCGATGCCGCCGTGCTCGCGCTCGCTGTCGAGTTCGGCTTTGGCGACTGCACCGGGATCCTGCAGATCGGCGTGCCATTTTACACGGTCGAGCCGCTCGTCAAGGCGTTCGAGGGCCGCCGTTCCGCCGAGGGCGGCCCGGCCGCGTCCGCGCTCCCGCCGGAATGGCGGGCGGTCCACGGGCAGATCAACCTTCCGGTCCGCGCCGAGTGGACGCTCGGTGCGCTGCCGTTGCGCGAGCTCGCCTCGCTGCACGTCGGCGACGTGCTGGAGCTGCCGCTCGGCCTCTTGGACCAGACCAACGTGCTGCTCAACGGCGTCCCCAAGTTTAGCGGGGTCGTCGGCCTCGAAGGCGACCGCGTCGCCGTCACCCTGCAACGCAAACTTCCGGCGGACGACACCGCCCGCCCTTCTCCCCATGGACACCACTACGCTTGATCTCGTGCTTGACGTGAAAGTCAAGGTCACCGTGCAGCTCGGCTCCTGCCTGCTGCCGATGCAGGAGGTGCTCGCGCTGGCGCCGGGCGCTGTCATCCAGCTCCAGCACCGCGCCAGCGACCCCGTCGGCCTCTACGTCAACGACAAGCTCGTCGCCTACGGCGAGGTCGTTGTCGTCGAGGAGAATTTCGGCCTCAAGATCACCGAGCTCGTCGGCAAGACGTCGTGAAAAAATCCTTTCGCCCGCTTTCCAGCGTTGTCCGCTGGCTGTCAATGGTAGTCGGCTGCGCCGTTTTGGAGACGGCGCAGCCGATGAAGGCGCCCGAGGCGCCGCCGGTGGACCCGCATCCGGCGGGAACGGTCA
>CAIQBC010000110.1 GCA_903869955.1 uncultured Opitutia bacterium
GTCCCAATGGTGAGCGCGCCATTGAGCGAGAGCTTCATGTTGCCCGTGCCGCTGGCCTCCTTGCCGGCGGTGGAGATCTGCTCGGAAAGGTCGGCGGCGGGGATGATTTTCTCGGCCAGCGACACGCGGTAGTTGGGCAGAAACACGACCTTCAGCTTGTCGCCAATGCGGGGGTCGGCGTTGATGCGCGCGCCGATGACATTGATCGCGTAGATGATGTTCTTGGCGAGGTCGTAGCCGGGCGCGGCCTTGGCGGCAAAGACGAAGACGCGCGGCACAAGGTCGAGCGCGGGGTTTTGCAGCAGCCGGCGGTAAAGGGCCAGGATGTGCAGCAGGTTCAGATGCTGGCGCTTGTATTCGTGGAGGCGCTTGATCTGCACGTCGAAGAGCGCGTCGGGTGAGACGGTGACGCCGCATTCGGCCGCGATGACGGCGGCGAGGTCGGCCTTGTTGGCGCGCTTGATCGCCATGAACTCGCGCTGCAAGGCGGGGTCGGCCGCAGATTTTTCGAGGCCGCGGAGGAGGTCGAGATCGCGCACCCAGGCATTGCCGCCCAATTTTTTCGTGATGAGCGCGGAGAGGCGCGGGTTGCTCTTGAGCAGCCACCGGCGCGGCGTGATGCCGTTGGTCTTGTTTTGAAATTTGCCAGGGTAAAGCGCATCCAGCTCGGGCAGGAGGTCCTTCCGCAGCAGCGCCGTGTGCAGCGCGGCGACGCCGTTGACGGCATGGGACCCGACGACGGAGAGGTTCGCCATGCGCACCTGTTTCCCGCCGTGTTCGTCAATGAGGGAGCAGATGCTTTTCTTGCGGTCGTCGCCGGGCCACTTCGCCTCGACCGTTTCCATCAGGCGGCGGTTGATCTCGTAGATGAGCTGGAGGTGGCGGGGCAGCACACGCTCGAACAGCCCCACGCCCCATTTTTCCAACGCCTCGGGCAGGAGCGTGTGGTTGGTGTAGGCAAAGGTCTGCGTGATGATCGTCCACGCCGGCGCCCACTCCTGCCCTTCCTCGTCCACCAGGATACGCAGGAGCTCGACGATGGCGATTGCCGGGTGGGTGTCATTAAGCTGCACGGCGACCTTGCCGGAGAAATTGGCCCAGGAGTTTTGCGGGTTGTTGAAATGGCGGCGGATGATGTCGCGCAGCGAGCAGGCGATGAAAAAATACTGCTGCACCAGGCGCAGTTCCTTGCCGCTGTCGGTCTTGTCATTCGGGTAAAGCACTTTTGAGACCGTTTCGCCGACAGCCTTCTCCCGCACGGCCTCCACATAGCCGCCCCGGTTGAACGCGGCGAGGTCGAAGTCCTCGCTGGCCTTCGAGGCCCAGAGCCGGAGCAAATTGACGGTCTTGGTTCCGTAGCCGGCAGTCGGGATGTCGTGCGGCACGCCCAGGATGGTCTTGGTGCCCACCCAGCGCGGACGGTAGTTGCCACGGTCGTCGAACACGTTTTCCACCCGGCCGAAAATCTGGATCTCCTGCGCATAGTCGGCGCGCACGACTTCCCACGGCGTGCCGAATCGAATCCAGTTGTCCGGGTGCTCGATCTGGCGGCCATCGGCAAATTCCTGCCGGAACAGCCCGAACTCATAGTATATCCCGTAGCCGAGCGCCGGGTAGTCGAGCGTGGCAAGCGAATCGAGGAAGCACGCTGCAAGCCGGCCCAGACCGCCATTGCCCAAACCCATGTCCACCTCAGATTCGCGAATTTTCTCAAAGTTCTGGCCGAGCGAGGTGAGCGCGGCGGCCGCGTCGTCGAACAGGCCGGTGGCAAGGAGGTTGTTGCCAAACAGGCGGCCCATGAGGTATTCGAGCGAAAAATAGTAGAGGCGACGGACGTTGTTGGCGCTGTGCACGACCTGCGTTTCGATCATCCGTTCGTGGATCGTGTCGCGCACCGCGAGCGCCGTTGCCACCCACCAGTCGCGCGGCGTCGCCGAGTCGGCATGGCGCGCGAGCGTGGAAACGAGGTGCCGCTGGATGAGCGAGCGCAGTTTCTCGACGGACGAGTCGGCCGCCGCGCGTGGTCGGGAGGCGGCGGCGGTCGCCGCCGGCCGCAGCATGAAGGGCGCGGTGGTCACAGGCGTGTCAAAGGCAGGACGGTTGGCAGATTTTTTGGGGGCGGGCATAGGGCGGGAGGTGGAGTTGGCCAAAGCAAGACGCGGGCCGCAGCGCGAGGCACGACTTATTTTTGGAAACCGCCGCGCGAACGCACTCGGTGGATTGAGATGCTCGCCCACCGCGCGGCGTCGCCATGGTCACAACCCGTACGGCGCAAGCACACTTTACTTGGCAATACCCCGCTGCTCATCCCTTTCCAACTGTGCGGCCATAAACAGCCTGATCAACCGGTCGTGCTGGAACTCCAACGTCACACCCCACACTCTAAAATTACTGCCCGTCTCGCTGGTCACGGGAGAAAAACCGCGGGCCTGAACCACCACCTCGCCATCCGTCTGGGTGAACTTCAGCGAATATCGCGTCAAGGCCTCGACAACCTTGGCCCTCAGCATCCCCGGTGAAATCTCCTCGAGCCAGACAAACGCCTGTGGGCCGGGCCGCGCCTCCGGGGCGTGCCGCCAAGATTCAGCTTCGTCGGGAGTTACGGAGACGGCTGCCCCCTCGGCGATTGACAGCGTGTCCACCACCAGCCCGCGCTCCGAATAGTAGAAACCATCAGTGAACACCAGCCACGGTGTTCCGGGCACCCGCCATACCTCCCCGCTGTTGGGGTGACTGCCCACCGTGGTCAGACCCATGCCCCAGGCCCTCTCCAAATCCTCCTGGCTAGAATAGCCAATTTGGACGTTGGCGATGCTGGCAATCTGCGGAATGGAAGTTCCCGCCGCCGGTTTCTGCCCGTGCGAGAGACAACCGGCCGCCGCTAGCAGCAAGACCAGCCCGGCGGCGAGCAGAAGGCGGTTCAAACCAACGGTCATATTCGAGTTGAAATTCATGGCATGGTGGAACGTGGCGGCAGTGTCTGGCAAGCACTACCATTCGGGGGGAAAATTTGCACGGACGGAGGAAGCGGCAAGGAACCTTGACGACTCCAACCGGCGCCATCGCCGCCTTCAAACCCAAATGCCCCTACTTTTGAAACTGCCGGGCCAGCTCCGCGTGGCTCAGCTCGATGAACGTTGGCCGGCCCGCCGGGCTGGTCAGCGGCGAACGCGTGGCGAAGAGCTGCGCGACCAGTGCCAGCATCTCGGTCTCGCCGGCGGCGGCGGGGAGGCGGATGGCGCGCGCGGCGGCGAGGCGGGCGAGTTGCTCGCGAGCGGCGTCGGCGTTGTCTCCTTGCAGGCGCCCGTCGCGCAGCCCACCGATCAGGTCGCGCACAAACGGCTCCGCATCGCCCGGCTCCATCCAGTCGGGCACGGACTCGATGCGGAAAAAATTTCGGCCAAACTCCGCGAGATCGAAGCCGTGCGCGCGGAGAAACTCCCCCCGGTCGAGCAGCAGCGCGGTGGCCACCGGGTCGAGCTCGAGCGGCACGGGCAGCAGCAGCCGCTGACCCGGCACCGCGCCGTCGCGGAACTGCGCCGACAGCCACTCGAACCACACCCGCTCGTGCGCCGCGCGCCGGTCGAGCAGCACAAGGCCGGCGGCAGTCTCGAACAGCGCGTAGTCGCCGTGCGCCACGCCGAGGAAGCGCCAGGCGGGATTTTGGATTTTGGAGTTTGGCTTTTGGGTCGCCGGATTCGGCGCGGCGGAGGCAGGCGCGACGGAAGGCGGAGCGCGGGGCGGGGAGTGCGGCAGGGCGGACGCCGGCGCGGCTACCGTCGCGTAAAGCGGTCCCGACGGATTGGCCGTAGGCCAGTTCACCGGGTTCGCTCCGGCGTTGCTCAAAGCTGGCGCAGGCAGCGCACCCGGTGAAAATTGGCTGGGGTGGGAAAGAAGTTGGGCGTTGGGCGTTGAAGGTTGATGTTTGGACGTTGTCGCAGCCGTCGCCGACAACGCGTTCAGCTCACGCAAGCGTTGCAACACCGCCCGGATCACAAACCCGCGCACCGCGGGCTCGCTGCGAAAGCGCACCTCGCGTTTTGCCGGATGCACATTCACGTCCACCGCCGCCGGGTCGCACTCGAAAAACACAAAGGCCATCGGATACCGTCCCTTCGGCACCGACTCGTGATAGCTCTCGATCAGCGCGTACTTCAGCGTGCGGCTGTCCACCGGGCGCGTGTTGACGAAGGTCACGAGCTCATGTCGCGTCGCCCGCCCCAGGCCCGGGCGGCCGATGAGACCGTGCAGGCGCACTCCCGGCTCCGTCGTCTCGATGGGCACCAGCTCGGCGGCGAGCTGCTTGCCAAAAATCTCCGCCACGCGGCCCGCGAGGTCGGTGCATTGCGGCGAACGGAACACCGGCCGCCCATCCTCCACCAGTGAGAACGCCACGCGCGGGCACGCCAGCGCGTAAAGCCGCACGCATGCGACGATGTGCGCCGCCTCGGTGGCGTCGGTCTTCAGAAATTTCCGCCGCGCCGGCACCGAATTGAAAAGATCCGCCACCTCGATGCGCGTGCCGACGGGCCGCCCGCAGTCCCGCACGTGGACAAACTTGCCCCCGTTTACCAGAATCTCCGTGCCCGCCTCGTCGCCGGCCGCGCGCGTCTGCAACGTGAAACGCGAAACGCTGGCGATGGACGGCAGCGCCTCGCCCCGGAAGCCGAAACTTGCCAGCCGGTTCAGGTCGTCGGCCTCGGCGATCTTGCTCGTAGCATGACGCTCCAGCGCGAGCATCGCGTCGTCGCGCGCCATGCCGGAACCGTTGTCCTCCACCCGCATCAGCGCGCGGCCGCCGTGGCGGAACTCGACCTCGATGCGCGTCGCACCCGCATCGAGCGCGTTCTCCACCAGCTCCTTCACGACGGCGGCGGGGCGTTCAATCACCTCGCCGGCGGCGATTTGGTTGGCGACCCGGTCGGAGAGGATGCGGATTTTGGCCATGTCGGGAGGGAATCGCGGAGGCTCAAGGGACGGAAAAACTTAAGCAGGAAGCCAAGAATTCAATCGTCTGGCATCCGCGATTCATCGCCACCTTCAATTTTCTTACTTCAGTAATTTTTTCCAGCGCGTAAACTGCCTCGCCAACTGCGCCGGGCCGGGCATCCCCGTGCCGGCGCGCTTCGCGAGCGCGCGCTTGAGGTTAAAAACCTTGGCCCAGTCCGGGCCGAACCCGGGATGAATTTTCTTCACCTCGGCGCTGGACAGCTTGTTGAGTGGCGTGCCGGTCTTTTCGGCGAGCTTCACGACCGCTCCGACGGCGTGGTGCGCGTCGCGGAATGCGACGCCGCGGGTCACAAGATAATCGGCCAGATCAGTCGCCAGCAACGCGGGGTCAGCCACGGTCGCGGCGCAACGGACGGCGTTGACCGCCAGCCCGGCGACCGTGCCCGTGAGCACATCGGCGCAGAGCGCGGCCTGGTCGAAACTGTCAAAGACCGGCGGCTTGTCCTCCTGCAGGTCGCGGTTGTAGGTGAGCGGCAGGCCCTTCGTGAGCGTAAGCAGCGTTTGCAAATTGCCCTGTAGCCGGGCGGACTTGCCGCGCAGTAGCTCGCACGAGTCGGGATTTTTTTTCTGCGGCATCAGCGACGAGCCGGTGCAAAAGGCGTCGGGCAGCCCGACAAAGCCAAACTCGGCGCTCGACCAAAGGATGAGGTCTTCCGCGATGCGTGAGAGGTGCGTGCCAAAAAGCGCACACGCGGCGGCGAACTCAACGAACCCGTCGCGGTCGGCGACGGCGTCCATCGAATTTTGCGTGAGCTGCGGCCGGCCCTTCGCGTCCACAAAGCCGAGCAGCCGCGCGGTGAACTCGCGGTCAATCGGCAGCGTGGTGCCCGCGATGGCGCCGCTGCCGAGCGGGCAGGCGTTGGCGTGCGCGGCAACGGCGGCGAACCGCGCCCGGTCACGCGCGAGCATCTCGAGCCACGCGAACAGGTGGTGCGCGAGCGGCACCGGCTGCGCGCGCTGGAGGTGCGTGTAGCCCGGGATGAGCACGTCGCGGTTGGCCGAGGCGACGGCGAGGAGGGCGCGCTGCGCGGCGCGGATTTTTTCGGAGAGGACCGCGCAGGCGTGCTTGAACCAGAGCCTCATGTCGGTGGCGACCTGGTCGTTGCGGCTGCGCGCGGTGTGCAGCTTGGCGGCGGCGGGGACGCGCCGCGTGAGCGCGCGTTCGATGTTCATGTGAACGTCCTCCAGCGCCACATCCCACTTGAATCTGCCCGCCGCGATCTCGGCGAGAATCGCATCGAGGCCGGTGTGGATGGCGGCGTGCTCACGCGCGGTCAGCAGGCCGACGCGCGCGAGCATGGCTGCGTGCGCCTGCGAACCGGCGACATCAAAGGGCGCGAGCCGCCGGTCAAACGACACGGACTCGCTGAACCGCAGCATGAGCGCGGCGGGGCCGGCGGCGAACCGCCCACCCCAAGTGGCCTGAGCTGATTTTTTCGGCATGGGTGAAAACTGCCCGGCCGACCGCGTGGCGCAACGCGAAAGAGCGGCCGCCACCATCGCATTCGCACGCGGGCGGGCCACGCAAAACAATCTCGACAGGCTCAAGTCGGCGACCGGTGAAATTCGATGACCTTTTCCACCTCGGGGGCGAGGCTGCGGTGGACAGGGCAGGCATGCGCAGCACGCTCCAGCGTATCAGGCGGCAGCTTGCCAGCTTCCGCCGGCAGCCAAACTTGCAAGGCGATCCGCGCGATGCGGCGCGGGGCGTCGGTCGACATTTCCTTCGTGACCGCGTACCGGAACGCGCCCAGCTCCACGCCATGCTTGCGTGCCGCGAGGGCCATCGTGGTTACCACGCAGGTCGCGAAGGCCGTTGCCACGAGATCGGTGGGCGAGAACGCCTCACCGCGACCCTGATTGTCCTTGGGGGCATCAGTGGCGAGCGTATTGCCCGAGGGTTCGTGGGTGGCGGCACAATGCAGGCCGCCTTGGTATTCGCCGGTGATTTTGACCATATTAAAAAATTGGCGCGGTGGAGGTGACTCGAACACCTGACCGGCGGTTTAGAAAACCGCTGCTCTATCCAGCTGAGCTACCACCGCAAAATATTAGATATGAATGGAGAGAAATATAATCGCGGCCGGTCTGGTTTGAGACTGATAAACCAGTCTGGTCTCCCCATGGTCTGTCCGTGCAAAAAGTTTCGGTAGTCCAGCCGCAGACACCCAAGCCAGCTTGGTTGTGGAAAGTGGCGGAGCATCTGTGTTCCCATTAGGCACCGGCAAACCCTAGGCATTGGTGAGGCGGGCAGGCAAGCAGCATCGGCATCCGTTCAAAACCAACCGCTGTGATTATTTACAGCTTGCATTTCTTCCGATTCGGCGTCCCTCTGGGCCCGAGCTTTACCCACGGCGTTTTGATCAGGGACCATTTCAGACTCTCATCAAAGCCATTTCATCCACCGTACTCCCCTACCCACCATGAAAAGCATCTCCGCCCTCGTGCTCGCTTTGGCCCCGGCGCTGGCCCTCCCTGCGCAAGTCATCCACTCGCTCGATCACCATGAGATCCACCTGCCGGCCCAATTTGTGGTCTCGGCCGCCGGGGTGGAGCATGTGCCCGATGGGGCCAAGGATCCCGCCGTCATTGGCTGGGAAACCATTGACCTCGCCGCCCTCGCCAAGGATGCGCCGGCTGTTGAGGCGGCGCGCAAAAAGGCCCTCCTCATCGGCGAGCGGGCCTATTTCGCAGCGACCCCGTCGGCCAGTTCCGCCCACAGTCCCGTGGCGGCGTCCCCGGCCAACCCCTACCGCAGTTTCCTCGAGCTGCCCATCAACGTGACCTTCAACGACAGCACGCAAGTCACCACCCAGTCGCTTCCCGCCCGTGAGAACGGGCCCCGGGCCTCCACTCTCCCCAACGGCAGCAGGGATGCCTACCTGACTGACGGTGCCAGATCGGCCAGTGGTGTCACCACCAGCACGACCCGTATTGCGGACACCACCCGTTATCCGCTCGCCACCAACATCGAGGGTCTTTTCCTGACCATCGGCGACGACCACAATCCGGACGCCCATGCGCTGATCCTTGAGCTGCAAAAACGCCCGGGCTTTTTTCTCGGTCTGCGCCGCAGCTTGGAGACTCTCGCCACCGGTCACCCACAGGACTTCGAGATTCCGGCCGCCATCAAAGCCGTCAGCCGTTTTGCCGTCGGGGAATCCACTATCAGTGTGGACGACCAGCGCGAGCTCGTCCGTTTCGTCGAGCACTGCCGCACCATCATCCGGTCTTCCTGAAGGATTGGGTTGGCTGGGTCTGCCGAGCGTGGGCGGTTGCGACTTGGGAGGGCGTTCACATTTTGCTTGTGCCGGGAGCGGGATGGAGTTTCGTCCGCAACCATTGAACCCCTTTCGCCCCATGAGAAAAATCCCGGCATCGTATCGTCTTGCCCTGCTCCTTGTCGCGGCCACCGCCGCCGGCCTCGCGCCGACCGCGCTTGAGGCCCAGTCCGCGCCCGCGCCCCGCCCGGCAGCTGGCGGCACGCCCGCCCTCGCCGAACTAAAAACCGCGCTGACACTCACTGAAGCGCAGGCCGGCCAGATTGCCCCGTTGCTCGACGCCATCACCCAAGGCCAGCAGACGGTCACGAACGCCCAAGGCAAGCTGACCGAGCTTCGCACCGCCATCAGCTCCCTCCTGACCGACACCCAAAAGCCCCAGTTCGCCGCGCTGAACAATGCGCCCGGCGCCCGCGGCGGCGCGCGGCAGGGTGGCGGCGGCAATCCCACCCGCATACCCAACACTCCCGGCACCCCGTTGCTCATCCCGGCCGGCCCCAACGCCGAGGCGGAGGCCCGGGCCGTGCAAAAAAAATCCCCCAACCTTGCCGGGCCCACCGCCGACACGAAGGCCCAGGGCGCGCCGGGCGCAAACCCGCCGCTCAAGGCCGAGGGAGATTTTGTCATCGGCCCGAATTATGTGCGCGCACCCGAGCTGACCGCCGCTGACGGCGTGCCGAGGGGGACAACCCTCACGTTCAGCATGAGCTCCGCCGACAGCAAAATTTATCCCGGCATCGGCAAGTCTGCGAATGGCACGGTTGACCCAAACAATCCCTACACTCTTTTGGTGAACTCGTTTCCGAAGCCCTACACCCGCACGATCACCGTCTATGTCCCCCCGGGCTATGTCCCCGGCACGCCCGCTCCGGTGCTGGTCGGGATGGATGGCGCGGGCTACATTCAGGCCAATGTGCTCAACAATCTCATCGCGCAGCACCGCATCCCGGCGCTGGTCGGGGTCGGGATTTCGACCGACGGCAGCGACGCGCAGGGCAGCGAGCGCGGGCTGGAATACGACACAATGTCCGGCAAATTCGCCGAGTTCGTGGAGACGGAGGTGTTCCCGCTCGTTGAGAAAAATGCCCACGTCACCCTCACTAAAGATCCCGAAGGGCGCGCGACCATTGGCGGCAGCTCGGGCGCGGCCTGCGCCTTCACGATGGCGTGGTATCACCCCGACCTGTTTCGCCGCGTAATCTCCTACTCGGGCACGTTTGTGAACCAGCAGTGGCCGTTCAACCCGGAGACCCCGCACGGCGCGTGGGGCTATGTGGAGAACATCATCGCGCAGAGTGCGCCCAAGCCCATCCGCATCTGGATGCAGGTCGGCGACAAGGATCTGTTCAATCCCAACGTCATGCGCGACAACATGCACGACTGGGTCGAGGCCAACCACCGCATGGCCGCCGTGCTGCGTGCGAAAGGCTACCACTACCAATACGCCTTCTCCCTCAATGCGGGCCATGTGGACGGCCCCACCCGCAACCAGACCTACGCCGAAGCCTACGAGTGGGTCTGGCAGGGCTACCAGCCGAGCGGCAAGTGAGCCAACGGGCAGGCCCCGCCGGATTTTTTAGCGCGGCGGGCACGGCCTTGATTCCTTGGCCACCGACAGCGGGACATGGGAAATTCCCCTTGCAACGTCGGTCAATCGGGGGAGGAATTGCGCCCTCCTGCCCCAACCACCATGCGCTGTCTTCACCTGTTCCCCTGCCTGCCATTACTCGCCGCGTTTTTTGCGACGGCCCTCGACGCCCAGCGGGGCAATCAGACGAACATTCCCCAGACCCCCGTGCCCACGGTCACGGATCCGGTGATCTACACCAACCCCGCCCAGCCGCTCGAAAAGCGCGTGGCCGATCTCGTGCGCCGGATGTCGCTGACGGAAAAAGCCCTCCAGCTCCGCAACGGCGCGCCGGCCATTGAGCGGCTCGGCGTGCCGCGCTACGACTACTGGAGCGAGGCCTCGCATGGCGTGGCCAACCAAGGGCTGGCCACCGTTTTTCCGCAGGCCATCGGCAACGCCGCGACGTGGAATCCGGCGCTCATCCGGGAAATGGGCCACGTGATCGGCGTCGAAGGCCGGGGCAAATTCAACGATGAGATCAAGCGCAACGGCGGCAGCCGCCAGTTTCGCGGCCTCACCTTCTGGGCGCCCAACATCAACATTTTCCGCGACCCGCGCTGGGGCCGCGGCCAGGAGACCTACGGCGAGGACCCCTTTCTTACCTCGCGCATGGGCGTGCAGTTTATCGAGGCCGTGCAGGGCGACGATCCCAATTACTATCTGGCGCTCGCCTGCGCCAAGCACTATGCCGTCCACAGCGGGCCGGAGGCCACCCGGCACAGCGCGGATGTGGAGCCGACCGAGGTGGATTTTTACGACACCTATCTGCCGCAGTTCGAGGCCGCCGTCCGCGAGGCCAAGGTCGGCAGCGTGATGGGCGCCTACAACAGCGTCTATGGCTCGCCGGCGAACGGCAGCAAGCTCCTGCTCACCGACATCCTGCGCGACCGCTGGGGTTTCCAAGGGTACGTCGTCTCCGACTGCGATGCCGTCACTGACATCTACCAGAACCACCGCGTGGTGGCCACCGCCGCCGAAGCCGCCGCGCTCGCCATCAAGGCCGGCGACGACCTCGAGTGCGGCAGCACCTTCGCCAGCCTCGTCGCCGCCGTTCAGCAGGGCCTGGCCACGGAGGCCGACGTGGACCGCGCGCTCACGCGGGTGCTCACCTACCGCTTCAAGCTCGGGATGTTTGACCCGCCCGAAAAAGTGCCGTTCTCCAAATACACCCTCGCCGATGTGGACACGCCCGAGCACCAAGCCCTCGCCCTGAAGATGGCCCATGAGTCCATCGTGCTGCTGAAGAACGCCGGGGTGCTGCCGCTGGACAAGGCGAAGGTGAAACGCATCGCCGTCCTTGGCCCCAACGCCGACGCCCGCCTGATGCTCTATGGCAATTACAACGGCACGCCCGCCAGCTCGGTCACGATGCTGGAAGGCATCCGCGCCGCCTTCGGCGCCGCCGCGGCTGACACCGCCAGCGCCGACGAGCAGGCGCGCGGCATCCATCGCTGGGCCGCACCCGGCGGAGTCCGGATCGCGGCGGCGCAAGGCAGCAATTACGCCGCCCAGACCGGCGGCGGCCGCGGCAACCGCGGCGGCGCCCCGGCGGCGGCCGCCACCGCCCTGCCCGGTATCGAGGGACTTCGCAGCCAGCTCAGTCTCACCGAGCAGCAGGCGGCGGACATCGCTCCGCTCCTCAAGGACATCAACGATGCCCAAGCCGGCCAGACCGTCTCGCAGGACCGCTACAACGCATTGGCCCGCAGCCTCAGCGCCAGAATCACCGCCAGCGCCGCGCTGACCACCGAACAAAAAATCCAGCTCGCGACCGTGGTCAACGACCTGACCATCCGTGAAAACCATAGCGGGGCCGGGCTGGGCGGCCGCGCCCCCGGCCTGCTGGCCCTGGCCTCGCCGCAGCAGACCGGCCCCGACTCCCCGGACTTCAAGTCCGCGCTGGCTCTCGCCCGCGAGTCCGACGTCGTCCTCTTTTTCGGCGGCATCAATGCCGATCAATTTGAGGGCGAGCAGCGCGACCGCACCGCCATCGAGCTGCCGGCGGTGCAGACGGAGCTGCTCAAGGCGCTGCACGCCAC
>CAIQBC010000111.1 GCA_903869955.1 uncultured Opitutia bacterium
GGGCGGACGGCTCGGAGGGCCGGCCCTACCTTGAGGTTCAGATTTAAAATGCGTCACCACCTCGGAACGCCCGGGCTTGCCCCGGGCGCGGCGCCGGCCAGCGTGGTGCACATGCGCATCACGCTCATCGCCGTCCAGTCGCTGGACGGGTTCATCACCCGGCATGGGACGCCGGGGGCCGGGTTCGCATCGGCGGCGGACGGGAGGCATTTTCGCGCGGCGTTGCGGGAGTTCGACTGCGGCGTGATGGGGCGCGCGACCTACGAGGAGGCGTGCGTCGGCGGGACGTTTTCGCCGACGCCGGCGCGGCGGCGGGTGGTGCTCACGCGCACGCCGGAAAGATTTGCGGCGGTGGCGGTGCCGGGCGCGTTGGAATTCACGGACGCGGCCCCGGCGGAAATCACCGCGCGGCTGCAGGCCGGGGGCGGCCGGGCGTGCGCGTTGCTGGGCGGGGCGCAGGTGCACCGCCTGTATCTCGCCGCCGAGCTGGTGGACGAGCTCTGGCTGACGGTCGAGCCGCGTCTCTTTGGCACGGGCACGCCGATGCTCGCCACGCCGGCCGACGTGCGCCTGCGGCTGCTCACGCACGAGCCGCTGGGCGATGACGTGCTGCTGCTAAAATACACCGTGCAGCGTTGAGAACCCATCCAAATATCGGCGGGATGAATTCGGGCTTAGGTCTTGTAGGAGCGTAGTCTTGCTGCGCTACGCCGTCAGAGTAGATCCATCTGCGAGTCGTCGGCGTCCTTGACGGTGATTTTTTTCCTAGGCCTGGCCTGCGGGCCAGGCAGCTCGACGGCGGTGTCGTCGCCCTCGAGCTTGGCGAGGATGGTTTTGGCGCGCTCGATCACGCTCAGCGGCAGGCCGGCGAGACGGGCAACCTGGATGCCGTAGCTGCGGTCGGCCGCCCCGGACACCACCCGGCGGACGAAGACGATCTCGTCGTTCCATTCCTTCACCGCCACGGAAAAATTGCGGAGGCGCGGGAGGTGCTGGGCCAGTTGCGTCAGCTCCTGGTAGTGGGTCGCAAAGAGCGTGCGCGGGCCGCGCACGGGGTCGCGGTGCAGGTGCTCGACGACCGCCCACGCAATGCTGAGGCCGTCGTACGTCGAAGTGCCCCGTCCAATCTCGTCGAGGATGAGGAGCGAGCGGGCCGTGGCGTTGTTCAGGATGTTGGCCGTCTCGTTCATCTCGACCATGAAGGTGGAGTTGCCGCGCGCGAGGTCGTCGCTCGCGCCGACCCGCGAGAAAATGCGGTCCACGAGCCCGATCCGACAGGCGCGCGCCGGCACCCAGCAACCGATCTGCGCGAGGAGGGTAATGAGCGCGACCTGGCGGATGTAAGTGGACTTGCCCGCCATGTTGGGACCGGTGAGGAGCGCAAGCTGGGCGTCGGTGGCGGAAAGGAGCGTGTCGTTGGGGACGAAGGTCTGCGCACCACGCAGGGCAGAGGCGTCGGGAGTCTTGAGCATCTGCTCAACGACGGGGTGGCGGCCGTCGGTGATTTCGAGCCCGTCACCGTCGTCGAGGACGGGCTGGCAGTAGTCCCACTCGCGGGCGAGCACGGCCCAGCCGGCGAGCACATCGAGTTCGGCAAGGGCGTCGGCAGTCTGGGCGAGGGCGACGGACTCGTCGAGCACGGCGGCCACGAGCGCGGCAAACAGCGCGTGCTCGCGGGCGAGGGCATTCTCCTCGGCGTGGAAAATCTCCTTTTCCTTTTGTCGGAGATCCTCGGTAACGTAGCGCTCCCCGCCCACCGTGGTCTGGCGGCGGATGTAATCGGCGGGCACAAGGTGCAGGTTCGCCTTGGTGACCTCGATGTAGTAACCAAAGTTTTGGGTAAAACGCACCTTGAGGCTGCGAATCCCGGTGCGCTGCTGCTCGGCCGTCTCGAGGGCGGAGAGCCAGGTTTTGTTGTCGGTGGTGAGGGCGCGGAGGCGGTCCAGCTCGGCATCGTGGCCGGGGCGGATGAGGTTGCCATCGGCGAGGTCGGCGGGAAGCTCGTCGGCGAGGGCGCGGGGTAGGAGGAAACGCAAGGACGCGAAGTCACCGAGGCGCGGAGCCATGACGGTGGCGAGCTGGGCCGGGCGGTGAATTTTGGAATTTGGAATTTGGATTTTGGATTCCTCGCCGGAGGAGAAATTTTCCAAGGTTGCGCGGATGGCCGGCAATTGGGCAAGGGTGTCGCGGACGCCGCCGAGCTCGCGGGGATTGCGGAGTCGGTTTTGCAGGCGGCCGAGGATGCGGGGAAGGTCGCGGACGCTGGCCAGCGCGGCGCGCAGGTCGGCAAGGAGCGGCGGCTGGGCGAGCAGTTCGCCGACGAGGGCGGAGCGGCGGCGGATCTCGGAGAGGTCGAGCGGCGGGGCGGCGAGCCAGCGTTCGAGCAGGCGCGCGCCGGCGGCGGTAGCGGTGCGGTTGATGGCGGCGAGGAGCGAACCGTCGCGCGTGCCGCGGGCGGAGGAGAAAATCTCCAGGTTGCGCAGCGTGGCGGGGTCGAGGAGGAGCGTGCTGGCGCTGCGGTATTCCTGCAGGGCGCGGAGGTTCTCGGGCTTGGCGCAGAGATTTTCGGTCGCATAGGCGACCAGCGCACCCGCCGGGCCAAGGGCGGGGTGGTCGGGGGCAAGGCCGAACCCTTGGAGGTTGAGCACTCCGAGGGCATCCATGACGGTGCGCGCACCGGAGCCGGGTTCAAACTGATAGGCGGGCTGCTCGGTGGCTAGCCGTGCGCCGGCGAAGGCCTGCAGCGCGTGGACGGCGGCCTGGTCGTGGGGCGCGGCCGCCCAGCGCGCGGGCTCGCCTTCGGCGACGAGCAGCTCGGCGGGGTCGAGCGCGGTAAGGACGGGCAAGAGGTTTTCGACGCGCGGATCCGTGGCGAGCTTGAACTCGCCAGTCGAGAGATCGAGCCACGCGGCGTGCAGGCCGGCGGCGTCGAGGGCGAGCGCCGCGAGGTAGTGGTTGCGCTGCGCATCGAGCTGGCTGGCGGCGAGTGTGGTGCCGGGCGAGAGGATGCGCGTCAGGGCGCGGCGGACGAGCTTGCCCGCAGTGGCCGGCTCGGCCTGGTCGCAGATGGCGACCTTCTTGCCGGCGGCGAGGAGCTTGTTGACGTAGTTGTCGAGGGCATGGGCCGGCAGGCCGGCCATCGGGTGGTCCTGGCGCTTCGTGAGGGTGAGGCCGCATATCTTGGAGGCGAGGACGGCATCGTCGAAAAACAGCTCAAAGAAATCGCCCAGCCGGAAAAGCAGCAGGGTGTCGCGCGGGAGGCCGCGCTTCACCTCGAAGTATTGCTGCATCATGGGGGTGGGCTTGGCGTCGGCGGGCATGGGACGAAGGAGGAAAGGAGTCAGGAGTCGGGAGGCGGGAGGGGCAAGCCTGCGGTGATTTCTCCTTGGCTCCTGACTCCCGGTTCCTGTCTTCTGCGCCATGCAACTCTTCCATCGCGAGCTGGGCGGGGCGGGCAAACCGCCCCTGGTCATCCTGCACGGGATGCTCGGCTCGTCGCGCAACTGGATTTCGGCCGGGGCGGACATGGCGGCGGGCTTTCATGTCTTCGCCCTTGACCTGCGGAACCACGGGCGCTCGCCCCACGAGGAGGAGATGACCTACAACGCGATGGTGGGCGATGTGCTCGGCTGGCTCGACGCCCAGGGACTGGCACGGGTGACCCTGCTCGGACACAGCCTCGGCGGCAAGGTGGCGATGCGGCTGGCGTGCCGGAATCCGGCGCGGGTGGAACGGCTGATCGTGGTGGACATCGCGCCGAAGGATTATCCCGAGAAGGCCAACCGCGCGGAGTTCACCGCGATGAACGCGCTGAGGCTGGACGCGATCACGACGCGCGACGACGCGGAGAAATTTTTTGCGCCGCTTGTGCCGGTCTGGGCGATGCGAAAGTTTCTCACGACCAATCTGGAGCAAGACGCGGACGGCGCGTGGTGCTGGATGATCAACCTGCCCGCGCTCACGGTGGCGCAGCCAGAGCTGGTGAAAAATCCCCTCGCGCCCGACGACGTCTTTGCCGGCCCGGCGCGTTTCCTTGTCGGCCTCAAGTCGGACTATGTGCGCCCGGCGGACGAGGCGGGCATCCGCCGGCATTTTCCGGCGGCGGAGATCACGACCATCGTCGCCTCCGGCCACAATCCGCACATGGAGACGCGTTCCGAGTTCGTGCAGGCGGCGTTGCTTTAGCAGGTGTGACCCTTGGCGCTTATCCGAAGACCGTCTCGCGGTGGGGCGCAGACTTGCTGCGCCCAAGAAGGCGCGATTCCAAACGGGCGCAGCAAGACTGCGCCCCTACAGGTCGTGACGCATTTAATATCTGAATCCCAAAGGTAGGGCCGCAACAGAGCCGTCCGCGATCGCCTCAGAGAAGCGCATCTACTTCCCGAAACCCATGAATCAAAATGACCCGCTGCCGGATGACGGCTCTCACGCCAGCGCGGCGTCATCCGTGTTGGCGACGATGTGCTCGCGGGCTTGGGCGGCGGACTTCATCCAGTGGCGCTGCTTCCAACGGCGGTGCATCAGCAGGCCGCGCAGCCATTCATCGGTGGCCATCGCGAGCCAGATGCCGGCGAGTCCGAGCGGCGAGTGCAGGCCGAGCAGCCACGCCAGTGGCACCCAGACACCCCACATGGAGAGCACGCCCATCTTCAGCGGAAAGCCGACGTCGCCGGTGGCGCGCAGCGAGTTGATCACGACAATATTGAACACCCGGCCCGTCTCGATGAGGATCGAGAGGCGCAGCAGCAGCACGGTGGCGGCGATAATCTCGGGCTTGTCTGTGAACAGGTGCATCAGCCACGGCGCGGCGGCGGCGACGCCCAGGATGCCGACGAACGCGACGAGCAGCCCGGTCCGCAGGCTCCGCAGCAGCCCGCGGTAGGCGTCCTCGAAGTGACCCGCGCCGACAAGGTGGCCGACGAGGATCTCCGTGCTCAGCCCGATGGAGAGGCTGAACAGGATGACGAAGCGCTGGAGGTTAAATGCATAGGCTTGGATCGCCAGGCTGTCGCCGCCGAGGCGCGCGGTGAACGTCGTCACCACCATCATCGCCGACAGGTAGCACATGTTCTCCGTCGCCGCCGGCAGGCCGATGCGGAGCACGCGGCGGACGACCGGCCACGAGATGGCAAAAAAATCGCGCACACGCAGCCGCAGGTGCGTGCGGTAGTCGAGCAGGATCCAGAACGCCACACAGGCGCAGCACCGGCTGAACACGCTGGAAAGCGCGACCCCGGTCACGCCCATCTTCGGCGCGCCAAACAGGCCGAAGAGCAGCACGCAGTTGCCGGCGACATTGAGGAGATTTTGCGCCCCAATGACGAACATCGCGTCCCGCGTGTGCCGGTTCGCGCGCAGCGTGGCGGCAATGGACATGTTCATGGACTCCATGAACAGCGTGCCGCCCATGAGCGTGAGAAAGGGCAGCCCATATTGCATGAGCCCTTCAGGCAGCTGCATGAGGCGCAGCAGCGGCGCGGCACACAGGAAGACGACGACGCTGGTGAGTGCGCCAAGCCAGGTGTTGACCGCGATCGCGTTGGTCGTGATCCGGCCCGCCCCGGCGGAATCACGGGCGCCGAGGTGGTGCGTGATGACGACGCTGGAGCCGATGGCGATGAAGTTGAAGACGATCAGGAAGAAAAAAAGCAGGCGGTTGCCCACGTCGAGCGCGGCCACCGCTCCGTCGGAGACATGGCTGACCATGAAGACATCGGTGATGCCAATGAGGATGCGGAGCCCCTGCTCGACAAAAATCGGCCACGCGATGGCGAGGAGAGTGGGCTTGGGATGGACGGACGCGGTCATGCAGGACAAAAGCAGCCATTGTACCGCGCCAGTGCCGGGTGCTGTCAACGGGGGCGTGCGGCGGGCGATGGTACAATTTGAAAAGCTGATTCCCGCCAGACTAAAAAAACGGGGATCATGTGCACAACGCGCGCCAATGACAGACCTACACTCAGGGCTGGTAGCCCAAATCGGGCTTTCGGCGATCGGAATAAAGACCGAGGGCCAAGGCCGAACCACCGAGTACAAGAGATATCAGGAGCAGTGAGA
>CAIQBC010000112.1 GCA_903869955.1 uncultured Opitutia bacterium
GATCTAGCCTGCATGTCCGTCTTCGGCAGCGCGGCCAGCAGCATCGCGGGCGCGGGCAGCGGGCGCATTTCGACGACATTAATATCGGAAGTTTTCTGCATGAGCGGCGAGCTTGGCGGGAAGCAGAAGGCCAGCGCAAGTCTGACAAAAGGCAGCGGCACGCAAGGGATGATCAGAGCGGCGAGCCTTGCATTTGGGCAAAAAGTTGCCCGGTCGCCTACCCCTAAGCGACCGGGCATTTGCTTTCTTAGTTACCCCAAAACTCCCGCTAAGCGGGAGAAGTGGAGAAATTAGAATGGCAAAGAGATAGCATCTTCCCAACGTAGGTCAACATAAAGCTAACCGAATAATCTTAAATCATTGATAGAAAGCATAATGAACTTAGATAATTTTCCTCCTTCGCCCAAGGCATGGAGCCACGCGTGGGTGCCGGCGGCGGTGCTACGCGTGGGCGGCGGCGACGCGCTAGAGTTTTTGCAAGGGCAGTTCTCACAGGATTTACGGCCGGCCGGTGTCGTGCAACCGGCAGCCTATGGGCTGTGGCTGACCCACCGGGGCCGCGTACTCGCCGACAGCTTCGCCCTCGTAGCCGGCCCGAAGGAGGTGTGGCTGATTGGCTATTATTCGGCGGCGGAAAAAATCCGCGCCCACCTCGAAAGCCACATCATCGCGGACGATGTGACCGTCGAGGACCGCACGGCAGGCTGGCGCGGACTCGCGTTGGGCGGGGCGACGGCGCGTGACTGGCTCGGCGAACGGTGCCCCACGCCGGGGGGATTTGCCCGTGTTGGCCACGGGTTTATTTTTTCCGGCCGGCGCGGCGCAGAAAAAAATTGGGAATGGCTCGCTCCCACCGAGTCGTCTCCGCCGGCCTGTGACGCGCTGCCGGAAATTTCCTCCGTGGTGCTGGAACGGATGCGTCTTGCCGCCGGGGTGCCCAGCGTGCCAATGGACATCGGGCCGGGCGACTTGCCTCACGAAGGCAGGCTGGACGCCATCGCAGTGTCTGCCACGAAGGGCTGCTATCTCGGTCAGGAGGTGATGGCGCGGTTGCGAACAGGAAAAATCCGCCGCCACCTCGTACGCGTGGCCGGGGCGGAACCACCGCCCGCCCGCCTGCCCGCACCCCTGTCTCAAGGAGGGAAAATAATCGGCGAGCTGCGCTCGGCAGCCAACGACGGCGCGGGCGGCTTTCTTGGGCTCGCGATGCTCACGTTGCTCGGTCTCGACCCTGTCGCACTGCTGTCGTCCGCACCCGACAGCCCGCCGGCGATTCGTTTGCTCGACGGGCCGGGCGGAGGTTAGCGGGCGAAGTCGCCCACGAACCTCGCGATATAGTTTTCCATCCAGCTGTGCAGCCAGAGAAAATGTGCTGCCCCGGCAATCGCGAGCATCGGGCCGAACGGCACCTGCGCGCCAAAACCCAAGTCAGCCGGCTGACCCTCGGCAGACGCGGCGGGCGGCGCGAGCGCGGATTTTTTGCCGGAGATTTTTTGCCAGACCCAGGCGAGCACGACCCACCCCGTGCCCACCACCGCACCGCCGAAAACGGCAAAAACCGCCCCCTGCCAGCCCGTAAAGGCGCCGATCGCACCGACCAGCTTCACGTCTCCAAATCCCATCGCCTCCTTTTTCAAGGCCGCCTCAGCAAGCACCGCGATCCACACCACAAGGCCAGCGCCAATGAGCATGCCCAGCATCGCATCTCCGCCCGAGAGCAGATTGGCCAGAAGTGGCCGCGCGCCATCGGCCGCCTGGCCGTGCAAAGCAGGCACAAGCACCGACAGCCCAACGCCAACGAGGCCCAGCCCGATGGTGAACACATCCGGGATGATGAAATGGTCGAGATCAATGAATGTCGCCGCCACCAGCGCACTGACAAGCACCCAGCCGCACGCCGCTTTCGCCGGCGGAAACAGCAGCCAGCAGGCGAGGAACAGCCCGCCCGTGAGCGCCTCGACAAAAACGTAGCGGAACGCGTAGGGCCGCCCGCAGCAACGCGCCTTGCCGCGCAAAATAAACCAGCTCAAAAGGGGGATGTTGTCGAACCACGCGATAGGCTTCCCGCATGCGCAATGCGAGCCGGGTGTGACGATAGATTTTTCCGCCGGGAGGCGATAGATGCAGACGTTGAGGAAGCTGCCAACAATCGCGCCGAGCACGAACGCAAACGTGGCGAAAAACCACGGGAAGGCGGCGGCGGTGGCGGCGAGTTGGTGC
>CAIQBC010000113.1 GCA_903869955.1 uncultured Opitutia bacterium
ACATCTGGCACCACGCATCCTCAGCTTCTTAAATGAAGCAGTTCCATCACTGTATTATAGTATATTATTGTTATTCTAATGACATAGTGGCCCGCACATAATACCTTCCCCGGTGCTCCTGTATATTTACGAAATACAGTGCGCATGCTCAAAAAATCACTTTTCAATCGCTGCGTAACTGTGATCCTGCCGCAAGTGGCCGTAGACGCGCATCGCCAGCGCGCCGCCGTCTTTGTGGCCGAGCCAACGGCTTACGTCGGAATGTCCACGCCTGACTCAATGCAGGTCGTGGCGAAGAAGTGCCGGAAATCGTGATGGGAGAACGCGGGCATTTTAATCGGCGGCACGTCGTTCCAAGGCATTTTGCGCTGTCTATCTGGCTCACCCCGATCAGTCGGTTTCGGCTGGCGGGCCTCGTGCATTCGCAGCAAATGCGAGCGCAGGGCATGGCGAGCTTTCGATGCTTTGACCAGGAGGGCGGAAAAATGGCTTGTCACCGCATCGCGGCAGGGTGGTAATGCGGCCCTGTTTTTTCGCCGATGTAGCTCAGTGGTAGAGCAACGCTTTCGTAAAGCGTGGGTCGTCGGTTCAATCCCGACCATCGGCTCCAGTCTTTCTCGCCCCCGTCCGTTCGCACGGACGGGGCTTTTTTGTCGGCGCAGCCTACCACCCGCCAACGACAAATCCCTGCGCGGCCTTGATGGCGAACACCGCCCCGTTTTTTGCCAGGTGCGCGGCAAAGCACGGCAGCAGCGAGGCACGGGGGTTCAGCCGCACGGCGAAGCGCATCGCGTAGAACCACAGCGAGCTCACAAAGACCGCGCCGGTGCTGAACCAGCCTTTGGCCGTGAGTGTGAGATGGAACGGCACGTCCTTGTTCCACTCCCACAAAAACTGGTGCAGCGCCGCGAACAGCACCGAGGCCCCGACTGCGCCCACCCACCGCATGGCCGTACCGCGGCCCTCGACCACGATGAATCCGCGAAATACAAGCTCTTCAATGAACGCCGCCACGAGAGTGTAGCCGCCGAACAGCACGGTTATCTTCGACTGCTCCGCGTTCAGGCCGAGGTGAATTTCGCCCCACGTCTCGGCGGCGGTGATCGCCAGGGCGCCACCGGCCGCGACCGCACACGCCAGCGCCGGCGCGGGCCCCGCCCCCGGCAGCGCGCGCGGGTGGGGCCGGCCAGCCCGCGCCGCGCGGAAATCGTCCCACCACAGCCACGCGGCATAAAGCCCGGCGGCGGCGCACACGAGCAGGAGCAGCGGGTTGTCGTTCATGGTTTGGATGAGGGCAGGGGAGGAGTCGGGCGTTAGCCCAACGCGGCCCGGTTTTCTGGCGCAGGGTCCGACCACGTGTCGAGCCTTGCCTGCATGGAGGCGGCAAGTCGGGTCATGGCAAGGCCAGTTCCGGCGAGGTCCAAAGCAAAGGCGCCGGCATTCGCGGCTGGTCATTTGCCGCCCGACTGCGCAAGGATGGCAGCTTCATATGCCTGCTCCTGCCGCCGTCACGTCCAACCGCCCCGCTTCCGCCGGGGCGGCGCCGGACCTTGCGCCGGTGTTCGCCCGGCTGCGGCCGCAGATGGCGGCGCTGGATGTTTTTTTGCGGGCGCAGCTTGCGGCCTTCGAGCCGGAGATCCGCGACCTCGCCGACTACTGCCTCGACTCCTCGGGCAAACGCATCCGACCCGCGTTGGTGTTTCTCAGCGGTTGGAACGGCACCGGCGGCCCGCCTGCGCCCGCGCTCGTGCGCGCGGCGGCAGTTGTCGAGCTGGTACATCTCGCCACCCTCGTCCACGACGATATCATGGACGCCGCCGACCTGCGCCGGGGGCGTGGCACGGCGATGCGCCGCTTCGGGCCCGAGGCGGCGGTCCTGCTGGGCGACGCGCTTTTTGCCCACGCGCTGAACCTTGCCGCGCAGTTTCCCACCGCCGAGGTCTGTCTCCTCGTGTCGGACTCGACCCGCAAAGTCTGCACCGGTGAGATCGTGCAAACGCTGCGCCGCCGTGCGACGGACGTGACCCGTGCCGACTACGACCGCGTGATCGAGCTGAAAACCGCCGAGCTGTTCCGCGTGTCCTGCCTGCTCGGTGCGCGGTTGGGCGGGTTTGCGGCGGAGTTCACGGCGGCGGCGGCGGAGTTTGGCCGGCAGCTGGGCATCGCCTACCAGATTTACGACGACCTGGCGGATTTTTTTGGGGAGGAGACACGCATCGGCAAAACCCTCGGCACCGACCTCCGCAGCGGCAAGCTGACCCTGCCGCTGCTGGTGCTGCGCGAGCGGCTCCCAGCGGACGAACGTGCCACGCTGCTGGACGAGATTGCCGGCCGCCATGCGCCCGACCTCGCCGTGCGGCTGGCACAGATGCGCGAGCACGATGTGTTCTCCGCCGTCAACGCCGCCGTGCAATCCGCGCTTGCCGCCGCCGAGACCGCGCTCGCGCCGCACGCCGCGCTGCCGCCCGTGCCGCCGCTGCGCGAGCTGGCCGATGCGCTGCGGGCGCAGGTCGGCGCGCTGCGCGCGTGAGCAGCCAAACTTATGTATTGGCCGACAGCAGGGGCCTTTGGCTTGCGCATCATCGAGCCCTGTGAACGGATAGTGGCGAACCTACCTCCATGAAATACTTCTCGAAACTTCTGGCTCTTTTTGCGCTGGCCGCCGCTACGGTAATCGCCGCCGATTCCTTCCCGAACGCGGGCGACCATGCCGCGGAAATGTTTGTCGCGGGTCTGCCGAGGGAGGCGGAGGCGATAGCCGCTAAAATGCAAAAAGCTTTGGCGGATCCACAATGGATTCAGACCTACCTCAAGGAGAAAGACCCCAAGCCGGGCGAAATTTTGCCCTACAGCGAAAAATTTGGAATCACCAAGGAGGAATACGATCTGTTTATTCGTTCCACAAAAAACATGACGTTGAACAAGGTGGCCGATGTGATAGTGCGCGTCGTCAGGGTCAAGGACAAGGTCACGATTTCGATCAATGACCCGGCCCTGCCAGTGAAGGAATTTGAGTTCACTCCTGCCGGTGAAAAATTGACCTGCTCGCTAGGCAGCACTACGCAACGGACGGAGATCAATCAAACCAATGCCGATGCGCCCACAGGCAAGTGGAAGGGGCTGCAGTGGACATTGGAGCAAGGCACGCCCGCGGTTCAAAGTCAGGCCGATTGGTGGGGCTTGAAATTTGCCATCGGACACGACGAATTGAACCGCGAGCTTATTTACCTTGATCTAAAGGGACAAAAGCAAGGCAAGTCGCTGCTCGCCAGCGTGGTCGTGAGATGGACGGAAAAATAGAGATTGGGTTTGCCGTCCTACGCTTTCATCTGGCCGAGTCGGCCTTTATCGTAACTTCTCCGCCCGCGCCTATTTTTTTGTCTTCGCGAGTTCCTCTTGCAGCTCTGCCAGCGTGCGCGCGGTCGCGCCGCGGCTGGCCTCGGCCCAGGCGCGGGCGGCGGCAGACATCCGCTCACGGCGGGTGGCATCGCCGAGCAGTTCGACACACGCCTCGATGAGCGCGCTCGCGTGCTCGACCTCGCGGGCCGCTCCGGTGGCGTCGAGCGCGCGGGTGATCTCGCGAAAGTTCGACATGCGCGGGCCGTGCAGCAGCGGCCGGCCGAGGATGGCCGCCTCGATGGGCGTCTGCCCGCCGTCGTGCGGCGGCAGGCTTTTGCCGACGAAGACGAGGTCGGCGAGCTGCGTGAGCTTCCGTAGTTCCCCGGTGGTATCGCCCACGGCGACGTCCACCTCGCCGGGCGCGTCGCCTTTCAAGCGAAAATGAAAACGCAGCCCGGAGCGCTCAAGCACGGGGCGGATTTCTTCCCGGCGCTCGGCGTGGCGTGGCACGATGAGGAGTGAGACGGCGAGGCCGCGGGCGCGGGCGGCGGCGAGGGTCTGGAGCAGCGTGGCCTCCTCACCCGGCCACGTCGAGGAACCGAGGAGCACAAGGCCGGCGGGCGGGAGGCCCAGCGCGGAACGGAGCCGGCTTTTTTCCGCGTCGCCGAGGAGCGGGATGTCCACGTCGAGCTTCAGGCTGCCGGTGAGGCCCAGTTTTTCTTCGGGCACACCCAGCTCGCGGAAGCGCTCCGCGTCCTGTGCCGAGGAGGCGAGCACGCGCGTGACGCCATCAAAAAACAAGCCGGCCAGCGGTCGCGCCCGCCGCAGCCGGCGGTGGCTGCGGTCGCTCAGGCGGGCGTTGACACACACGACCGGCACGCCGCGCGCCCGGGCCTGCGCGAGGTGCTCGGGCCAGCGCTCGCTCTCCATGAGCA
Source organism: uncultured Opitutia bacterium (assembly GCA_903869955.1). Taxonomy (GTDB): domain Bacteria; phylum Verrucomicrobiota; class Verrucomicrobiia; order Opitutales; family Opitutaceae; genus CAIYUN01. The sequence continues at coordinate 4,275 of CAIQBC010000113.1, forward strand.
CGACAAGGTCGGGCTGCACGGCGGCCCATGCGCGCCGGGAGAACAGCCAGCAGTCGGCCGGGAAATAACCGAGTGCGAGCACGAGCGGCGAGTAGCGGCCACGCGCCTCGGCATAGCCGGTGCTGGTCGTGGTGGTCAGGTAGATTTCCGCGCCGGCCGCGCGGAGCCCCTCCAGCAACGGGCCGAGCGCGAGCAGCTCGCCGACGCTCACGGCCTGCAGCCACACACGCGGCGTGCCGGGAGTCTTTGGCGGCAGCGGTGGCGTCGCGCCGAAGCGCTGCGTGAAATGCCGCCGGTAGCCGCCACGGCGCCGCATCCGCCAGAGGTAAAAGGGCGCAGCCAGCAGCAGCGCAGGCGGAAACAGCAGGCGGTAGAGCCAGATCATCACGGGCGCGCTCAGGCTGGCCCGTTGCCGGTCGGAAAGGGCGTGGGCGTTTTCGTGCCGTCGTGCTGGCGGAAGGAAAGCTTCAGGTTGAGCAGCGGCAGCAGGCAGAGCAGCCCCGCCACCGTCAGGCCGAGCACCGCGTAGCCGGCGAGATCATGGACCTTGGTCTCCATGCTGTGCTCGCCATAGTTGTAGGCCCAGGCGGTGAGAAACAGCGCACGCAGGACGTTCATGCCGAAGGCAAACACCACCGCGAGCGAGACCAGCAGGAGTTTCTTCCAAAACCGCTCGAGAAACACTGCCGCCAAAAACGATCCCGCGAACAGGCAGGCCGTGAACGAGCGGATGCCCGAGCACGCCTCGGCCACCCCCACTTGGTTGGGCTGACCCGGCAGCACCTCGGGCAGCGTCAGCACGTTGCCGTCCCGCTGCACCGCCAGACCCAGCACGTCGAAAACAAAAAACACCACGCGCACCACCAGGCCCAGCAGGAACCGGGTGAGGTTCTGCTCGACCACCGACACCATCGGCGCCGATACCAGCCACACCAGCGCCGGAAACAAAAACAGCGCGACCAGCCGCACCCGCGCATCACCCGTCAGCCGGCCCACCGCCGTCGCCTCGCCGGCTGGCTCCGGTGCGCTGACAAACAGCGTCGCCAGCAGCAGCGCCGCCGCACCCAGCGACACCGCCAGCGTACCAGGCTGAGACGAGCCCGCGCCGGCGCGATAGGTCGCGCCAAGGAAAAACAAACCCGCCCCGCCCGCGAGCGCCCCATACGCCGCGGTCTGCAACGCGCCTGCGCCCCAGCCTGCCATGCGCGGGCTGCCCGGTGCGGCGCACGCCCGCAGCGCGCCGGTCACGCGCGGCCAGCGGTCATGCACCACGAACACCACAAACAACGGCACCAGCCAGCCGAATGAGTAGTCCGTCAACGCAAGCCACCAATGCGACTGCTCCCATGCCACGAAGCCGAGGTAACCTGCACCCAGCAGCAGCGCCGTGAGAAACGGCGCGGGCACGATGGCGGTCCATTTTTTCCACAGGGCGGTCATGGGGAGGGCGATGCAGGGATTGCCGGATTCGCCCGGCCGGTGCCAGCAATTTCGCGGCAAAATCTTAGGCCCGCGCCGCCAGCCGCGCCGCCACGAAGTCACGCAACCCTGGCTCCAACCCTGCGCCCTCGGCCGCGAAGCGCGCCTCAAGCTCGGCCCACGGCGGCTCGCCGCCGGCGCGAAGGACGGGCGATTCGTTCTTGAAGGGCGAGCCATCGCCCTCGTCCACGCGGCTGTGGGTCAGTCCGCTGCGCCAGGTGAGCGCATGCGCCCCCGCGCCGAAATCGTAACCAAGCTGAAATCCGGTCAGTCCGCCCTGTGGGTCATACCACGCAACGAGATCCAGTCCGTCGCCATCGAACCAGCGGCGTCGCCCCGTCGCCTCTTGCCTGACATCATGAAATTCCTTGAGCATCCCAGCAATATGGCGGTGTGGTTGGGTGTGTCAAAATCCCAATTATAAGGGCGTCGCTCGCCGCCGCCCGGCTCAGAAAGGCAGGGCGTGGCCGTCTGGCCGCGCCGCGTCCGGCACCCGCTTGCCCTTTGTGATTCCCGGCGGGGCCAGCGCCCGTCCTCCTTGCGCCGCCCTGCTATCCCCGGCTTTGACATCTCCCTCCGCCTCTGTTCCGCTCTACCTCCTTTCCCATGGAGTCGCTGCACGCCCATTGGCGCATGGATTACATCGCGGCCCCGCGCCTCCCGGCCGGTGCGTGCCCCTTCACTGCGCTGCCCGCGCTGGGTGACGACCGTGCCGCGCTCATCGTCCACCGCGCCCGGCTGAGCTACCTGATGCTCAACCGCTACCCCTACAACCCCGGCCACCTCCTCGCCATCCCGTTCCGCGAGGTGACCGAGCTGGAAGTCCTCAACGCCGACGAGCGCGCCGACCTGATGGACGTGATCATTTTGGGCAAAAAAATCCTGTCCGTCGCGCTCAAGCCCGACGGCTTCAACCTTGGCTTCAACCTCGGTACCGCTGCCGGCGGCAGCATCCCGCACTTGCACGCGCACATCGTCCCCCGCTGGAACGGCGACACCAACTTCATGCCCGTCCTCGGCCACACCCGCGTCCTCCCGCAGGCGCTGGAGGCAACATGGCTGCGCCTGCGTGAAACGGTCGAAGGTCTGAACATCGCAAAATCAAAAACCGACCGGCCCAAGGCCAAAGCCGCGCGCTCTGGAGGCCACGGAACAAAGGGGAAAAGATGACAACCGCAGCGAACCCAACTCTCCGCGAGGCCCAAGTCGTCGCCTTCGTCCCGACCATAGACTTCAAACTGTCGCGCGACTTTTACGAAAACACGCTCGGGCTGCCGCTCCTCGGCAGCGATGACTTTGCGTTGTTGTTCGAAGCCGGCGGCACGCGGATCCGCGTCGCCAAGGTCGAGAATTTTTTTCCCGCGCCATTCACGATCCTAGGCTGGCGTGTGCCCAACGTGAAGGAGACCGTTTCCTTGCTCGCGAAGCGCGGCGTGGTTTTCGAGCGTTTCCCCGGCATGACGCAGGACGAATTCGGAGTCTGGATCGCACCGAGCGGTGCTCAGGTCGCATGGTTCAAAGACCCCGACGGCAACGTGCTTTCTGTCGTGCAGCAGGCCTGAGCAGATCGCGAACCCCACTCCATGTCCCTCCGCCTCCAGCTTCAGCTACTCCACGCACGCCTTGACCTGCGCCCTGCCAAGGTCGCCACGCGCGCAAAGTTCCTGTTCGGAACCTTCGCGGACGTTGCGTGAGACCAAACATCGTGTCCGAAAAATCCCCGTTCCAGCAGCTCCTTGCCCGCCTTGGCTCTCGCCCGGCGGAGGGCGGTGCGGGCGCGCAGGGGTGGCTCGACGCCAGCCGGCTGGTCGCACTGCTCATCTTTGCCGGGACGGTCGCGGCCATCGTGCTCATTAGCTTCGTCGGCGTGAGCACCGCCAGCCTGCCGGTGCTGCCGGGCCAGCTCGCCAGCGTGCGTGTCGTCGCCAGCGCGCCGTTCAGCTACGAGAGCAAGGAGCAGACGCATCTCGCCGAGGAGCAGGTGCGCGAGCGTGTGCCGCGCGTCTACCGGCTGGAAAACGCGCCGCTCCTCGCGTTTGAGGCCGCAGTCACGGCGCTGCTGCCCGAGCTCGAGAAATTTGAGCAAACCCACCCGCCGGGCACGTCGCCACTGCCCGGCATGCGCGACGCCGGCCTCGCCCCGCTGGCCGAGGCGTTCAACGCCCGCGCCAACGGCCACGCCACCGCCGGGGAGATCGCCGCGCTCCTCGCCGCCGGCGACGCCAAGGCCCGTGCCGCCATCGTCCGCACGGGCCTGGCCGCGCTCCGCCAGCTTTACACTGACGGCGTGCAGCCCAACGTCCCGACCGGCGCTGCGCCGGGCAGCGGGACCGTCTTCCAACTGACGCGCGCCGACGGTACCGTCACCACGCGCCTGGTGCAGACAATGGCTGATGCGCTGACGTTTCTTCGTGTCAGTCTCGCCAGCGAGAGCATGCCACCGGCGGCCGTGCAGATGATCTTTGGCTTTTTCAGCCGGGGCGTGACGGCCAACGTCATGTTTGACGACGTGGCCACACGGGCGCGGGTGGGCGCGGCGCTGGCCGCGCTCAAGCCGGTGTCGGTGCAGGTCGCCGCCGGGCAGGCCATCATTGAGCCGGGCCAGCGCGTGACCGAGGCGCAGGCCGAAATGCTTGCCGCGCTCCGCAGCCACCTGCTGGCGCACGGTGACACGGAGTTTCACAATGCGCTGGATGTGTTTTACCGCGTGCTGCTCGTGCTGGCGATGGTGATGGCGGGGACGATTTTCATCCGCCTGGAAGACCGCGCAACCTTGCAGAGCAACGGCCGCCTCGCGCTGCTCGCCCTCGTCGTCGTGGTCAACCTCGTGCTGGTGCGCCTGAGCTACGCGCTCACGAGCCTGCCATTTTTCGCCAATGACCCCGATTCCGCCTCCTTGCTGCCCTATCTTGCACCCACCGCCATCGCGCCGCTGCTCATCGCCATCCTGATTGACGCGGGCACGGCAAGCCTCATGGCGCTGCTCATCTCGATTTTCACGAGCGTCATCTACGGGCACCGGCTGGAGTTGCTTGTGCTCACGTTCCTCGGCTCGATGGTCGCGATCCACGGCGGGCGGCACACGCGGCGTCGCGCCGGCATTTTGCGGGCCTCGGCGTTCGGCGGGCTCACAGTCGCGCTGTTCGCGCTCTTTCTCGGGGTGGTGGACCAGCTTGAGCCGCTCACCGTGCTCAAGCACATGGGCACCGGCCTTGGCACCGGCCTGCTCAGCGGCGTCATTGTCGTCGGTTTGCTTCCCATGCTGGAAGGGCTCTTCAAACGGACAACCGACATCACGCTCCTCGAGCTCACCGACTACAACCACCCGCTGCTGCGCCTCATGCAGCTGGAGGCGCCCGGCACCTACCATCATTCGCTGATGGTCGCACAGCTCGCCGAGCACGCCGCCGCCGCCATTGGGGCAAATCCGCTCCTCGCCCGGGTCTGCGCACTCTACCACGACATCGGCAAGACGGTGCGCCCGGAATATTTTGGTGAGAACCAGCGCGCCGGGGTCAACCCGCACGATCATCTGCCGCCCGCCCGCTCCGCCGAGAGCATCCGGGCCCACATCGAGGACGGCGTCACGCTTGCGTTGAAGCACAAGCTCCCCCGTGCCGTGGTGGATGTGATCCGCGAGCACCACGGGACGACGCTCGTGCGGTTTTTTTACCTGCGCGCCGTCGAGCAGTCCCGCGCGCCGTTTTCGGCCGCAAAAAAATCTGCCCCAACCGGAGCCCCGGAAGGCGCTGTTCTGTCAGCGCCGGGGCACGGCACCGTGAGCCCGGTCGAAGGGGCGCCAGTTTCAGCCGCCCTCTACCGCTACGCCGGTCCGCGTCCGCGCTTCAAGGAAAGCGCCATCATTCACCTCGCCGACGGCGTCGAGGCGGCGTCGCGCTCGTTGCGTGAGGTCACGCCCGGGCGGCTGGCGGAGCTGATTGAACGCATTGTCCGTGAGCGAATTGACGACCACCAGCTCGACGAGGCACCGCTGACGTTCGAGGAATTGGGGCGCATCAAGGCGAGCTTCGCCCGCACGTTGCTCAACATGATGCACACGCGCGTGGAGTATCCCGCCGCACCCACGGTAAAAGCCGGCCCCACCGGCGCGGCCTGACCATGCGTCCGGTTGCCATCGCGAACCGCCACGCTGGCCTGCGCCTCAACCGCGCCGCCGTCGCGCGCATGATCCGCACGCTTGATGCCCACGCGAAAAAATTTCGCGACGGCCCGCCGCCCGGCGAGCTTTCGCTCGTGTTTCTCCCTGATGCCGCGCTGGCGAAACTCCACGGCGATTTTCTCCGCGACGCCACGCCGACCGACGTGATCACCTTTGCGGGCGACCCGGCGCACTACCTCGCGGGCGAAATCTGCGTCTCCGTGGATGCCGCCGTTCGTTATGTCGGATTGCCCCTCGCAGGCAGGCCGCGGCGTCGGCTTGCAGGTACAGTCCGGCCACAAGGGCCAGCCCGACAAGATGCCTTTTCACGCGAGCTCACGCTCTACGTTGTCCACGGCTGGCTCCACCTCGTGGGGTACGACGACCTGGCCCCCGCGAAGAAACGTACCATGCGCCGCGCCGAGGCGCGCGCGATGAAACTCCTGCGCGACGCCCGCGCGCTGCCAGCGTTCACGTTGCGCCGCGCCTGAATCCGGTCAGTTGACGGCAATTTAACGCGTCAGCCCGGGGCGGTGAGTTACAGCCGCTTTCCTGGCCTGGCAGTCGCGTTGCAATTGGTGAAGCTGGCCGATGCCCGACTCAACCTGCCAGAGTGCCCAAACAACAATCCCGAGATCAGGAATTCATGAGCCGGATCGATTTTTTATTTGCCGAGGCTCTTGCGGAGGTCGTCGAGCTGGTTGGCGCTGCCGAGCAGCACGTTGCGGCTGGCGATGAACTTCGCATATTCCTCGATGAAGACTTTGCCGGGGGGGCGAAAATCAAACTCCTTGGGATTGTCGCGGAAGAACTCGCGGTGCACACGGGTCCAGACAAGCCGCCCATCGGTGTCAATGTTGACCTTGGTGACGCCACGTTTGGCGGCGGGGAGGTATTCGTTCACATCCACGCCCATTGATCCGGCAATGGTGCCGCCGGCGGCGTTGATGCGGTCAACTTCGTCCTTCGGCACGCTGGAACTGCCGTGCATGACGAGCGGGAAGCCGGGCAGGAGGGCCTTGATCTTGTCGAGTACGTCGAAGTGGAGGGACTGCTTGCCCTTGAACTTGAATGCACCATGGCTCGTGCCGATGGCACAGGCGAGGGAGTCACAACCGGTCTTTTTGACGAAATCCTGTGCTTCGGCCGGGTCGGTAAGGCAGGCGTTGCCTTCCTCGACCTTGATGTCCTCTTCCACGCCGCCCAGCATGCCAAGCTCGGCCTCCACGGAAATGCCCTTGGCGTGGGCCTTGTCCACGACGCGCTTCGTGATGGCAACGTTCTGGTCAAAAGGATCATGCGACGCGTCAATCATCACGGAGCTGAAGAAGCCGGAGTTGATGCAGTCGTAGCAGGTCTCCTCGTCGCCGTGGTCGAGATGGACGGCGAAAATCGATTCCGGAAAAATCTCGGCGGCGGCCCGGATGACGGCCTCAAGCATGCGCTTGTCGGTGTATTTGCGCGCCCCCTTGGAAATTTGGATGATAAACGGCGCCTTGGACTGGATGCAGCCCTTGAAGAGGCCCATGGCCTGCTCGGCGTTGTTGATGTTGTAGGCGCCGACGGCGTATTTGCCGTAGGCGTGCTTGAAGAGCTGCGCGGTGGTGACGATCATGGTAGGAGGAGCGGAGCAGATTGCGTTCCGCCGGAGTACGCGGCAAGTGGATTTTCACCACCAAGCCACACGTCGGCAAAATGCCCCCATAAAATGAATCAGGTTTGCGCCGATTTAAGGGCGCGAACCAGCTCCACCGCCCCGCGAAGGCTCACCCGTTTGTTACGCGAGCGGTGGCAACGAATCGCCATCACTTCAGGCCAAGTTTCAACAGGAGCAAAACATCGGCTTCCGTCTCCCGGCCTTGGGGGGATAAATACCTCGGGCGCGAAGTGCCGTCACCTTTCGGCAGGCAGACGAAGTGGACAACAATTCAGACAGCCCATGCCATGGGAGCGACAATCAGAAACGTTCCCATATTCTGGGCTTGGGCGATGCGGCCGCGGCGCAACTTAGCTCGCCAGCGAGAGCTTCCCTGTGCTGTCGCCGAGGCGCTCGACCTGAACGCCGTGCATGTCGGCGAGCGAGATGAGGAAGTTGGACATGGGGGTGGACCGCTCCAGCACGTTGAAGCGTCCGGATTTCACGGCGCCGCCGGCGCGGCCGGCCATCACGATGGGGAGATCGGCGTGGTCGTGCTTGTCGCCGTCGCGGATGCAGGAGCCGTAGATGAGGAGGGTGTTGTCGAGCAGGGTGCGGTCCCCCTCTTTGACGTCCTTCATCTTGCCCAGCAGGTAGGCGAACTGCTCGGCGTAAAACTGGTCAATTTTCTGGAGTTTGGCGAGCTGCTCTGGCCGGCGCTGGTGGTGTGAGATAGGATGGTGGCCGTCGCCGCCGATGCCGAGCCACGGAAAGGTGCGCGGGCTGGATTCGCTGGCCAGCATGAGTGTGACGATAGGTGTGCTGTTGGTCTGAAACGCGAGCACAAGCAGGTCCATCATCAGGCGGATATGCTCGGGATAGCTCTCTTTGCCTAAGTCGTCGTGCGGGATGCCGGTGGGCGCCTTCATGGCCGGGATGGTCGCGGCCATGCTCTCGAAGGACGTGATACGGCGTTCGATCTCGCGCACGGAGGTAAAATACTCCTCGAGCTTCTGTTGGTCGGAGCGGCCGAGGCGGCTCTGGAGCTGGTTGGCGTCGGCGCGGACGAAATCGAGGATGCTGTTGCGCTGGGTGAGGCGGCGTTTTTGGGAGACGGCAGCATCTTCATCCGTCGCGGCACCGCCAAACATCCGCTCAAAGACGAGGCGCGGGTTGCGCTCGGCGGGGTTGGGCTGGGTGGGGGAGCGCCAGGAGAGGTTATATTGGTAGGCGCAACTGTAGCCGGAGTCGCAGGAGCCCGTGAGCTGGGGCGCGTCGCAGCTTAGCTCCAAGGAGGGGAGCCGATATTTCTCTCCCTTGGCGACAAGACCGTTGGCGATGACCTGGTCAATCGAGATGCCAGCGTGGATGTCGCGCCCGGCAGTCTTGTAGGCCTGACAGCCGGTGAGAAAAGTCGCGCCGGCGCGGGAATGGTCGCCGCCACCGTCGCCGTTGGCGTTGGCCTTCTGGTGATCGAGACCGCTGATGATCTGGATGTCCTGCTTGAACGGCTCAAACGCGACGAGCGAGCGGTTGAGGGTGTAGTCCGTGCCTTCGCCCTCGGGCCACCAGTTGGCGTTGTCCACGCCGTTGGGGATGTAAACAAAGGCGCTGCGCATCGGAAACAGGCCCGCGGCCGTGGTGCCGGTGGCGGCGGCGCGTTCGGCGGCACGGAGCGCGCCGCTGGGCACGAGGCTTTCCATGAACGGCAGCGCGACGAGCGCGCCCATGCCGCGCAGAAAGGTGCGGCGATGCAATTCGGCTGAGAACGGGGAGGGCGCGGATGTTTTCATGGCGGAAGCGGGGGAGGCGGGCGGGGAGAGCGGAGAGTGAGACGTGGCCAGCAGGCGGACGTTTCAATTTTGGGCGACTTTTTTGGCGGCGGGGGCCGGCTGGGCAGGAGCCGGGCCGAGCTGAGGCTCGCCCCGGCGCTGCTGAAAAGCAAGGCTGCTGGCCACGGCCTCGATGTAGGCGGGGAGGGTGGCGCCGTTTTTCCCGGCGGTGGCGACAATCTGATCAAGGGTCGGGCGGTCGTAGTAATCGGTGCCACGCCCGATGGCGTAGGTGAGAAGTTGCGCCGCGAAATTTTTCTGAAAATCGGCGAGACGCGCGCCGGCGAGCAGGCGGCCGAGCTCGACCGCGCCGGAGACTTTCTCGCCGCTGGGCAGCTCGCCGACTGCGTCCACCGGCAGGCCGTTCTCGGTGGTGCGCCACGCGCCGGTGGCGTCGAAATTTTCCAACGCGAAGCCGATGGGATCAATGTCCTTGTGGCAGATGGCGCACTCCGGCTTCGCGCGGTGCAGGGCGAGGCGCTCACGGACGGTGGCGGGCTGGTTGCCGCCCTTGGTCTCGGGCAGGCCGGGGACGTTGGCCGGCGGAGGCGGGGGCGCGACGCCGAGCAGTGAGTCGAGAACGAACTTGCCGCGCAGCACGGGCGACGTGCGGTTGGCATAGGAACTCAGCGCGAGGATGCTCGCCTGGCCGAGCAGGCCGGCCTGGCGCTCG
>CAIQBC010000114.1 GCA_903869955.1 uncultured Opitutia bacterium
GGGTGCCGTCTCAGGGGGATGAAATCGGTGTCACGTGCTTTCGTTGTTTCCGGCATCGTTACGGGACTCCACCGGGGCCAAACCCGGCGGGGCCGCCCCGGCGACCGGGCACGGCAGGGGTGGGTGGAAATGCCGCATCAAATTCCGTCTGCTGCTCCGGAGTAAGGAGCGCGCGAATGCGCTGGGGCGCATTGGCTGCGGCCCCGCTTGCGCCGGCCTGGGCCTCGTTCACCGCCGCTTGGGCGTTTGCTAGGGCGCCGACCAAGGGCGTGATGGCACCCAACTGGGCTGGAGAGAGAATGAGCCAGCCCCGTATTGCTTCGATCGTCAGGGGTTGGGTTGCGCCCGCGCCGCGGGCACCGGGTGCGCCCCGCGCGCCGGCCGCGGCGTTCAAGCGGGCGGGATTGCCGAGGAGGCCCGTGCGCGGCTCGCCGCCCGGCAGGGCATCGCGGTTCAGCGCGACCGCCACGCCATCGGCGGTCTGGTCCCGCACGCGGATGTTCCAGCCGTCCACCATCACGAGTGGTTGCGCGCTGCCAAGCTGCCCGGAGTCCGCCTCAATGGTGATCCTCCGCGATTCGCCGGGCAGCAGCGACACGAAGTTCTCGCTGTAATACACGGGCAGGACGCGCGCTTTGGTGTCGGCCCGGCGTAATTGCAGGTGGGCCATGACGGCGATGACACTGGTAGGATTCGAGAGCGTCACGTCGAGCAGCAGCTTGCCGTTGGGATTTTTCTGGCTGGCTACTTTGGCGTCGAGCTGGGCGGCAGGGAGCGTGTCGAGCGTAGTGTAGTCCTCCTCGTTGGCCGGCAGCGCGCGCCAGTAAAAATTGTCCGAGACCGTTTTTCCGGCGGCGTCTTTCAGCTCCAGTTTCACGAAGTGGACGGGCGTGAGACCCTCCGCCGGGAACGGAATGAGGTCGAGATCGGTCGCGGCGCTGCCCCGTGCCTCAACCGGCAACGTGCGATCGAGCCTCACGCTGCCGTCGAGGTTGAGCACGCGCACGCGGGCGGTGAGGTTGCTCGCGGCGGCCGGGAGCTGGTTGACGACCATGAGGTGAAAGTTGCCTTGGTTCATCATTACATGGAGCGGCTCGTTGGCCTTCTGCGTGCCGTAAAGCGAGGCGAGCGGCTCGAGGTCCCAGCTGTAATACTGCCAGACGAAGCTGGGCTGCGAAGGGTTGCTCATCCAGGTGAGCACGCCGGTGGCGGGGTTGAACAGCCGCGCGAAGCGGCCCTCATACATCGCCCGGTAGGACTCGTAGCAGGCGAGCTGGCCCTTGCGCGTGAACTCAGCCAGATTGACCGACACGCCGTAACGGCGGGCGAGCAAATCCTCGAACCGCATCGCGGCGTTGGACTGCGCGCCCATCAGCAGGTCGTGCTCGGCCCAGTCGTCATTGATCGTGTGCCAGTCTTTTTCCGGCATCATGGCCTGGATGGCCTCCAGCGTGGGGATGGAAACGCTGCCGAGCTCCGTCTTGAACGGCTCCAGGTTCGCGCCAAGCTCCGTCGGGGCGCCCGCGCCGCCCCGCGCCCCGCCACCACGGCCGGTGCCGGAATAATAGGATTGCGGCGTGCGCCAGGCATACGGACCGCCGGAGCGGACACCTTTGCCGTCGGCGGAGTTGGGATGATAGAGGCGCTGCGGGTTCAGCTCAGCCATGAGCTGCTCAAGACCGGCGGCCACGGCCTGCGGCGCAGGGTTGCTCTCGTTGCGCCCGCACCAGATCACGATGCTCGCATGGTTGCGGAAGCGCAGGACTTTCTCGCGGACGTTGGCGAGATACATTGGGATGTCGCGCACGTCGTAGCGCCCGTCGGGGTTGTCGCCGCCGCGCCCGCTGTCACTCTGGTTGGGCTCGAAAAACTCGTCCCACACCATGATGCCGTAGCGGTCGCATAGGTCGTAGAAATCCTCGCCCGTGCTCTGGCCGACCCAGTTGCGGATCATGTTCACGTTGGCGAGCTGGTGGAAGCGCACCTGCGCCTCAAGGCGCTCGCGTGGGATGCGCTTCATCGCCTCGTCCATGCCCCAGTTGCCACCGCGCGCCATGACGGGGACGCCGTTGACGGAGAGGGCGAGGTTGTCGCTGCCGGGCAGCGTGTAGGTGAGCTCGCGGATGCCGAAGGTCACGTCGCGCGTGTCGTCAGGCGGCGGCAGGTCGAGCAGGTGAGCAGGCTCGAAGCTGAGATGCATCGAATACAGCTCCGGCTTGCCGTAGCCGTTGGGCCACCAGAGGCGCGGGTTGGCGAGGTGAAGCTGCGGCGTGTCGGCGGCGGTGAATTTGACGAGCTTCGACTCCCTCGGCTGCAAGGTCACGGCGGCCTGAAACGCCCGCCCTTCAAACGTGCCGCGGAGCACCCCGCTCTGCGTCGCATCGGTGACATTGCGCAACGTCGTCTCGACGGCGAGGTCGGCCGAGTCGGTGCGCGGCAGGGGCAGGCGCGAGGTGACGAGCGGATCCTCGATGACCACCGCGCCGGTCGCAGAGAGCGTGACTTTTTGCCAGATGCCCATGTCGCGGTCGCGGATGGCGGGAATCCAGTCCCAGCCCTGCGAGGAGATGAAAGCCGCGCCGTCCTGCGAATGGACGCCGCCGTTACCGCCGGTGCCGTTGGCCTGCGTCTGCTCGGGCGGGTTGTCGTGCGGAATCAGCGGCGGATGGATGAGCACGGCGACGACGGCGGTCTGGCCGGGCGACACCAGCGGGGTCACATCGAAGATACCGCGCGTGAACGCGCCCCGGATGTCAGCCCCGGCTTTTTTCCCGTTAACCCACACCTCGGCGGTGTAGTTGATGCCCTCGAAGTTCAGCCAGACGTGCCGGCCCGCATAGCCGGCCGGCACAGTGACCGCGGTGTGGAACCAATACGAGGTGCGGCTGAGGCTTTCCGGGATTTTGTCCGGACGGTTGTTCTCGCCGTAAAGCGGCTCGGGATAGACGTGGTTGTCCACCAGGGTGGTGAGGACCGTGCCCGGCACGGTGGCTTGATACCAGCCGGAGACGGCGGACGCAAAAGCGGGCGAGGACACCACGGCGCCGGGTTCGGACACCTTGGCGACATCCTGCATCCGCCAGCCGGCGGAGAGGATGACGGGCGCCGGCAGGGAGGTTGCATCCGCCGCGCGCAGTGCGGAAATCAGGCCGCCGAGCGCCACCGCCCAAATCAGGGCGGTAAGGTTTGCCGCAGTCCGGATGGCAGGAGCAGATGATCGCGATAACATGGGGCGAGGATGGGGCACGAGGACGATCAGGACGGATTCGGCAGGCGTCAAACGGTTACCCGTGAATTCCATTCAAACCCGAGACGATGAGGATGACCAATTTGACTCAGGAGGAGGCAATTGTTACCATCAATTTTTAGGGCAGTAAAGAGGTGGTGGAAAGGGAACGAATGCTCGGTAAAAAGGTGGAGGAGTCAGAGCCAGTTGGCGAGAAAGGTATCAAGGTCGGCGAGCGAGGGGCTTTCGGCGGTGCGGACATAGTGGCCGCTGGTGCAGACGCCGAGCGCGAGGCACGACTCGGGCGTGAGGCCAAGGAGCTGTCCGCTGGCGAAGCCGGCGTTGAAATGGTCGCCCGCGCCGGTGGTGATGAGTGGGCGATCGGCGACGGGGCCAGGCACCCACGTGGTGCCGTCGGCGGTGGCGCACGCGGCGCACTCGCGTGGGTGGACGACGACGGTTGCGACGGCGAGTTTTTCCCGAATGGCGGCGGTCATCGCGCGGAGGCAGGCGGTGGTGTCGGACGAGGGCTGAAGGGCGAGGGCGGAGGCGACTTGGTGGGCCTCCTTAAGGTTGAGGCCGAGGGTGACGCGTCCGAATTGCTCAAAGCGCGCGATGATGGCGAGTGCGACGCGGAGGTCGTCGGAGGAGCGTTTTTCCGGGTCGGCGAGGTCGAAGAAGAAGTGGCGGGGCGATGGCACGGAAACAGGAACGCGTGGGAGGACATGGTCCACGAGGTCGGAAAAAATCGCCGTCATGTTGGGAATCATCGTCCAGTTGACGAGCGCGACGAGGTCGGCGGCGGCGAGGGCGTCGCGGTAAGCGTCGGGGCCGCCGAGCGCAGCAGTGAGCGCGGCGGGCGTGATGTCGTCGAGGGAGCGCATCATGCCGAGCATGATTTTGCCGTCGGGGCATTCGACGGCGATGGTGTGCGCGGCCTTGGCAAACGAGACAACGCGTGCGCGTCCGGCGAGGTCGGCGAAAACGGGATGTACCGTCGGGTGGGCGAGACCTGCACAAACTCCCACACCTCGCCGCCGTCCTTCCGGCGCGTGCGGAGCTCGCCGGTCCACTTGTGGCCGCCCGCGACCGTGGCGCAAAACTGGCGGTAGGCGACGTCACCCGCGTGACCCTCGCGCAGCACGGGGATGCCACGCTCAAAGATCTCCTCCAACGTGTAGCCGGTGACCTCGGTAAAGCGCGAGTTGACGTATTGCGCCATGCCGCCGGGCGTCGTCATCATGATGGACACGGGTGCCTGCTCAACGGCCTGCGCAATCTTGCGGAAATGCTCCTCGGAGAGCCGGTGCTTGGTCACGTCGCGGCCGATGGCACGCACGGCGAGCAGCTCGCCATCGGCGTCGCGGAGCGCCGTTTCCTCCCAAGCGAGCCAGCGCCAGCCCTGCGCCGTTTTCCAACGGTGCTCGCGGCTGATGTGGTGGGGAGGACGGCGCAGGCGCGTGCCGAGTTCGGCCCAGTCGTCGGCGTCGTCCGGGTGAAGCAGCGTGGTGAGCGAGGTGCCGTTCCATGCCGGCACAGGCTGGCCGAACTTGCGTGCGAAGGCGCGGTTGACTGCGAGCACCTGCCCCCCGACGTCAGAGAGCACCGCCAGCTCGAGACTGCCACCCCATGGTGTCAGTTGCCCCGCGGCCTCCGCAAGGGTTTGCGATGTGCAGGCGGCGCCCATGGGTTAGACCATCCCGTTGAGGATCGCTGGCAGTTTGCTGAGCGCGTTGGCGAGAGCGGCCTTGGCCAGCGACGCCTCGTGCTGGTTTTTGCTGAACAGGATGCGCCAGCCCTCGCATTGTTGGCCCGCGTCGGGCGGTAAGTCGGGAATTTTTTCAAAACCGCCGCTGATACCAATCTCGCGCACGAGCAGGTCGGCGACCTGTACGGCGGCGGCATACATGGAGTGCTGCGGCGAGTCCGCGGGGTTCACGTGGTGGCGCACGCCCTCGACAATCTCCGGTGCGAGCTGGTGTTTCTCCAAGTAATAACCGCCGATAGCCGGATGATCCCAGCCGACGAGCGCGCGCTCGGCCGCGCAGACGGCCTCGGCACTTTCGTATTTGCGTCCGATGATCTGCTGAAACTCCGCCGGGAACGCCGTGGCGAGAACGACCTTCCCGACGTTGTGCAACAGGCCGATGATGTAGTCGGTGTCGTCGTCAATGAGCAGGTCGGTCGTCGCGAGGATCTCGCGCGTCATGATCGCGGTGCCGATGGAGTGCCGCCACAGCTCGCGCCACGGCAGCTTGAGCGCAGACTGCCCGATTTTCTCCAGATCCTCGATTACCGGCGTCGCCATGGACAGCTCACGGATCTGCCGCAAACCGAGGTAAAGCACGGCTTCCTCGATGCTGTTCACCTTCGCGCTCAGGCCGAAATAGACACTATTGACCATCCGCAGCAGCCGCGCCGTCAGCGACGGGTCACGGCGGATGGTCTCGGCGATCTGCGCGGTGTAGCTCTGCTCCGAGTTGACAAGGCCGGCGAGCTTGCGGTTGATGCTCTGCAAGGAGGCGAGCTTGGGGCAGCGCTCAACGCGCCGGCGGATCTCATCGTCCGAGTAGGGGCCGCCCGCCGATTCAGGGCGCAGGGCGGTGGCGGTGAAAGAAGAGGAAGAGGAATACACGTTACCCAAGTTCTTCGACACACGGCGCGGGTGGCTTAACGCGATTTTGAGGCGCAATCCGGCCGGCGAGGGTGCGCGCCGGCGCGAAACGGCGCGGCTGGCGGCGACCCGAAAATTTATTTGTGCGTTTTCACGCCTTTTATGGCCAACTTGCCAAGTCCTTCCGCCATGATTTATTTCGACGTCACCAAGATCCGCCGCGCCGGACACCCCTCGGGGCTCAACCGGGTGAGCGCGCGGTTGCGCGATGAACTGGGCGCGGCCATCACACCCACCTACTGGGACGAAGGTTTCCGCGAGTCCAAAGGATGGAAAAAAATCCGGTTTTCACCCGAAGACTGGTTGGTGACCGGTGAGCTTTTCAGTGAGGAGGAACGGCCGGGGATTGGGGAGTTTTTGCGGGCGCGTCCGTGCCGCACGGCGGCGATTTATTACGACGCGATCCCGCTCAAGTTTCCGCACATCACATGGCCGCGGAGTGTGGCACGCCATCCCCATTACCTCAGCTTGCTGGCCAGTTTTGACCGGGTCCTGGCAATTTCGAAAGCGAGCGCGGCCGAGTTGCGGGAGTACTGGCACTGGCAGGGCCGCGTGGCGCGCGCGACAGTTGGCACGATTGAGCTCGGCGCGGATTTCAGCCGCCGCCCTCGCACAGCCCGGTCCACCCCGCCGCCGCCCGCCTTGCTCTGCCTAGGGATATTGGAGCCACGAAAAAACCAGATATTTCTGCTGGAGGTTTGCGAGGAGCTCTGGCGCGAGGGGCTAAAGTTCGACCTGCACCTCGTCGGCCGGGTGAACCCGCACTTTGAAAATCGGCTACCATTCAACCTGCACCTCCTGAAGGGCATGACTTCGCATCAGGGGAATCCGCTCATCACCCGGATCAAGGCGCTCCGCAAGGCGGGCCGGCCGGTGACACATCACGAAGGCATGGACGACGTGGCGTTGCTGCGGCTTTACGCGGCGACGCGAGCGACGATTTTTCCAACCATCGCCGAAGGTTGTGGCCTGCCGGTGATCGAGTCGCTCTGGCAGGGCGTACCGTGCCTGTGCAGCGACCTGTCGGTGCTGCGCGAGAACGCCGATGGCGGCGGTTGCTGGCCTGTGACGGTCAACGATCTGGCGGCGTGGACCGCTGCGCTGAGGCGCATGCTGACAGATGACACTGCCTGGCTTGCGCTGGCGGCGGAGGCCGCCGCGCGTCCGTTGCCGACGTGGGCCGACACCGCCCGGCAGTTGCGCGCCGAGCTGTCAAAATAAGCCCATTATTTTGGGCCGTTGCCGTCATTTTTTGACGGTAAAAAATTCGATAAAATTATTGCAACTAAGGGGAACACCCTAGACGCTATTGCCAATAAATCTCATTTTATTCAATAACGTCAACATTGCAGTCCACCGCATCCATTGACCGACCTCGATTTTTTTCAGGTCACCTCACGCTGAGCTGGCAATTGATCGCCCTCTGCGGAGTGCTCGTCTGCCCGGCGCGCGGTGCGACTATCCTCTGGGCCAATACCGGCACGGATTTCGGCACCGGGGTGAATTGGTCGGGGGGGACCGCGCCTGTCAATGACACGACGACGGATATTGCCTCGTTTGGCACGGTTGCGCCCACGTTTCAGCCCGACCTTGGTGCAGCGCGCA
>CAIQBC010000115.1 GCA_903869955.1 uncultured Opitutia bacterium
CGACGCGGCTGGCGAGCGAGGTGATTTCCAAAACGTCGGCGACGTGTTCGAGGGTCAGCCTCCCTTTTAGGCTGTCCGACTGCGCCAGCGGCGCCGTCGGCAAGCTGTGGCCATAGAGCAAATTCTCCCGCACCGTGAGATGGGGAAAGAGCGCTCCGTCCTGAGGCACATAGCCGACGCCACGCCGCTCAGGAGGGAGAAAAATATTTCGCAACGCGTCGGAGAACAGGGTGCCGTCGAGCGTGACGCGGCCGGCGGCAGGTCGGCGCAACCCGGCGATGATTTCGAGCAGCGAGGTCTTGCCCGCGCCGGACGCACCGAAAATCCCCGTGACGCGGGCGCCGAGCTGGGCATCCACCTCCAGCGTGAAGGACGCGAGCGGCAGCCGCACGCCGGCTAGCTCCAGTTTCATGCGGGCCTCCTCGGTTGCAGCCGCTCGCCCAGCCAGACCGCGCCAAACGCCAGGACGACCGAGACGGCGAGCAGCGGCCACGCCGCCTCGTCATGGCCGAGACTGACCTCGTGGTAAATCGCCAGCGCAAGCGTGACGGTCTGGCCCGGGATCAGGCCGGCAACCATGACCGTCGCCCCAAACTCGCCCAGCCCGCGCGCAAACGCCAGCACGGCACCCGCCGCCAGCCCGCGCGCCGCCAGCGGCAGTGTGACCGTCCTAAACACGCGCCATGGTCCTGCACCGAGCGTGCGCGCCACCTGCTCCAGGCGCGGGTTCACGTTTTCAAACGCCACCCGCGCCGTCCGCACCAGCAGCGGAAATGACATGACCGCCGTGGCGAGCACCACCGCACGCCAAGTGAACACAATTTCCAGGCCGAGCCGGCGCTCGATCCAGCCACCGATCATACCGCGCCGCCCAAGGAGTTTCAGCAGCACAAGGCCCGTGGCCACCGGCGGCACAACGAGGGGTAGCGTGACCAGCGTCTCGACGAGCGACTTGCCCGGCCAGTCCTTGCGCGCGAGCAGCCACGCCAACGCGACACCCGGCGGCAGGATGAGCAGCAGGCTGAGGGCCGACGCCCAGGCAGTGAACCAAGTGATTTGCCAGACTTCGGAGGTCACAACCCACGCATCCTACTTCTTCCCGGGCGTCAGGAGGAAGCCGTATTTCACAAAAATGGCCCGGCCTTCGCTCGAGGTGACCAGGGTTAAAAATTTGGCCGCGCCAACGGGATTTCTTCCGTCCTTCACCAGGGCAATGGGGTAGGAAATCTCCGGTCCCTCGGCCAGCGGCACCTCAAAGGCGACGCGGATTTTCTGGGAAATGAGTGCATCAGTCTTATAGACAATGCCGGCGTCCACATTACCACTTTCGACGGCGGCGAGGCAGGCGCGGACGTTGTCCGTCGGGACCGTTTTATCGGCAACTGACTTCCAGAGGTTTATTTTTTTCAGATATTGCTTCGCGTAGATGCCAGCCGGCACCGTCTGTGGCTCGGCGAGCGCAAGGCGGCGCACGTCGGCCTTGGCCAGGTCGGCGGGTGCGGTGATTTTCAACGCACTGTCGGTGCCGATAACAATGACGAGGGTGTTTGAGAGCAGGGTGTGACGGCTGGTGGGATCAATCTGGCCGGCAAGTTGGTCCATTGAGGCCTGGTCGGCGGAAAAAAATATGTCGGCATGCGCGCCGGCCTTGATTTGCAAGGCAAGGGTGTTCGACGCGGCTAAATTGAGCTGCACGGTGTCGCCGGAGCTTTTCTGGTGGAGTGCGGCCAGCTCCTTCATCGCATCGGAGAGGCTCGCGGCGGCGAAGACGCTGATGTCGGCGGCGGCGGGCCGGCCGAGCGCGGTGGTGAGCGTGAGAAGCGGGAGGAGACGGCGGAATAATTTCATGGCGGGATAATTGCCTGGCTTTTGCCGGCATCAGGTCAGCGGGCGTCAAACGGCGAGCCCGGGCGCAGGCGACACGACTGGTTCGTCCCAATTGCGGTCGGCCAAAGAGAGACGGAGCAGATTTTTCAGCATGAGGATGCCGAGGGTGAAATACTATTCCGTTATAGTCAATGAAATATAACGGGGAGTTTTTAAGCCTCTCGGCAAGGTTGCCGGTCCCGCTGGCCGCCCGCTTATGGGCGACAGCCGCCGGGGTCGCACGATGGCGGCAGCCCGGACGCCCGACGGGCGCAACGGCATCACGCGTGGTTGGACGCGGCCACGCGGCCCGCGGACCCAGTACCATTGGAATGACGCTCTCATCCTGTCTGCCGGCCTCACTTCCGCAGCAGCCGCAGCAACGCCTGCCAGTCTGTCCGCGTCGCGCCGGCGCAGGCCTGCTCCATCCGGGTATAACGCGTGAGCACCTCCTCACCCGCCCGCGTGAGGTGCGCGCCGCCGCCCGTGCCGCCGCCCCGGCTGACGGTCACGAGGGGCACTCGAAACAGCAGGTTCATGCCCTTCACCAACTGCCACGCTCGGTGGTAGGACATGCCCATCTCCGTCGCTGCGGTACGGATGGAGCCAGTGGCGGCAATATGGCAGAGCAGCTCAGCCTTACCGGGGCCAAATGCCTCGCGCCCGGCATGAGGAAAGCGGAGTCGCGGCTGGAGTTCAAACGCAAGGACTGAGCGTGCCATCAACCCACCCTATGCTGTGGCACCCGATTGGTCAGGCAAAATATGTACCTAATCGCTCGTTAATGCCATTTTGAAAACAATTGGGCTGCTCCATTTATCCGTACTTTCAAGCAGTGGATACGCTTAAAAAAATAGACAAAAAAAATCTCCTTGCTTAATTCATACTTATTTAATCTACTTTAGATAAGTCGTAAATATGAAGCTCTCCAAAAGAGGCGAGTACGCCCTCCGCACACTCATCAACCTCGGCATCGCCGCCGAGGTTCGGCGGCCGCTCGTGCAGGTCGCCGAGCTGGCGGACTACGAGCGTCTACCCTCCAAGTTTCTTGAGCAAATTATGCACGAGCTGAAGGAGGCTGGCTTCATCGAGAGCCAGCGCGGCAAATTTGGCGGCTACCGGCTCGCGCAACCCGCAGCCAAGATCAGCATCGGGCAGGTAGTGCGGGTACTGGAAGGCCCACTCGCACCCATCGGTTGCGTGTCGCAGACGGCCTATGAAAAATGCACCTGCCCCGACGAGGAGCATTGCGGGCTGCGGATGCTCATGCTCGATGTGCGCAACGCGATCGCGGGAATCCTCGACCGCTACACGCTGGCCGACGTCGTTGAAGTCACGCTGCGCAAGCTCCGCCGGGACAAGCTGCCGCTGCCGTTCGCTGCGCCGCCCCAGGCCGCGCCCCGGCCGCACCGCGCTCTCACCCGCCCGCCACACCCGCGCCTCGACCCTGTCGAGGGCCTGCTCTCGAACCTGATGTCCGACTACACGATCTGATTTTTGCCCGACCGGTTCCCACCATGAACACCACTGCCGTGCCTCCCACCAACTCCGTCCCTCCCGACTGGCTGGCACTCGTCCGCGAGAAAGTCGAGGGCCTGCGCTATGGCGTCGTGCAACTCGTCGTCCACGACGGCCGTGTGACCCAGATCGAGCGCACCGAGAAAACCCGGCTCCCCGGTGCGCGCACCGAGTGAGGCCACCCGACCGAAATAATTCCCCGCCCACCGGCCCGAGCCGTCGGCGATTCTCAGCAACCACCACACCTAGCCAACGCAAACTGACCAGTCCTCTGGAGGCCCGCAGCAAAATAACCTCACTGCCTTCCATGAAAACCTTCCTTCGCTCCTTCCGCACGGGGCTGGCCATCGCCACGTTGCTCGCCAGCCTCCCCGCCGCCAGCTTGGCGGCTGAATCCGCCGCGCCCTCCGAGGCCGACGAGCTTCGCGCTTTGCGTGAACAAATTCGCCTGCTCGATGAAAAGGTCCGCGCCCTCGAGGAAAAGCAGGCGCAGCACACCGACACCGCCGCGCTGGAGAAAAAAGTTCTCGTCCTCGAACGCCGCCAGGAAATCCAGGACGACAGGGTCTCCATTTCCGACCAGGGCTTCACGCTCTCGTCGGTTGACGGGGCGAGCTTTCTTCGGCTGCGCGGCCTCATCCAGGCCGATGCCCGCTATTTTTTTAACCAAGACCCGGCCCTCAACAACAACGAGGCCTTTGTCCTGCGCCGCGCGCGGTTATTTTTCGAAGGCTCGTTGGACAAAAACACCAGCTTCCTGCTCGTGCCTGACTTCGCGCTCAACTCCACCACCACGCTCCAAGTCGTGGACGCCTATGTGAATTATACTTTCACGCCCACCCTCCGGCTCCGCGCGGGGCGCTTCCGTGAACCGGTCGGCCTGGAGCAGCTTCAGACCGAAGGGACGGGGTTCTTCACCGAGCGTTCGATCGTCAGCCAGCTCCTGCCCAAACGCGACATCGGGTTCCAACTCAGCGGCGACCTGCTCAACGGCACCCTCGCCTACGCGGCGGGGGTCTTCGACGGCGTGGCTGACGGCTCCGACAACAACACCAACACCGAGACCGACAATGACAAGGACGCCGCCGTGCGCCTTTTCGCGCAGCCGTTCAAGAATGACGCCGGCTCAGCCCTCCAAGGCCTCAGCTTCGGCGTCGGCGCAAGCTATGGCCGCGAGAAGCCGGTCGCCGCCAACCTCACCGCGGGCTACAAGACCGACGGCCAGCAGACCTTTTTCTCCTACCGGGCGCAAAGCGCCGCCGCCGCGAGCAAGTCCAACTTCACGACCTTGGCCGACGGCCACACTTGGCGGGTTTCGCCCCAGGCGTATTATTCCTACGGTCCGTTTGGGCTCCTCGCTGAATACGCGCTCTCCGTGGTCAATGTGCGGCCGAACTTCCCGGCCACGTTCGCCGGCAGCCCGAAGGTCGAGCTGAAAAATACCGCCTGGCAGCTCGCCGCCGGCTATGTCCTTACGGGCGAAGACACTAGTTATTACGGGGTCGTGCCAAAGACCAGCTTCGACTTGGGCAACGGCACCTGGGGCGCGTGGGAGGTGGTCGCGCGCTTTGCGTCACTCGACCTCGACGAGGCGGCCTTCTTGTCGCCCGGCGCGGGCTATGCGGCGGTTGCCGACCCCAACAACAATCCCACGCAGGTCAGGAGCCTGGGTCTCGGCCTGAACTGGTATCTCAGCAAGACCGTCCGTTTCTCGCTCGATTTCTCCCACAGCACCTTCGGCCTTGAGCCCGGCGCCGTGCCGACCACCCGCGTGCTGCTCAACCACGCGGAGAACGCCGTGATCTCACGCCTCCAAATCTCATTCTAAAAACTATCCGCCCCTCTCCCCTCTTTCTCTTCTCCTTTCCCTTTTACCTTTTGTCCGCCATGAAATTTTCTCGTCACCTTATCCTCTTCCTCGCGCTCGCCGTCGGTGTGCACGCCGCCGAAAAAATCACCCTCCGGGTGGGCTATTTTCCCAACATCACGCACGCCCAGGGCCTCGTGGGCAGCCACACCACGAGGGAAAAGCACGGCTGGTTCGAGGAGCGCCTCGGGCCGGACGTTACCGTCCAGTGGTACGCCTTTAACGCCGGTCCCGGCGCGATGGAGGCGCTTCTCTCCGGCTCGCTTGACCTCACCTACGTCGGCCCGAACCCCGCGCTCAACGCCTACATCCGCTCGCAGGGTGACGAGGTGCGGGTGCTCGCCGGCGCGGCCGAGGGCGGCGCGGCCCTGATCGTGCAGGGCGACGGCCACCTCGCCAAACCCGCCGATTTCAAGGGCAAAAAACTCGCCACTCCACAGCTCGGTAACACCCAGGATGTTGCCGCCCGGGCGTGGCTGGCAAAGCAGGGTTTCAAAATCACCCAAACCGGTGGCGAGGTGTCGGTCCTGCCCACCCAGAACGCCGACCAGCTCCCGCTGTTCCAGACCGGCCGGCTCGACGCCGTGTGGACCGTGGAGCCGTGGGTCTCGCGGCTGGAGCTGGAGGCCAACGGCAAAGTATTTCTCGAGCAGAAGGACGCCATCACCACCGTGCTCGTCAGCAGCGTGAAGCTCCTGAAGACCCGCCCCGAGCTCGTAAAAAAGTTCACCGCCGCGCACGTCGAGCTGACCGCCTGGCTCAACGCCCACGGCGACGAAGCCCGCGCGCTTGTCCGCGCCGCCCTGACTGCCGAGACCAAGCGTCCGGCATCGGCCGCCCTTGTGACCAACGCGTGGCCACGGCTCAAGTTCACTGTCAACGTCGAGCCGGCGCAGTTGACGAAACTTGTTGCCGAAGCCCAAAGCGTGGGCTTCCTCCGCGATGCCATTCCCCTCGACCGCCTCTTCTCCGGCAAACCCTGACATGACCTTGCAGCAAGAATTCGCCCCTCCGACCAGCGCCAAGCTGGTCGTGGACCAGGTCTCAAAAAGCTTCCGGCCCGACGGCCGAAACCGCGTCCAAGCGCTGGAGCGTGCGACCCTGCGCGTGGACGAGGGTGAGTTCGTCTGCTTGGTCGGCCCGAGCGGCTGTGGCAAGTCCACCTTGCTCAATCTTATCGCCGGGCTGGAGGCACCCGACGACGGCACACTCTCGTCTGACGGCGAACCCATCCGTGCACCCGGCCGCGACCGTATGATGATGTTTCAGGAGTCGGCGCTGTTCCCCTGGCTCAACGCGCTGGGCAACGTGATGTTCAGCCTCAAACTCAAGCCCGGCCTCACTGACGCCGAACGCTCCGAGGTGGCGCATTATTACCTCAAGCTCGTCGGCCTCGAAAATTTCGAACGCGCCAGCATCCACGAGCTCTCGGGCGGCATGAAGCAGCGCGTCGCGCTCGCCCGCGCCCTCGCGCCCAACCCACGCGTGTTGCTCATGGACGAGCCGTTCGCCGCGCTCGACGCCCTGACGCGCGAACAGCTCTATGGCGACCTCCAGCGCATCTGGGCCGAGCGTAAAAAAACCATCGTGTTCGTCACCCACAATGTCCGCGAGGCGTGCTGCCTCGGCAACCGCGTCATTCTGTTCTCCAAAAGTCCGGGCCGCATCCGGGAGGAGTTCAAAATTGATCTGCCGCGCCCCCGCGACATCAACAGTGTGGATCTCGCCGAATACGCCACCCGGATCATGCGCTCGCTCAAGGGCCATCTGGCCGCCAGCACCCCGGAGGCCCAAGAATAATGAAACGCACGTTCACCGCCCTCGTTTTTTTCGCATTACTCGTCGCCGGGTGGCATTTCGGACGCGACTACATGGTGCGCACGCACCGGTGGTCACCCGTCCTGGTCCCCTCGCCGGAGAGCGTGGCACGATACCTCTGGGAAAATACCTTTGCTGCGGAGATTTTGACTCCCTCGGGCGTTCCTGAACCAAACCTGAATCGCTGGCTGCTCTTTCTCGCCGCGTGGGTCACGGTGAAACGCCTGCTCCTCGGCTATCTCATCGGCCTTGTCGCCGGGGTGCCGCTCGGGTTCCTCACCGCACGCGTGCAGGTGGCGCGCGACACCCTCGGCGTGCTGGCGCTCGGTCTGCAGGGTCTGCCCAGCGTGTGCTGGGTGCCGCCTGCGTTGCTGTGGTTCGGCCAGACGGAAAGCGCCATGCTCTTCGTGGTCGTGATGGGCACGCTCTGGTCGGTAGTGCTGGCGACCGAGACTGGTGTCCGCCACGTCAACCCGCTCTACATCCGCGCCGCACAGACGATGGGCTCGCGCGGCCTGCATACTTGGAGGAAAGTCATCCTGCCGGCCGCCCTGCCGTTCATCGTGAGCGGCATGAAGCAGGGCTGGGCCTTCGCCTGGCGTTCTCTGATGGCCGCAGAGATTTATGTGACCATCCTCAGCGGTGCCGGCCTGGGCTATCTGCTCAACAACGGTCGCGATCTGAACGCGATGGAGCAGGTCATCGGGATCATGCTGGTGATCGTCGCCATCGGCCTGCTGGCCGACAAGGTGCTGTTTGCCCCATGGGAAAATTTCTTGCACCGCCGCTGGGGCACGGCGAAGTAGGCCGCCGCCTCAACCACCCGCGGCGGTGGTGTCACCTGCCCGTCCGGACCCGCGCGGCGGCACCATTGCTTGGCCAAAGGCCGGTTCGCCATTGCCGGACAACCCGCCCGTTGTGGTCCGACCAGCGCATGCACCAAGCAGTGTTTAGGACGAACTGCGACCAAGCCGGACGGCTGATCCTGATGACAAGGGATCGCTCAAGGCCGTGATGTCGGCGCGGCCTACGGCACCCTAATTCCGGAAATTGAGGCACCGGAAGAAATCCTCCCGACGCATGATTCAATCACGTCTGGAGCCTTCGCCAGCTCAGGCAAACAGCTCGCCCGGCTGAAAGAAGCGGGTGAGTTCGAGCTTCGCATTTTCGTCACTGTCCGAGGCGTGGACGACGTTTTTCATCATTTCTGTGCCAAAGTCGCCACGGATGGTGCCTTTGGCGGCTTTGCGGGAGTCGGTCGGGCCGAGCAAATCACGCACGCGGGCGACGGCGTTGTCGCCGCGCAGGGCAAGGGCGATGACGGGACGCGAACTCATGAAAGCCTCGATCTCGGGGTAAAAGGGCTTGTCCGCGACGTGGGCGTAATGGGCGCGCAGCACCGCCGGGGTAAGCCGGAGCATCTTGCAGCCAATGATCTCGAACCCGGCCTGCTCAAAGCGGCCGAGCACAGCGCCAGCGTGCTTTTTCTCCATGCAGTCGGGTTTCAGGAGGATGAGGGTTTTTTGCATAAACGCCGCCAACATACGCCTCGCCGCCGCGAGGGGAAGCCCGATTTTCGGGCAGAGTGGAAAAGTCGGCAAAGAACAAAACGCGGGCCTACCGGCTCACCGGCGAATGCCCCTGCCCGCGCAACGGGAGGCGCCCGCCGGACCGGAAACGGGCGGTTGCGGCCCTCCAACCTCAAGCTAAACTCCGTGGAGATGCTCGGTGATCTGGTCCAAGCCAAGATCTGTCACCGGCGATACGGCGCACCCTTAGCACGGGACAGAGATGTACCCGGCAGGTGGCGGGAGAGGGGCCGGGAGTAGCCGGGGACAACGCCTCAGTCTTCTGGGGTGAGCCGGCAGACCAAGGTAGGGGAAGTTACCGGGCGCTCCCTCTCAGCGGCCCCTTTTGCAACCGACCTTTTCTCACAACAGTCCGGCAACGCGGAAGCTGAAATAGCCAAGACCGGCAGGATCAGCGGCGCGCGTGCCGAGGATGACGTGGTCGTGCAGCTCAATCTCGACCGCCCGCGCGGCCTCGCGGAGGCGGCGGGTGACGGCGAGGTCATCGTTGCTGGGCGTCGGGTCGCCGCTCGGATGGTTGTGGGCGCAGATGACGGCGGACGAACCCGCGCGGATCGCCTCGCGAAACACCTCGCGCGGATGGACGAGTGACTTGCTGACGGTGCCGGAGGAAATCTCAGTGAGGCGGAGGAGGCGGTTCTTGCGATTCAGGCAGAGGGCCCAGAATTTTTCCACGGCGAGGCCGCGAGTATGCGGCGCGAGGTGCTCGGCCACGAGCAGGGCGGTGTCGAGCATCGGCGCGGGGTCGGTGCCGCGTTCCTCCTTCAGCACCCGCGCGACAACCGTCATCACGACGACGAGCTGCATCGCCTTCACCTTCCCGATGCCCTTGTGCCGGCGGAAGTCGGCCTCCTTCCATCCCACGAGCTTGCCGAGCGAGCCGGCGCGGGCAAGCAGCCCGGCGGCGAGCGCGAGCACGTTGTGGCCGCGCGTGCCACTGCGGAGGAGCATGGCGATCAGCTCGGTGTCACTGAGGCTGTCCACCCCATGTTTTTCCATGCGCTCCTGCGGGCGCTCGTCAGCGGCGAGGCTGAGGAGGCGGTTGGGCGAAGGCGGGGAGGGCAGGTCGGCATTCATCCGGCGGGGGGCACGCGGGCGGCAACCGTCAGGGGGTTTTGGCCGGTAAAAGCTGGGCCTTCAATTTCTCCACGTTGAGTGAGCGGATCAGCGGCACGATGTCGGGAAATGTTTTCTCATGAAAACCGTAGCCTCCATTCACGAGCTCATCTACCGCCTGCTCCTTCGTCCAGCCTTGGAACACGAGCCGCCAAGTGGCAATGACGGCGCCGGTACGGTCGCTCCCATGCCAGCAATGAACGAGGACAGGCTTCGGTGCGTCACGCAAGAGCACCAGTGCGGCGGCGAGATCGGCCTCGGTGAGCGCACCGGCGGACGATTTGTGCTGGAGCAGCACGAGTCCGGCAGCACCAAGCTTTCCCGGGTCGTCGTGGTATTCGCGCAACGAGAGCACGGCACGGATACCGAGCGTCTTGAGGTCGGTCAGGTCGGACGCGACCGGCTGCTCGCTGCGAAATACGTCGGCACTGACATGGAAAAAATTGTCCAACGACGAACCAATGACGGGCTGCGCCCACTCGGCCGGCCGCACGCGGGGTGTCACGGCCGCGGTGGCCGCAGCGGCGGAAAACGCCATGATCGTGAAGGCAAGCGACGGCCGCCGGATGATTTCGATCACGAATTTCATCGATGAGCAAGCCTCGGTTGGGCGGTTGGTTTCGGTCTTGACCAGCTGAGGAACACGGAGGCGGTTCGGAGGTCGGTGAGCAGAAGTGTTCATGGGTGGGTTCCTCCTTGGTTTGCATTCACCACCCGGCGGCAGCGCGCGCGACGGCAGCGGGATCGGCGGCGCCGAAAAACGCCGTACCAACGACAAACGTGTCCGCGCCTGCTGCCCGGCAGGCGGGGCCCGTGGCAAGATCCACTCCGCCATCCACCTCAAGACGGAAGCTCAGTCCGCGCTCGCGCCGCCACTCGGCAAGCTGGAAGATTTTCACCAGCATATCGCGGCGGAAGCTCTGCCCGCCAAAACCGGGCTGCACGGTCATCACGAGCACGAGATCCACCTGCGTGAGGAACGGCTCGGCGACTGCGGCGGGCGTGTCAGGGTTGAGGACGAGACCGCATTGGCAGCCAAGGGCGCGAATGTGCGCGAGCGTACCAGCGTGATCATAGCGCGGCTCAGCGTGGATGCTGATGAGGTTGGCTCCGGCCTGGGCGAACGGTTCGGCGAAGCGGTGCGGCTCGTCGAGCATAAGATGGACGTCGAAAAACAGGCCCGAGTCTTTGCGGAGCGCCGCAACGGTCTGGGGACCGAAGGTGAGATTGGGCACAAAATGCCCGTCCATGATGTCAATATGCAGCCACGACAGCCCGAACGACGCAACCAGCCGCGCACCGGCGGCGAGGTTGGCGTGGTCGCTGGCAAGGAGAGAGGGAGCGAGAAGCGGCACGGACATCGCGGGGAGGCGAGCAGGTAAAGGGGAGGACTTCAATGGCCGACTACGGCCAGTCGTGCCCTCCTCGACGTGGCGGAAGCAGTCAGGGCAGAACTGCCGGGGGCAAAGGGATCTTTGCAGTTCCTGCTGCACCCGGGTGCCGCGGGAAAATTTCGCCAGGCAAGACCGCAGGAGATTGGCTGCCCGACTAGGACTCGAACCTAGACAGAACGAGTCAGAGTCGTTCGTGCTACCATTACACCATCGGGCAGAAAAGGGATCATGTGACAGGCGTGAGGCGGACTGGCCGGATCGAAGCTGGCTGGGCAAAGGCTGGAGCCGGCGATGGGATTCGAACCCGCAACCGCCTGTTTACAAAACAGGTGCTCTACCATTGAGCTACGCCGGCGAAATAAATCGCACGCTGGCACTGAAAGGAAACTGAGAAAAAACGTGGAAAAACTGGGCCGGGTCGCGCCTGCCGTCTGCGGCAAGGTGCGATTTGGTGGCTCCCTCGGGACTCGAACCCGAAACCAATTGATTAAGAGTCAACTGCTCTACCATTGAGCTAGAGAGCCGAATGCTGAGGGGTGAACAACTCAAATCCAGGCGGGGGATGTCAACTGCGTTTTGAAATTACCCTTGCCAAGTTGACCTTCAACCGCTGCTTTCTTCCGCTCTCTCCATGCAAAAGACCAAAAAATCCGTCGCCAAGCGCTTCAAGATGACCGGTACCGGCAAGCTCATGCGCCGCACGCCGGGCTTCCGCCACCTGCTCGCCGCGAAGAGCACCAAGTCCAAGCGCCGCGCCTCGCGCGACAAACTCGTCGCCCCCGGCCACGCCGCGCCGCTCCTCCGCGCCCTGCCCTTCGGCCTCTGAACTGCGCGGCCGGCCCCCCCATTTTTCGCCCGGCAGGTGAATCCTAACGAGACGACCTGCCGGCGACCAACCTAACCACAGGAACCCAACCAACATGGCTCGTGCAACCAACTCCCCCGCTTCCCGCAAGCGGCACAAGAAAGTGCTGAAATACGCCAAAGGCTATTTCGGCAGCAAATCCAAGCTCTTCCGCTATGCGAAGGAAGCCGTCCAACACGCGTGGCAATACGCCTACATTGACCGCAAGAAAAAGAAGGCCAACCGCCGCGCCCTCTGGATCGTGCGTCTCAACGCCGCCTGCCGGGCCGCCGGCCTGAGCTACAGCCGCTTCATAGAGGGACTCAATGCCGCCAAGATCGAACTCGACCGCAAGGTGCTGAGCGATCTCGCGATTCGCGACGAAGTGGCCTTTGCCGGCCTCGTCCAGCAGGCGCAGGCCGCGCTCAAGGCGAAGGCCGCCGCCGCCAAGACGGCCTGAGTTCCGACAACGCGAGCCGCGCCGCACACCGGCCAGCCCAGCGATTTTGTTTCCAAGGACGGGCCTCGTTTGAGGCTCGTCCTTTTTGTTTTGAACCACAGAGACACAGAGGTCACGGAGGTTTCGCCCCGTTTGTTTTCTCCGTGCTCTCCGAGTCTCCGTGGTTCAACCTCCCCTTTTCTCTCCCGATGCAAGACCAACTTTCCGCCCTTCTCGCCCAAGCCGCCGCCGAGTTGCCCGCGATCGCCTCACGCCCCGCGTTTGAGGCCGCCAAGGCCCGTTACGTCGGCCCGCACGGCGGGCTCACCGCGCTGATGAAACAGATGGGCGCGCTGCCCAAGGAGCAAAAACCCCTCGTCGGCAAGCTCATCAACGAGACCAAGACCCGGCTCCAGTCCCTGCTCGACGCCACGCTTGCCCGGCTCGCGGCCGCCGAGATCGCCGCGCAGCTCGGCCCTGCCGTGGACCCCACGCTCCCATCGCCCGACCCTGCCATCGGCACACGCCACCCGCTCACCCTCGTCCGCAACGAGCTCGCCTCGATTCTTCGCAAGGCCGGCTTCATCATCGCCGACGGCCCCGAAGTCGAGACCGAGTATTACTGTTTCGATGCGCTCAACACCCCCGCCGATCACCCCGCCCGCGACGCGCAGGACACCTTTTACCTCCCGGCCGATGTCCGCTTCGGCAACGTCGCCAAAAAATCCCCCGGCGAGCGCTACCTCCTCCGCACGCATACCTCTTCCGTGCAAATCCGCACGATGCTCCAAGGCCCGCCTCCCCTCCGTATCATCGCCCCCGGCCGCGTCTATCGCCGCGATACCGTGGATGCCACCCATTCGGCGAATTTTCACCAGATTGAGGGCCTCTATGTGGACAAGAACGTCACCGTTCGAGACCTCAAGGCGCTGCTCGATTACATCTTCGCCTCGCTTCTCGGCGCGGACACGAAGGTGCGTTTTCGCCCGCACTATTTCGGCTACACCGAGCCCAGCTTTGAAGTGGATCTCTCCGCCCAGCATCTGCCCAAGGTCAACAAGGAATGGGTCGAGATCTGCGGCTGCGGCATGGTGGACCCGCTGGTATTTTCTGGCGTGGGCTACGACCCCGAGGTGTGGAGCGGCTATGCGTTCGGCATCGGCCTCGAGCGCCTCGCAATGATGCTCTACGGCATTGATGACATCCGTTATTTTTACCAGAATGACCTCCGCTTCCTCCGGCAGTTCGCCTGAGCAAACTGCCTGGAAGTTAGAAGCTAGAATCTTGAATTTAGCATGAACCGTCCCCCGGCAAAAACTTTCACCGAGCTGATTGTGTGGCAAAAGGCGCACGGCTTTGTGCTGGCCGCATACAAGCTGAGCGAGGCGTTTCCGAAGTCGGAAGTCTACGGCCTGAGCTCGCAATTTCGCCGCGCCGCCGTGTCCATCTCCGCCAACATCGCGGAAGGCTTTAAGAAACGTGGCCCCGCCGACAAGGCGCGCTTTCTGAACATCGCCCAAGGCTCGCTTGAGGAGTGCCAATACTACCTGATTCTCGCGCAGGATCTCGGCTACGGCGACACCACCGCACTGCGACCGCAACTCGACGAAGTCGCCAAGCTCCTCGTAGGCTACACTTCCGCCATTCTAGCTTCTAAATTCTAGCTCCTAGCTCCTGTATTTCTCCCCGTGAAAATTTCCTTAAACTGGCTCCAGTCCTACGTTGACCTCTCCGGCCTCGCCGCCGCCGAGATCGCCCGTGCCATCACCTTCCTCGGCTTCGAGGTCGAGGGCATCCACGCGAGCGGCGCGCCCGTGCTTGCTCACGTCGTCGTCGGTGAAGTCCTCACGCGTGACAAACACCCCAACGCCGACAAGCTCTCCGTCTGCACCGTCAGCCTGGGGTCCGTCCTCGGCGTAAAGACGATTGTCT
The DNA here is from genome assembly GCA_903869955.1 of uncultured Opitutia bacterium. GTDB lineage: Bacteria > Verrucomicrobiota > Verrucomicrobiia > Opitutales > Opitutaceae > CAIYUN01. Next base: position 14,384 of record CAIQBC010000115.1, read on the forward strand.
GCGGCGCGCAAAATTATCAGGTTGGCGACCGTGTCCCCGTCGCGCTCCCCGGCGCGGTCCTGCCCGGCAATTTCGTGATCCGGCAGTCCACGATTCGCGGCCAGTCCTCCGATGGCATGATGTGCTCGGCGAAAGAGCTCGGCCTCTCCGAGGATGCCGCCGGCCTGCACCTCCTCACCGACCGCCCCGCTCCCGGTGCGCCCATCAACTCCGTCCTCCCACCCGGCGACACCGTCTTCGACCTCGAGATCACGCCCAACCGCCCCGACTGCCTCGGCCACCTTGGCGTCGCCCGCGAGCTGGCCGCGTGGTTCAAAAAAGATCTCACCTATCCTGCGGTGCATTTCGTCCCCGAGCATGCCAGCCCCACGCCGCGCCCCGACCTCCTCCGCTCCCTGCGCGTGGATGCGCCCGCTGACTGCCTCCTCTACACGGCCACCGTCATCACCGGCGTGAAAGTCGCCCCCAGCCCTGACTGGCTCCGGCAACGTCTCACCGCCGTTGGCCTGCGCCCCATCAACAACGTCGTGGATGTCGGCAACTACGTTATGCTGGAGTACAACCAGCCCGTTCACGCCTTCGACGCCCGCCAGCTCGCGGGCCAGGCCATCATCGTCCGCCACGCCACCGAGGGCGAAAAAATTACCACGCTCGACAAAATCGCGCGCACGCTCACGGCCCACACCCTCGTGATCGCCGACGCCGAGAGGCCCGTCGTCATCGCCGGTCTCATGGGCGGCCTCGATTCCGGTGTGAGCGCCGGCACCACCGACCTCGTCCTGGAGGTTGCGCACTTCCGCCGCCAGTCCGTCCGCGCCACCTCCAAACGCCTGGCACTCGCTTCCGACTCGTCCTACCGTTACGAACGCGGGGTTGACCTGCACTCGCTGGATGAGGCGATGCACCGCTGCATTGACCTGCTCCTCGCGACCACGGGTGGCACGGTCGCCGGCCCCACCCTCCGGGTGGGCGGCGATGTGCCATGGCAACGCGAGATCACCATCACGCCCGCCTACATCAACGAGCGCCTCGGCTTTGCCCTCCCCGCCGCCGAGATGCAGGCCGCCCTCGAACGACTCGAGCTCACGACCGTCCGCACCGACCCCACGCCCGACCGCGGCCCCGCGTGGACGTTCGCCATCCCCAGCTGGCGCGACGACCTCGACCGCCCTATTGACCTCGTCGAGGAGGTTCTCCGTCTCCACGGCTCCGACCAAATTCCCGCCGCGCAAATCATCGCGCCCGCGCTCCTCGCCGATGATGCCCCCATCGTCGCCTTCAACCGCTGCGTCACCGATGCGCTTGTCGGCCAAGGCTTCAACGAGTGCATCACCTATACGCTCCGCCCCGAAAAAGAAATTTCCCAGTGGGCCACGCCCTCGGAAAGTCCGGCCAGCACCGGCTTCGACAAATCCAAAATCGCTACCGAGGCCAGCAGGCCGACATCGGACAATCCAAAATCGAAAATAACTGGCGCATCCGAAGCGCTGGCTTTGGCCAACCCTTTCCTCGCCGACCAGTCGCACCTGCGGCCCACGCTCATCGCCGGCCTGCTCGAGACGCTCCACCTCAACCAGACGCGCGGCGGCGCCAGCGCCCGTCTCTTCGAGACCGGGCGCATTTTTCTCGCGCACGACGGCCAGACGTGGGAGTGCGCCGCCGCCGCGTTCCTCATCTGCGACAGCGAGCGGGACCGCACCTGGCTCCGTCGCGCCCCCGCCGATTTTTACTCCACCAAGCGTCTGGTCGAAACGCTCGCCACCGCCGCCGGCATTGACCTCGTGCGCCAGGCCGTCACCCCAACTACCGCACCCTCCCACGGCTGGCAGGCCGGCCACGCCGCCACCGTCGGCGAACTCCAGCATCGCGGCTGGCTCGCGCAATTCGGCCTCGTGGATCTCGCGCTCGTCCAGTCGCTCGGCCTGGAGGGCAAAATCCACGCCGGTCTCTTCGCCATTCTCCCCGAGAAGCTCGCCGCGTCCGCCACTCGTCGCCGCCACGCCGACTTCAGCCTGCTGCCCGCCGCGCTGCGCGACCTTGCCCTCGTGGTGGACGCCGCCACGCCCGCCGCCGACGTGCAGAAGACCCTCGCCAAGCTCTCCCGTGCGGCCACCGGCAACGCCTTTGCCTTGGAAAGCGTGAGCGTGTTCGACGTGTATTCGGGGAAGGGATTGCCCGAAGGCAAAAAGAGCCTCGGCTTCACCCTCGTCTTCCGCGCCCCTGACCGGACGCTCACCGACGACGAGGTCAATGCCGCCCTCGCCAAAATCCAAACCGCGATCACCGCCGACGGCACGATCAGCATTCGTGCTTGAGCCACATCAAGCAGCAGGATTTGTTGAATTGTCTGTGCGCCGCACCTACTTCAGCGCGACAATCCAGAGCGGAACGGTGAGCGTGGGGCTTATCCCGTCGGCAGTCCGACCCACGCGAGCGGCAGCGTGTTGAAATAATAATTGCAGTTCACGCTCTGGATGTAGGCCAGCACGTCTTTGTAGCTCCGGTGCCTGAACCAATCGCTCAGGACATAGACGTATTCCACCCGCAAGCGTAGCGGCGTGACGAGCTTGAGGTATTGCTTCCGCTTGAAATCACACGTTTGCAATTTCTCGTCCACGGAGCCGGCGACTTGCTGATACTTCACCTCGATGATGAACAGCGTTTCGCGAATGATCACGAGCAAGGCGTCATCCGGCAGCAATCTTTTGGAAATCATTGGCTCCCAGTCCACCCCCTCCTCTTCTAGAAAATCGTAGAACGCGTGCTTTCGAAAACAGCGCGCGACCAGTCGGTCGTGAAAGAAGACGCCCTTACCAGCCTTGCCGTGAACCTCACGCACCGCGTAGCCGGGAATTGCTTCGAGTAAGTCGAGAAAATCAACGTGCCGCTCAAAGTTCAGGCCCGTCAGGGTGCTGCCTCCACCTTTGCCGCCGGTTTTCATGTCAGGAGGTGGCGGTGGTTGGCTGCGCGGCAACGAGCCGTTTGGCAGCGAGGGCGATATAGGCTTCGTCGAGCTCGATTCCGACGGCGCGGCGGTTGAGCTTGGCGGCGGCCGCGAGGGTCGTGCCACTGCCCATAAAAGGATCGAGGACAAGGTCGCCGGGATTGGAAGCCGCGAGCACGATGCGCTCAAGGAGCGCGAGGGGCTTTTGCGTCGGATGCTTTCCCTGCGTTTTCTCATCGCGTCCGGGTGCGGTCAGTTTCCAGACGGAGGCCGGCGCATCGCCCCCCCCCCCGACGTCGGACGTCAATTCTGGCGCTTGAATAGGAGCCTCAAGCTGTAGGTCGAATTGCGAGGGCCACACGTCCTTCATCTGCTTGCCGCCGTTCTCGGTTTTCATCGTGGTGTAGTTGAAGACGTGTTTGCTCTTCACGTTCTTGGCGGCCCAGACAATTGTCTCGGTCGAGTGGGTGAAATAGCGGCAGGCGAGGTTGGGCGGTGGGTTGGGCTTCTGCCATGTGACTTGGTTGAGCAGCTTCATCCCGAGCTGCTGCATCGCGTAGCCGACGGAGAAGATGACATGGTGCGTGCCGCTGACCCAGATGGTGCCGTTGGGCTTGAGCACGCGCTGGCAGCGGCGGAGCCATTCGAGGTTGAACTCATGGTTGAGCTCGGGGCCGCGCGACTGGTCCCAGTCGCCCTTATCCACCTTCACCATCTTCCCCGCGTGGCAGGTGATGCCGCCGTTGGAGAGGAAATAGGGCGGGTCGGCAAAGATGCAGTCGAAGCGGCCCTCGGGATACTTGGCGGCGATGGCGTCGAGCAGCTCAAGGCAGTTGCCGTGGTAGAGCCAGAGGCCGCGCGCATCGTCGTGGTAGGCGAGGCGGGGCGGGGAAGGCGGGGTGGACGGGAGCTGGTCGGAGGGCGGGGTGGGCTCGGCGGAATAGATGGAGCCGTCCTCCCCCAAAATAAAGTCTGAGCGGTCGAGCGCGATAGCGCGCAGGTCGTCTGCCTGGTGACCGTTCGGGTAGGGCGGGGACTTGGCAGGCGCGAGGCGCGCCCGGGGTGTTGATTTCTTCGGCACCCGGGATCAATTGATCAGATCCGGGATCGGGATCAAGCTTTGGTCATGCCTCGGTCAATTTTTCAGCACGATGAGATCGAACAACGAATACCCGGTTTGGCTGGGTAGAGCGCCAATCTGGGGCCGGCAGGCTGAGCGGCAGCGACGGGGACAGGACGGGCGCGGTGGAACGGCGGGGTCGCACGCTTATGGGGCGATGCTCGGGCCCTACCCTGCCACTAAATTCTCCCCTGTCATCTCCGCCGGCTTGGGCAGGCCGAGCAGCGCGAGCACGGTCGGGGCGATGTCGGCGAGTCGGCCGCCGATGCGCATTTTGGTTTTCCCGGCGGCGAAGCCTTCCCCGACCACGAAGACCTCGACGAGGTTCAGCGTGTGCGAGGTGTGCGGCGAATTATGCACCGGGTCCCACATCTGCTCGCAGTTGCCGTGGTCGGCGAGAATGACGGCGCTGCCGCCCACCTTTTCCAACGCGGCCAGCAGTTCCGCTACGCCGACGTCGGTCGCCTCGACGGCCTTGATCGCGGCGGGCAGCGAGCCGGTGTGGCCGACCATGTCGGGGTTCGCGAAGTTCACCACGATAAGGCCAAATTTGCCGGAGAGGATCGCCGCCTTCGCCGCCGCCGTCACCTCGGCGGCCGACATCTCGGGCTGCAGGTCATAGGTCGGCACCTTCGGGCTGGCGGGACATGCACGCTCCTCGCCAGGAAACGGGTCCTTGCGGTAGTTGTTGAAAAAAAAGGTAACGTGCGGATTTTTCTCTGTCTCAGCGCAACGGAACTGCGCGAGGCCGGCGTCGCTCACGACCTGGCCAAGGATATTTTTCAGCG
>CAIQBC010000116.1 GCA_903869955.1 uncultured Opitutia bacterium
CAGTGTAGGCCAGCAGGTTGGTGGTCATCGAGGAGCCGGCGGTGGTGCCGACGAACTCGAGGTCACCCGAGTAGAAGTCGAAGTACGACTGGCTACGACCGGCGAGCAGGCCGCCGAGCTGCACGAACGCGCGGTTGATATCAACCGTCGTCTGCGCCTTGCCGGCGAAGTCAACGCCCGAGCCCGGGAAGGCGTAGGCGACGCGGTCGGAGGTGCCCGAACGCAGCGTGCCGATACGACGCATCACGTCGTAACGAACGAAGGCGCGGAGCAGGCCGTACTCGGTGGCGGTGCGGGCATCGAGGAAGATGCGGCCGATGGCGCGCGAGCCGGTCTGGTTGTTGTCGCGGGCATAAGCCTCACGGTACTCGTACTCGTAACGAGCACGACCGCCGATGCGGATGCAGGTCTCGGTGCCGGGGATGTAGAAGAAACCGGCGCCGTAGGTCGAGCAAACGCGCACGTATTCGACCGGCGCGGACTTCTTCGAAGGCAGATCGGCAGCCTGGGCGCCACCGACGGTGGCGATCCCGGCAGCGCCTGCCAGCATCATGATCTTCGTAAACTTCATTTTCAGCTCCTTGCGGTGATGACCACCGGCAGCTTCTGACCTTCGATCCTTGCGGATCTCCGGGCGTCGCCACCCATTTTTTGACGAGACTGCCTAGTGGCTGCCCCAACGCCAATCCAGCGAGACCCCGCCTTGGCTGTCTAGGACGCTACCAAATTTGCTCTTGGCGACAACGTCTAACTTGATTTTGCCGCGGTTTGGACGCCGGTTTGACGCGGCTTGTTGCAGATTTGCATCGTTCTTCGGCAGGGCCCCGTGTCCTGCATCCCGGATCGTCCAGCCGTCCGGCAGCCAGGCCGGTTTGGCCCAAAACCCCATGATTTTGGCCGGCCGCCGGCCAAAATGACGGTCTCCCAACCTGCAAAAGACCGATTGGCGACGGCCATCGCGATCGCCGGGGCCCCAACTGTTGCATTCACGCAACAGTTGGCGAGCGGCATGGCGGGTCTGTGGACGGGCCGCCGGCGACTCACCGCGGCCGCCATTCGGCCGCAGTCCAGACGTGGCCACCCGGCAATGGCCGGCCGGTGCCCCTCCCCGCTGCGGGCCGAAACCCTCAGCGAAGCGACGCGCGTCACGCATCGAGCCCGTCGGCCGTGCTGCGCCCGGCGCCACGGACGAGCGTGGCGTCGGGCGCGCGGGCGGCCTCGCCGGGATCGCGGAAGCGGTTGACGATGGGGTAGCGGCGGTCGCGGCCGAAGTTCTTGTGCGTCACCTTCACGCCCGGCGCCGATTGGCGGCGCTTGTACTCGGCGAGGTAGAGCAGCCGCTCGACCTTGCGAACGGTCTCGGGGTCGTGCCCGGCGGCGACGATGTCGGAGACCCGCATCTCGTGCTCAACCAGCCCCTGCAGGATGGCGTCCAGCACCTCGTAGGGGGGCAGCGAATCCTGGTCGGTCTGGTTGTCGCGCAGCTCGGCGGTCGGCGCCTTGGTGATGATCCGCTCGGGAATCACCAGGCCGTCGGGGCCAAGGGCACCGTCCGGCTTCCAGCGGTTGCGCAATGCGCTCAGCCGGTAGACCTCGGTCTTGTAGAGGTCCTTGATCGGGTTGAAGCCGCCATTCATGTCGCCGTAGAGCGTGGCATAGCCCACCGACATCTCCGACTTGTTGCCGGTGGTCACCACCATCGGGCC
>CAIQBC010000117.1 GCA_903869955.1 uncultured Opitutia bacterium
GCCACGACGAGGCTACGCACTCGAAGGTCTCATTTCGAAAATAAAACAGGAGATTTTTTTGAGCGGGTGTTTTCCAGCCTGCCTCTGCTAAAGATCCTTGTCCGTCACCGCGCCGAAGGTCGCGGTCGTGACGTGGCTTGCATATTTGGCGAGGACACCGCGAGTTTCTTTCTGCTTCTTCGGCTTCCACGACTTGAGGCGGGCTCTGATTTCCTTCGCGGGGAGGGCGAGGGTAAGCTGGTTGTTGACGGCATCAATCGTGATGGGGTCGCCGTTTTTGATGATGGCGATGGGGCCGCCGATCGCTGCCTCGGGTGTGATGTGGCCAACCACGAAGCCGTGGCTGCCGCCGGAGAAACGCCCGTCGGTGATGAGCGCGACCTCCTTGCCGAGGCCTTTGCCCATGATGGCACTCGTGGGGGAAAGCATCTCACGCATCCCGGGACCGCCGACGGGGCCTTCATTGCGGATGACCATCACGTGGCCGGGTTTCACGCGACCATCGAGGATGGCCTTGAGCGCGGTCTCCTCGGACTCAAAGGTGATGGCCTTGCCGGAAAAAGTGAGGCCCTCTTTGCCGGAAATTTTCGCCACCGCCCCGTCGGGCGCGAGGTTGCCATAGAGGATGCGAAGATGGCTGTCGGGCTTGATGGGGTTCGAGAACGGGCGGACGACATCCTGATTGACGGGATAAGGCGCGACATTTCTCAGGTTTTCCGCGAGTGTCTTGCCCGTGACGGTGAGCACGTCACCGTGGAGCAGGCCGGCGTCGAGGAGCATTTTCATGAGCGGCGGGAGGCCACCAATGCGCGAGAGGTGGGCCATGCCGTATTTGCCGGAGGGCTTCAGGTCGGCGAGCACCGGGACCCGCTTCCCAATGCGCGTGAAATCATCAATGGTGAGCTTGACGTGGGCGGTATGCGCCAGCGCGAGAAGGTGGAGGACGGCGTTGGTCGAGCCGCCGAGGGCGATGACGACCGTGATCGAGTTCTCGAACGCCTTTTTCGTCATGATGTCACGCGGGCGGATGCCGGCCTGAAGGAGCGCGAGCGCGGCCTCGCCGGCCCGCCGGCAGTCCTCCTTTTTTTCGGTGCTGATGGCGATCTGGGCGGAGCTGTTGGGCAGGCTCATGCCGAGCGCCTCGATGGCGCAGGACATGGTGTTGGCGGTGTACATGCCGCCACAGGAGCCGGGGCCGGGGATGGAGCAGTTCTCGACCTTGGCGAGGCCGGCATCGTCGAGCTTGTGCGCCGAGTGCTGGCCGACGGCCTCGAAAACGGAGACGATGTCGCACTCCTTTTTCGAGTCGGGGTGGATGCCGGGGAGAATGGTCCCGCCATAGACGAACACCCCGGGGCGGTTGAGGCGCGCGAGGGCCATCACGCAACCCGGCATGTTTTTGTCGCAGCCGCCGATGGCGACCAGGGCGTCGAAGCCCTCCGCCCCGGCGACCGTCTCAATGGAGTCGGCGATGACCTCGCGGGAGACCAGCGAATATCTCATGCCGGGCGTGCCCATGCTGATGCCGTCGGAAACCGTGATGGTGCCGAAGATGACGGCCTTGCCGCCGGCGGCATTGGCCCCGGCCTCGGCTTCGCGCGCGAGCCGGTCAATGTGCATGTTGCACGGTGTGACCATGCTCCAGGTGGACGCGATGCCGACGACGGATTTTTGGAAATCGGCATCGGTGAAGCCGACCGGACGGAGCATCGAGCGGGCGGGCGCACGGTCGGGACCGTCGGTGACGATGGAAGAATGGGGGCGAAGCTGATTAGTTTTGGAACTCATGGAGAGACGAAGGCGGGCAGCGAACCAAGGCGTGGCGGTGCGGGCAAGGCTGAACCACGGGGCCACGTCCCGGACGAAACCGGAACCGTGGGACGGAGAACGTTGTTCCCCTCAGGCGAGCATCAGCCAGAGGGCGAGCGCGGCGGCGTAAAGTGCGAGATGGGAGGCGACGCGGCCGAGCAACCCATTCAGTTCCTCGGGCGCACGGGCGCGGCGCAACGCCGCGATTTGGCCGGACACCGGCACGGCCAGCGCGGCCGCGAGCAGCCATGCCCAACCGGCGCGGCCCACGCCGCGCGCGGCGAGCATGGGCGGCACGGCGAGCGCAAGCAGGTGCGCGAGGCCGAATTGCAGCCGGGCGAGACGGCGGCCGTAACGGACGACCAGGGTGCGCTTGCGGACCAGGGCGTCGGTCGCGGCGTCGCGATAATTGTTCACGAGCAGAATGTTCGTCGCGAGCGCGCCCACTCCGATCCCGAGGAGAAGTGCGTCGGTCCCAACGCGGTGCGTCTGCACAAAAAACGTCGCGCCCACGGCCACGAGGCCAAAAAACACAAAGACGAACACCTCGCCCAAGCCGTGGTAACCGAGCGGCCACGGACCGCCCGTATAAGCGTAGCCGCAAAAGATGCTCGTCACTCCGACGACCAGCAGCGGCCAGCCACCATAGGGCCAGAGCGTCAGCCCGGCGAGAAACGCGGCGGCGAAGGTGGCCAGCATCGCGGCGCGCATGACGGCGGGGCGGACCAGGCCGGCGGCCACGGCCCGGCGCGGCCCGGTGCGTGTGGGCGTGTCGGCCCCCTTCATGAAGTCGTAGTAATCATTGGCGAAGTTGGTCCCGATTTGCACCAGCAGCGCGAACGCGAGGCAGCCCAACGCCGCCGGGGTGACGAAATGGTTTTCGCGCCACGCCAGCGCGGAGCCAACGAGCACGGGCGCGACGGCAGCAGGCAGTGTGCGCGGCCGGGCGGCGGCGAGCCAGACAGACGGTGTTGACGGCGGGCGCTCCACGGCGGCAGTTGTGGGCGTCCGCGTTCAGCCCGCCGAGGAGGAGGGGCCGGCGATGATCTTCGTTTTCTTGGTGAATTGCGCGAGCCGACGCTTGAAGAGGATGCTCGCGAACACCGGCAGCATCGTGAACA
>CAIQBC010000118.1 GCA_903869955.1 uncultured Opitutia bacterium
AGATCGTGCCGGGCAACGGCTCCAACGAGCTGCTCGAGCTGCTCGGCCACGTTTTCCTGCGGCCGGGCGACGAGGCCGTGATGGGTGTGCCGGCGTTTGTCGTCTACAAGCTCGTCGCACTGCTCTTCGGCGCGAAGCCGGTCGAGGTGCCGCTCGTCAATCACCGCCACGATCTCGCCGCGCTGGCGGCGGCGATCACGCCGCGCACGAAGCTCGTGTTTCTGCCCAGTCCGAACAACCCGACCGGCACGGCCAACACCGAGGCGGAGATCCTCGCGTTCGCGCGCGCGCTGCCGGCGCACGTCGTCCTCGTGTTCGACGAGGCCTACGCGGAGTTTCTCGAAAATCCGCCCGACCTGCGCCCACTCATCCGCGAGGGGCGGCATGTGGTCTGCCTGCGGACGTTCTCGAAAATTTTCGGTCTCGCCGCGCTGCGCGTGGGCTACGGCTACACCAGCCCGGAGATCGCCGCGCTGCTCAACCGCTCGCGTCAGCCGTTCAACGTGAACGCCATCGGCCAGGCCGCCGCGTGCGCCGCGCTCGACGACGGCGAGTTCACCGCACGCTGTGTGCGCGAGAACCGCGCGGGGCTGGCGCAACTGGAGGCGGGTTTCCGCGCACTCGGACTGGAGCTGGTGCCGAGCGTGGCGAATTTTCTGCTCGTGCGCGTCGGCGATGGTGCGCGGGTCTTTGCGGAGCTGCAGAAGCGCGGCGTGATCGTGCGCCCGCTCCAGCCCTACGGCATGAAGGAGTGGCTGCGTGTGACCGTCGGCACGGCCGCGCAAAACGAGCGGCTGCTGCGGGAGCTGGCGGCGGTGTTGAAGGGGAAAGGCTGAACAGAGAATGGCCGCAAAAATGCACAAAGAGCGCAAAAAACGGAATTGGGCTGAGTGTTCATCGGACGACGTTGCGTCGGCTGTCATGAGGTGGAGCGCGGCGTCCCTGACGCGTTCGAAACGCGCCGGGATGCGCCTGAGGCGCACAGAGCGCTTGCTCGCCGACGGCGAGTCGCGTTCCACCCTCGTAGGCCGGTCAGACTTCAGCGGACTTGGTTTTTTTTGCGTTTCTTGCGCCTTTTTGCGGCCAATCCGATTCTAAAAATTCACGCATGACCAAAAACGAGATTTGCCTTTGCGGCTTGGCGGCGGTGCGGGCGCGGTTTGAGCGCGACGCGGGCTCGGTCGTGCGGCTGTTTTTCGACGAGGCCACGGGCCGGAAGATCGGCCCGCTCTGCAAGGCGCTCGCCGCCGCGCGGAAGGTCTATCGCTGCGTGCCGCCGGCCGAGCTGGAGAAAATCTCCGGCTCGCTGCACCACGGTGGCATCGTGGCGGTCGTCACCGCGCCGAAGCTGCGTGCGCCGACGGGGGCGGACATCAGGGCGTGGGCCGCGCAACGCGCGCCGCTGCTGGTGCTCGACCGCATCGGCAACGCCCACAATCTCGGCGCGATCGCGCGCACCGCGGCGTTTTTCGGCGTGGAGCAGCTCGTGATCCCGGCGCATCCCGCCGCCGCGTTGCCCAACGTGGCGGCGCACCGCGTGGCGGAGGGCGGGCTGGAGCACGTCACGGTCTGGCGCGTGCCGGAGCTGGCGGCGTTTTGCCGCGAGCTGGCGGCGGCGGGTTACGAGGTCGTCGGCGCGGCGGCGGAGAGCGCGCGACGCGCGGAGACAGGAGACAGGAGACAGGAGACGGAAAAGCAGAGGCCGATCGCGTTGGTGCTGGGCAACGAGGAGCACGGGCTCGCGCCCGCGGTGGCGGCGGCTTGCGCGCGGCTCGTGACGATTGGCGGCAGCGGGCGCGTCGAGTCGTTGAACGTGTCGGCGGCGGCGGCGGTGCTCATCCACGATTTGCTCGTTGGGGCGAGCAGTGCATCTTCGGCCGATGAAAAACATCTCCGCACCAAACCCGCCCACCCTTGAAACCGTTTCGGCCGCGCCGAAAATCGTGAAACGCCCCGCTGCCGCGCGCGGGCTGACCGAGCTGGGCTGGCTGCACAGCCGGCACTCGTTTTCGTTTGGTGAGTATCAGGATCCGGCGCATCTCGGCTTCCGCTCGCTGATCGTGCTCAACGACGATGTCGTCGAGGCGGGTGGCGGCTTCGGCACGCATCCACACCGCGACGCGGAGATTTTCAGCTACGTCATCACGGGCGAGCTGGAGCACCGCGACAGCCTGGGCAACGGGCGCGTCATCAAGGCCGGCGACCTGCAATACATGAGCGCGGGGTCGGGCGTGCGGCACAGCGAGTTCAACCCGTCCAAGACGGCCCCGGCGCATTTCCTGCAGGTCTGGCTGCGGCCGCGCGCGCGCGGCGGCGAGCCGCGCTACGCGGAGCGGGCGCTCGGTGGCGCGGCGCGGCCCAACGCGCTCACGCTGCTCTTTGCCGGTGAGGCGCGCGACGGCGCGACGGCCATCCGCGCGGACGCGGAGATCTATTTCGGCCGGCTGGAGGCCGAAAAAAATCTCGCGCTCGCGCCGGGCGCGGGGCGCGGCGTGTGGGTGCAGGTGATCAAGGGCGCGCTCGACGTGCTGGACGAGACGCTCGCCGAGGGCGATGGCGCGGCGGTGGAGAACGTCGCGAGCCTCGCGCTCGCCGCGCGGGCGGACGCGGAGTTTCTGGTCTTCGTGCTCGCGTGAGCGCCGTCGGGAAAATCGCGTTTGCGTTGGCGGGCCCGGCGGGTAACGTCGGCGTGCCCCGGCCGTCTTAACCGCAACCCCGTCTCCCCATGCCCAAATTTCCCCAAACCCAACTGCCGGCCCTGGTCACGATGCTCGCGTTTGCCGGCGCGACGGGCGGGTGCTCTTTCCAGCACCACGACGCGGCGAAGACGGACAACCCGGCGGCGCAGCGGCCCATGACCGACGCGGCCGCCGAGCTGCGCGCGCAAAACGAACTGCTGGCCAACAGCGTGGCGTTGATGTCGGCGCTGGCGGTGGTGGAGGCGACCTCGGCGTTGTTGCCGCCGGTGATGGCGGGCGGCGGGGCACCGGCTCCCGCGCTTACGGCCGTGCCGGCACCGGTGCCGGCGGAGCCGCCGATCGTGTATGTGCCCGGGCCGGCGGCCGCGGAGGCGCCGCCGCCAACCATCGTGAACAATTATTATGTGCAACCGGCGCCGGAACCCGCGCCGGCCCAAAACGCCCCGGCTGAACAACCCGCGCAGGTGGTCTATGTGGGCGGTGGATTCGGCCAGCCGGGGTTTGGGAATCCGGCGCAGGGGAACCGCGGCCAGGCCGCCCCGGCGCGAGGCGCGGCCGCGCCGGCGGGCCAGATCCTTTCGTCCGGTAGCATGGTGGCGCGGGCGTTGCCATTGGACAGCGGCGCGATGGTGGCGCGCGGCAACGGGCTGACCGCGCCGCCTAACACCAGCGGGCTGCTCTTCACGCCGGGCGCGGGCAACACGACAACGACGACCACCACGAGCGGCACCCAGCGCGGCGGCCGTGCGGGCGGCGGGTGAGAAATTTGGGCCAAAAAAATCGCGCCGGCGTAGAAGCGCGGCGCGATGGAGAACGAGAACGAGTAAGATTAAGAGAACGATTTCGTCAGCGATACTCCTCGCCGGTGACGGCGTTGAGGATCTTGAAGTTCTCGACATGGTAGGCGGCGTCGGCGCGGAAAGCGAGCTTCACGCCGAAGAGCTTTTCCATCCGCACGAGCAGGTCGGCGTCCTCGCTGCGGAGGCGCTCAAGGATGCTGGGGTGAACGAGCACGCGGAGCGAATACTCCTTGCTGTCGTTGCGCGCGGTGAGGCGGCGGACGACGGAGGAGAGCTTGCGTTGCAGCTCCACGGACATGGTCGTCGCGCTTTTCACAATGCCGCGGCCGTGGCAATACGGGCAGTCGGTGTAGTGGTTGGACGAGAGCGACTCGGCGTGGCGCTGGCGCGTCATCTGCATGATGCCGAGCGCGGAGATGGGGAGGATGTGGGTCTTGGCCTTGTCGTCGGCCATCAGGTCCACCATTTTCTCGTACACAGCGTTGCGGTGGCGGCGCTCCTTCATGTCAATGAAGTCCATGATGATCAGCCCGCCCAAATTGCGGAGGCGGATCTGGCGGGCCATCTCGGCGGCGGCCTCGAGGTTGACGGCGTAGAGGGTGTTTTTCTCATCGCCGGGGCGCTGGCGGTGCGAACCGGTGTTCACGTCAATCGCGATGAGCGCCTCGGTCTCGTCAATCACGATCTCGCCGCCGCTGGGCAGGGAGACGCGGCGCTGGAAGGTCTGCTCGATCTGCTTCTCGATGTTGAAGCGCTCGAAGATGGGGATGCTGTCCTTGTAGAGCGCGATCTTGCCCTTGCTGCGCTGGGAGATCTGGGCGACGGCGGCCTGGCAGCGGGCGTGGTCGTCGGCATTGTCAATCAGCACGCGGTCCACGTCCTCGGTGAGGAAGTCGCGCACGGTGCGCTCGACGATGTCGGGCTCCATGTAGAGCGTCGTGGGGGCCTTTTCGTGCTCAAGCTTGTGCTTGATGCCGGCCCAGGTCTTCAGGAGCAGGTGCAGGTCGCGGACGAAGTAGCGGTCCTTCTTGCCCTCGCCGGCAGTGCGGACGATGACGCCCATGCCCTCGGGGATGGTGAGCTTGTTGACGAGCTGCCGGAGGCGCGCGCGTTCCTTGGGGTCCTCGATTTTGCGCGAGATGCCGCACTGGTCGGAGAACGGCATGAGCACGAGGTAGCGGCCGGGCAGCGAGAGATTGGTCGTGGTGCGCGGGCCCTTGGTCCCGATCGGGCCCTTCGTTACCTGAATGACGATCTCGGAGCCGGAAGGGTAAAGGTGCGGGATGTCCTTGACGGTCGGCTCGGCGGCGCGCGGGGCGGCGTCTTTCCTGCGGTTGACGCGCACGAC
>CAIQBC010000119.1 GCA_903869955.1 uncultured Opitutia bacterium
ACTGCTTCGGCTCCCCCATCCGCCGCGACGCCCCCGCCGCGAGCAGCACGATGCCAAAACGAAACGTCGCCGTCCCGTCTCCTGCCCCCTGTCTCCTGTCTCCTGTCTCCTCATTCCCCATGAATCGCCCCCTCTCGTTCGCGCAACGGCCGCCCGTCCCGCCCCGCGAGCACGGCCTGAATCTCCGCGAGCACTGCCAACGCCACCGACTCCGGCGTCGTCGCGCCGACATCCAGGCCCACCGGCGCGCGCAGCCGTGACCGCATCGCCGGCGTGATCTCCAGACCTCCCGCCGCGAGATCGCCCAAGATTTTCTCCGCCCGCTGCCTCGGCCCAAGCAGCCCGATGTAGGGCACTTTTGCCTGACGAAACGCCCAACCGAGGTAAGGCAAGTCATGCACATAATGGTGCGTCATCACCACGCATGCCGTCCTTTCAGCATCGGGTATCCCTCTCGACAATTCATCTGCCTTCGCTACGAAGACGGCTTCGGCATCGGGAAATCTTTTCTTGGTTGCATACATCGGACGCGAATCAACCACCTTTACGGAAAAGCCCAAATCGGCCGCCATTCGGCAGAGCGGTTGGGCGTCATCACCCGCCCCAAAAATTATCAATATGTTCGGACGCGAAACATACTCGAAGAACACCCAAGGCCGCCCGGCCAACGTCTCAAGCCGCGCACAATGCGAACGTTTTTCCTTCAGCGCCTGTTGCAGGCCGGGTTCGTAAGCCGTCGCTTTCTCTTTCGTCCAAAGCGGGCCGTTACCAGAAAGCGCCGCATGGGTTCCGAGCAGATACCGCATGTCTGCTTGAAAAACTATCGCCAAGGCTGCGTCCCGCTGTTGATCGAAGGCCTCGCGCACTACGGTCGCCCAGCCAAGGTTGTCTGTCGTCAGCCGCTCGACGACAACATCCACCACCCCGTGACAGCCGAGGCCGACGCCCCACACAAGATCGTTCTCCGCCGTCGTGTCGTAGGTCACCGCCTGCGCCGCGCCGCCGGCCGCGACCGCCGCCGCGCGCACCAGCACATCATCCTCCAGGCAGCCGCCGCTAATCGCGCCCGTGCGCGCGCCATCTGCGGTGAGCAGCAGCCGCGCACCCGGCCGCCGGTAGGACGACCCGCGCACCCGCGCAAGCGTCGCCAGCGCCGCCGGAAAGGCGGCCGGCTGGCGCAAACGCGCGAGGATGGAGCGAAGCTCTTTCATCGGGGCAAAGGAAGCAAAACCATGTTGCACCGCCGCCGTAAAGCGCGGACAACACCGCGCACACCGCATGAACCTCGACGCCGAAATCATCCGCACAGGGCTGATCTACTACCTGCTCCTCGTCATCTGCATCGCGATCCACGAGTGGGCGCACGCGATCGTGGCCGACCGGCTCGGCGACCACACGCCGGCGGCGCAGGGCCGCGTGACCCTCAATCCCCTCGTCCACCTCGACCCGATCGGCACGGGGCTGATCCCGCTGGCCAACATTTTCCTGCTGCGTGGTTCTTCGTTCGGCCTGATCGGCTGGGGCCGGCCGGTGCAGATCAACCTCGGCAATTTCCCCCCCCACCGCCGCATGCTGTGCGACCTGCTGGTGACGCTCGCAGGGCCGTTGAGCAACGCCGTGCTCGCGCTGCTCGGGGTGCTGATGGCGGTCGCAAGCCATGGCCACCGCGAACTCACGGGCCTGTTTTTGCAATTCATACAGCTCAACGTCGTCATGGTGGTCTTCAACCTGCTGCCCATCCCGCCGCTCGATGGCAGCCATGTCATGCGCTATATCGTGGGCCTGAAAGAGGAGACCTACCTGCGGCTGTCCCAAGTGGGCGGCATCCTGCTCCTCGTGCTGATCAACGTCCCCGCGTTCCAGAAAGCCATGGGTGAGCTGATTGGCTGGGGCATGCAGCCCTATCTGAGGCTGTACCACGCGCTCATCTCGTGATCATGCCGCGCGCCGCGCCCAGCGATTTCCCCGGCGGCGCCGGGCCGCCCGCCACGCTCGGCGGCTGGCTCGCGCTGGCGGAAAAACTCTACGCCCGCGCCGGCCTGGCATCCGGGCAGGTCGCCACCAACGCGCACGACGAGGCGCTCTGGCTCCTGCTGCAGGCGCTCGGCCTGCCGCCCGACAGCGACGAGCGCGTGCTCGCCCGGAAACTCACCGCCGCCGAACGCGCCGCTGTCGCGGAAATGCTGCGCCGACGCGTCGTCGAACACGTGCCGGCGGCCTATCTCACGCGCGAGGCATGGCTGGGCGGGGAGAAATTTTACGTGGACGAGCGCGTGCTCATCCCGCGCAGCTATTTCGTGGAAATCATCCCGACGCTCGACGCGCTCCTGCCCGCGGGCGTGAAAGTGCGCCGCGCCGCCGATGTCGGCACTGGCTCGGGCTGCCTCGCCATCCTGCTCGCCCGGCAGTTCCCGGCGGCGACCGTGGACGCCGTTGATGTCTCCGCCGACGCGCTCGCCGTGGCGCGCATCAACATCCGCGCACACCGGCTCGCACGCCGGGTGCGGCCACGGCGCGGCGATGTTTTCGCCGGGGTGCCGGCAGCGAGATACGATCTCATCCTCAGCAACCCCCCCTACGAGCCGAGCGCGCTCTGCGACCGGCTGCCCGCCGAGTTCAAACGGGAGCCGCGCCTGGCGCTCGACGGCGGACGCGACGGGCTGGACATCATCCGGCGGCTGCTCGCGCAGGCACGCGCACGCCTCGCGCCGCAGGGGCTGCTGCTCATCGAGGCCGGCGGATTGCGCCGCGCGATGACGCGCGAGTTCAAATCCCTCGGCCTCGAATGGCTCCCCACGGCCGATGGCAGCAACTGCGTCTGCCTCGCCCGTGCGGAACGGTTGTAGGACCCGTGCTTGCCGCCAGGCGGCGGTCGCCAACAAGCGGCCCGACAAGACTGATTTGCTGCGCCCAAGGAGGTGCACGATCATGCTCTTTTCTCCCATCCTTCCCTGCCCTCACGGGCAGGGCTACAAAACGACCCGGCCCCTAAAGGCCCACCAAGCTCCCGTGCCGCTTGAGCCAGCGCTCGGACTCGCGCCAGCCGGGACAGGTGTCCGCCACCCGCGCCCAAAAGCGGTCGGAGTGGTTCATCTCCCGCAGGTGCGCCAGCTCGTGGTAAATGATATAATCGCGCACGGTATCGGGTGTCTGCACGAGCCGCCAGTTGAGCGACACCGTGCCGCGGGCCGAACACGAACCCCAGCGCGAGCGCTGGTTGCGCACGGTGACCTGCCGCAGGTCCGCGCCCGTCTCCGCCGCCAGCTCCCACGCGCGCGCCGGCAGCTCAATCTTCGCCCGCCGCGCAAACTGCGCTTCCAACCCCAGCCGCAAATCACCAACGGACGAACGCACCACAAAAACATCCGCCGCAAGACAAACCGTCACGCGCCCGCCACCGCCTGCAAAACCGCCCGGACACGGCCCGGCTGCGTCCACAGTCGCGCCGGCACCGACACCTTCGCTCATTCCGGCCGCCCCACCATCCCACCCTCCCTCCACACCCGGCCCGGCCACCCCGCTGCCTGCAACAGCCGCCACCCGGATTTCCACCAACCCGCCCCGCCAGAGCACCCGCGTGCCGGGCACCCACACCGCCTCGCCGCGCGGGCGATGCCGCTGCCGCTCGCGGGCTCGCGCCAGCCAGCCGGCATGCGCTGCGGCAAATGCCTCCGCCTCATGCTGCGACCCGCGGACCGGCACCGTGACAACCGCCGTGCCATCACGCCGCAGCGTGAGCCGGTAGCGCCGCGCCCGCGTGCTGCGGACAAACACCACCGCCGGGCGCTCCGCCGCTACCAGCGCCGCGCCACCCACCCCGGTCCTTCCGTTTGGTCCGCCACCGTCCATGTGCGCAGCCAAGGCGGCCCACGGGCGGAACGCCAGCCATGAATCAACCGGCCCGTTCGCGCTTGCGCACGGGCGGGCCGGACACAGCCTGCGCCTGTCACCCCCGCCGCCAAAAATTTCCCTGTAACCTCACGCCCGGGGCGACGTTTCAACCTTATGCTCGGTCGGAAAATCCTACGGAACATGTTCGGGCTGGACCTGCGGTCGCTCGCCCTGCTGCGCGTCGCGCTGGCGGTGCTCATCCTGTGGGATCTCGGCATCGCGAGCACGCACTTGCGCGCGTTATTCACCGACGAGGGTGTCCTGCCGCGCAGCTATGTGATCGGGAATGAATCCCCCTTTCCCAGCCTGCACCTCGCCTCCGGCGCCGGGTGGTACGAAGTGCTGCTCTTCGCCGTTGAGGCCGCGTGCGCACTGCTGCTGCTGGTCGGCTGGCGCACCCGCACCGCCACGGTCGCATGCTGGGTGTTGTTGCTGTCGCGGCAGACGCGCAACCCCCTGATCCTGTTTGGCCCGGACACAATGCTGCGCGCCAGCCTGTTCTGGGCGATGTTTCTGCCGCTGGGCGCGCGCGGCTCGCTCGACGCCGCGCTGGGCCGCACCCGGCCAGCTGAGCCGGAGCCACCCGGCCCGTGGCTGGGCGTCGCGGGCGTGGCTTACATCGTCCAGTTCATGCTCATCTACATTTTCAACGGCCTGATGAAAACAGGGCCGACGTGGCATGTGACCCATACCGCAGTCACCCAGGCCCTTTCGCTCGATATTTACAGCCGACCGCTCGGCCGCTGGCTCAACCAGTTCGACGGGCTGACCGCCGCGCTCACCATCGGGACGCTCTGGCTGGAGATCTGGGGACCGGCGCTGCTCGTGCTGCCAGTGGGAAACCGCTGGGGCCGGCTGGCCGCCTGCGCGTTGTTTGGCGCGCTGCAAATCGGATTTAACGTCACCCTTCAGCTCGGACTGTTCGGGCCGGTCATGATCGGCATCATGCTGGCCCTGCTGCCGGCGGAATTTTGGACCTGGTTCGCCGAGCCGCTGGGCCGCCGGCTGACCGCGCGGTTCAAATTTATCGCGGACGGCGTCGCGGGTTTCCGCCGCTGGTGCCAGCGCCGCCGCACGCCGGCCGCACCCCCGAAGGTGAAACCCACGCCAGCGCCAGCCCGGCGCCAGCAAATCTGGCTGCGGCGTCTGCCGCGCCTGCTGCGCGACGCCGGGCTGCTGGCTCTGCTCGGCTATGTCGTGGCCTGGAACCACGACAACCTGCCCGGCCACGCACCGCTGGTGGCGACCCGCTGGCGATGGGTCGCCGAGGCCACCGGGATGGACCAGCTGTTCAACATGTTCGCGCCCGACCCGCAGTCGCAGGACGGCTGGTATGTCATGCGCGGCACGCTGGTCAACGGCGAGACCGTCGACGTGTCCACCGGCGCCTCGCCCGCCACCTTCGACGAGCCGCCCGTCGTCGCAGACACCTATTTCGACCAGCGCTGGGGTGCGTTGCTCATCACGATCGGCTTCCAAGAATACGAAAGCTACCGCCAGCCCTTCGCGCGCTATCTGGGCAACGAGTGGAACCGCACCCACCGCGGCGGCCAGCGGCTGCGGACGCTCGAAATCATCTTCATGTATGAGGAGGTGGGCCCGAACCATACGAAGTCGCCGCCGGAACAAACCCTTCTCTGGACCGAAAACTTCTAAACTGCCGCGGAAACCATTCTCCTCCACACGCCCCGCCTCCCTGCGCCGGCTCAGTCCGCCCGCTCCGCCTCGAAACGATAGAAGCCCCAGGTTGCCCGCACGCCGCCACCGGACACAGGAAAACGTTTTTCGTAATCGGCTAGCCGCCGTCGCAGCGCGCCCGCCGTCAGCCACCGCACCGGGGCCGCACCCACACCGTGCAGGCTGTGGAGAAACTCGCGCGCCGTCGCATGGGTGAACACCCGTTCCGCCGTCTCCTCGCGCACCATGCCCAGCCCGGCAGCCGCGAGCGCCGCACGCCAGGCGGCAGGCGGACGCCACCGCACCGGGCCGCCTTCGCCCGCCACCGCCTGCCACTCCGGCAGGCTGCCCGCCACGAACAACGCCGCCAGCACCCGCCCGCCCGGCGCAAGCTGAGCGCGCCACGCCGTGAAAAGCTGCTCCGGGTCCGTTGCCCACTGGAGCATCGCGCTCGTAAAAATCCAGTCCCACGGTCCCGGGAGCGGACGCTCCGCCGCCATCACCTGCCAACCGGCGGATGGCACGGCTGCGCGCCCCGCTGCGACCATCTCCGGCGAGAGGTCGGTCGCGACGACCCCGCCCGGCCAGCCCACAAGACGCCGGGTAAACACACCCGGCCCCGCGCCGACCTCCAAGGCGCGGCCCGCGCGTTGCGTCGGTAACCATTCGGCGAGCCATTCGGCCAGCGCCGTCTGCACGCGCGCGTGGCGATGGTAGCCGCGTGCCGCCTTGGAAAAACTTTCCTGCATCATGGGGCGGCCTCCTTGGCAAAGGCCCGCAACAACGCGGCCGGATGGTGCGTTGCGTTTGGCACAATGGTAATTTCAGGCACAAGCACGCGCAATCTCGCCGCATCGAACAGTGGATCGTCCGCGCCACACCACGCGCGCCATCCCGGCGGCAATACCGGCGGCAAGGCGGTGGTTTCGAGTTGGGCCAGTCCCCACGCCAAAGTTTCCGGCAACAAACAAGCCATATGCACCGATGGCACATCGAGCCCGGCGCGCGTGTAAAAATCTTCCAGTCCCCCCTCCTGATCGCGACGCAACCGCCGGGCGAGAAATTTCACCTGCGCACGCGCCACCCGTCCGCCCATCCCGGCCTCGCTCGGAAATGCAAAACTCGGCGCGAGCAATGCAACTCGGCCCAGTTGTTCCGCCCGTGTCGCTTCTCCGAGCAACAGTTGCGAACCTAGAGAATAACCTGCCACCCAGTCAAAAGGGCCGCCTGTCTCCAGCCGGGTGAGCGCATCCGGTACGGCCGGAACGAACAGGTGCGCTGCCGTTGGAAACGCCGCGTGAGCCAGCGGCGCAAACCATGCCTCCGGCACCGCCCAGCCCAGCACCCAGCCAAATTTTTTCACTGCGATGCCCTCCATTCGGCCATCGCCGTGAGCAGGCGTTGCGCGTCGGCCTCGGAAAACGTACGCTTCAGCGAAAGGCGCAGGCGGCTGGTGCCGGCTGGCACGGTGGGCGGGCGCACCGCGCCGACGAGAATATTTTTCGCGCGCAGGGTGGCGGCGAGCGAAACCGCGTCGGCGGCGCGACCGAGCGGCACGGGCACGATGGCCGAGTGACCCTCGGGCACAGCCCAACCGGCGGCACGGAGGCCGGCACGCAAGTCACGCGAAAGGGCGTGCCAGCCCGGCTGCCCGGACGCGAGCGCACGCACGCGGGCGAGCGCAGCGGACGCAGCGGCGACGTTGAGCGGCGAGAGCGCCGTCGAGTAGATGAACTCACCGGCGAAATTCACAAGGTAATCGCGCACGGTGGCGTCGCGGAACAGCGTGTAGGCACCGCCGGAAGCGAGCGTCTTGCCCAAGGTGCCGACGAGCACGTCCACCTCACCGGCGATGCCGGCGGCGCGCACCAGGCCCGCTCCTTCCGGGCCGTGCCAGCCAAGCGCGTGCGCCTCGTCCACGATGAGGCAGAAGCCGTGACGACGCTTCAGCTCCGCGAGGCGCGCGAGGTCCGGACAGTCGCCGTCCATGCTGAAGATGCTCTCGGTCACGACGAAAACGGTGCGGTCGGCGGACGAGGAGGAACCTGATTTTTCCAACAAGGTCCTGAGATGGTCGAGATCGAGATGCTCGTAACGCTGCAGGCGCGCGCCGCTGTGGAGCAGCCCGGCGATCATGCTGTGGTGGACGAGGCGGTCGGCGAGCACGAGATCCCCCCGGCGCGGAAGCGTACCAAGCACGGCGGAGTTGGCCGCGTAGCCGCTGCTCCAAAGCAGGCCGTAAGGGAAACCGTGCCACGCGCCGAGCGCGGCGGTGAGCGCGGCGTGCGAAGGCTGCCAGCCGGTGACGAGCGGCGCGGCGGCTGCCGAGGTGCCATGCGCACGGGCGGCATCGGCCACGGCGGCGGCGAGCACAGGGTCATGGGCGAGCGCGAGGTAGTCGTTGTCGGCGAGATTAAGAATATCAGCGGCGGGCGCGGTGACACGCAGTTCGCGGCGGAGTCCGTCGTGGGCGCGTTCGCCAAGGATGGCAGCGAGGCGGGTAGAAAATGTCGGCGCGGAGGGGGAGTCCGGCAGCCCGGCCACCCCAAAAACGTCGCAATCCAGCTTCAAGTCAGCCAGTCGAGACCAGAGCGGCACCCCAGCAGCGGCGAGCGCGGCACGGGTAGAGGAGGCGACGGCCGGCGGAGCGGGCGAGATTTCGTTGAGCCACACACCGGCAGGCAAGCCGAGCGCGGCGGCACGCGCATGGGCTAGGCGGGCCTGGTTAATCGCGCCGAGACGGTCGGGCACGACGATGACAACGGCGGCGGCGGCAACGCTGACCGCAAAGTCGGCCCAGTCGCGTCCTCCGGACTCGAGCGGCGTGGCGATGCCGCCCGCGCCTTCGAGGATGCGCGTGTCGCAGGAGGGAAGCGTGCGCAGCCGGGCAAGGAGGCCGGCAAAGGAAATTTCGTGTCCCTCGGCGTGGGCGGCGGCCGATGGTGCGAGCGGGGCGGCGAAGCGGGCGAGGGTAAATGACTCCACCGCGCCGCCTGCTCCCGACAACCGGTGGGCGCAGGTGGCGTCGCCTTCGGTGGGCGAGCCGGTCTCGACGACCTTCACAATTTGCACGCGCGCGCCGTCCGCCGCCAGCAGGCGGGCGAGCGCAGCGACCACGTGGGTTTTGCCCACCCCGGTGTCCGAGCCAGTGACGAGCACCGTACGCATGGCGGGAGCAGGCGGCATCATGCCAAGCAGGGCCGTTCAGCGAGCGAGGCCACGTGGCGGCGCGGCGACGGGCGCCGGCCCGACAGGTTGTTTCGCACCGGGCGGTTTCATGCGTGCGTGATAAATGCCCGCCGTGACGCGTCAGGCGTGGGCGCAGGCTTCCTCGACACGCGGCGTGGCGGCAAGCGGGTGCAGGCCAAGACGCGCGAGCAATTTCATGTCGTCGGAGCGCCCGGGATTGGGCGTGGTGAGGAGTTTTTCGCCAAGGAAGATGCTGTTGGCCCCGGCGAGGTAGCACAGCGCTTGCATCTCGTCGCTCATCGCGGTGCGGCCGGCGGAGAGGCGCACCATCGCGCGCGGCATGAGGATGCGCGCGGTGGCAATGATGCGGACGAACTCGATGGGATCAACCGGCGCCTGACCGTCCAGCGGCGTGCCAGCGACAGGGACCAGGGCGTTGATGGGAACGGAGTCGGGCTGCGGGTCGAGCGCGGCCAGCTCGCCGAGCATTTTCAGCCGGTCATCCACGCTCTCGCCCATCCCAAGGATGCCACCGCTGCACACCTGCAGGCCGGCGGCACGGACACGCGCGAGGGTTTGCAGACGGTCATCATAAGTGCGGGTGGAGATGATCTCGGGGTAAAATTCCCGCGAGGTGTCGAGATTATGGTTGTAGACAGTGCAGCCGGCCTCCCGAAGGCGTGCGGCCTGCGGGGTGTCGAGCATGCCAAGCGTGCAGCACACCTCCAGGCCGAGGGCGGAGACGCCGCGCACCGCGTCGAGCACGGAGTCGAACTGCGGACCGTCGCGCACCTCGCGCCACGCCGCACCCATGCAAAAACGCGCCGCGCCGCCGGCGCGCGCGCGCCGGGCACTGGCGACGATGTCGGCGGCATCCATGAGCTGTTCCGCCTCAAGGCCGGTGTCGTGGTGCGCCGACTGCGGGCAGTAGGCGCAGTTTTCGGGACAGCGGCCGGTCTTGATGGACTGCAACGTGCAAAGCTGCACGGCGGCCGGGTCGTGGTGCGCGCGCTGCGCCTGCTGGGCGCGAAAAATCAGCTCGGGCAAAGGCAGTTCATAAATGGCGCGGAGGGAAGCGAGGTCGTGGATACGGTTGATCATGGGGAAATGGGGGATTTTCAGGCCGGCAAAACGTCGTCGAGAGAGCGCCCGGTGCGGCGGACGAGCTCGCCCAGCTCGCTTTCATCGAGACAGAGCGGCGGCACGAGCAGGAGCGAATCGCCGAGCGGGCGCAGCAGCAGCCCGTGCGCGCGGGCCCGCAGGCAGACCTGCAGGCCGAGGCGGCGGGGCACCCCACCGGGGAGGTCCACCCCGGCTTCGCCCCGGGGCGACAAATCAAGCGCGGCGGCGAAGCCGCGCTGACGGATTTCGCGGATATGTGGATGGCCGGCAAATGTTTCGCCGAGCAGGCGGCCGAAACAGGCAAGACGTTCGCGCAGCGTGCCGGCGGCGATGAGCAGACGGAGCTTGCGGATATTTTCGAGCGCGACGGCGGCGGCGAGCGGGTTGCCCGTGAACGTGTGGCCGTGGAAAAACGCCCGCCCGCTTTCGTAGGGGCCAAGGAACGCCGCGAAGATTTCCTCGCGCGCCAGCGTCGCGGCGAGCGGCAGATAGCCACCGGTGAGCCCCTTGGCGAGGCAGAGAAAATCCGGCGTCACGCCTTCGTCGGCGCAGACGAGCATCGGGCCGAGCCGGCCGAACGCGACGAACACCTCGTCGAGGACGAGGTGGACCCCGTGCCCGCGGCAGAGCGCGGCGACCTCGCGCACGAAGCCCGGGGGCTGGAGGCGCATCCCCGCCGCACCCTGCACGGACGGCTCGAGAATGACGCAGGCGGTCTGCGCGGCGCGCTCAGCGAGCAGCGCGCGCAGCGCAGCGAGGCTCGCCGTGGAGTCGGCCGCGTGGACGTGCCCGCCCCACTCGTGGCAGACGGGCGCGGGAAAGTGCACCGCTGGAAAACCCCACGGGCGAAACCGGGCGTGAAAAAACCCGCTGTCGCCCGCGCTCATCGCGCCAAATGTGTCCCCGTGGTAACCGCCCGCGAGGCCGATGACCCCGGTCTTTTCCGGGCGGCCGGTGAGCTGCCAGAATTGGAACGACATTTTCAACGCGACCTCGACCGCGCCGGCACCGTTATCGCTGAAGAACACCCGGCCCAGCCCCGGCGGTGCGAGCTGCGCCAGCTCCGCCG
This sequence comes from uncultured Opitutia bacterium, assembly GCA_903869955.1. Lineage (GTDB taxonomy): Bacteria > Verrucomicrobiota > Verrucomicrobiia > Opitutales > Opitutaceae > CAIYUN01. The sequence goes on from CAIQBC010000119.1 coordinate 10,949, forward strand.
CGAGCTCCGCCCCAGGGGCATGCGTGAGGCCGAGCATCGTCGAGTGCGCGACGCGCCCGAGCTGGCGTTGCAGGGCGGCGTTGAGATCGGGGTCGTTGTGGCCGTGGACGTTGGTCCAGACGGAGGCATTGCCGTCGAGGTAGGTCCGGCCCTCGGTATCGGTCAGCCAGCCGCCGCGGCCGGAGGCGATGGCCAGTGGCGGCAGGGAGAGATACTCCTCCATCTGGGCGAACGGATGCCAGACGTGCCGGCGGTCGGCGGCATGCGTGCCCGAGCCGACATCTGCATCGGTGTCGGCGGCGAGTTCAGGGGGGCACGGTTCCGCCACGCTGGTCATACGCCGGCGATGCTGGCGGGCGGCGGGCGGGAGACAAGATGATTGTTAGCCGTCAGGCTGGGTTTCATTAACCAAGGAAACAGCGGCCGGAAACAGGAGTGAGGACACGCCCGATCACCGAGGAAGAAAGGAGGGCGCAGCAAGACGGCGCCCCCACGCACCCTCATCAAGCAGGACACCGGCCGGAAAGTCGGCCGGGATCACACGTCGCCGTCGTTGCCGATGGCCTCGACGGGGCAGCCCTCGAGCGCCTCCATGCAAAGGGAAACGTCCTCCTCGGTCACGGGCTGGTTGAAGACAAAGGAATGCCCGCCCTCATCGTGGCGCTTGAAGAACGCCGGCGCGGTTTCGCGGCAGAGGTCGCAGTCGATGCATTGTTGATCAACGTAGAACTTGCCCCCGATGTTGGTGCCCCATTTTTCTGCTTTGTTGGCCATGAGCCGGGCAGCAAACGGCAACCGCCCGCGCTGTCAAGCGGACACCTGCGCGAAAAACCCGCCCCACCCTGCTGGGGAGTTGCGTCGCACACGCGGTTCCACCTACCGTCCGGCCAACGTGCCTCCCGCCAGTTCCGCCACCACGCTCCCCCAAACCGAGACGCACGCCGCGACCACCCTCGGCGGCGTGTGGCACGTCGTTTTGCTCAACGACCCGGTGAACCTCATGTCCTACACGGTGGCGGTGTTACGGCGCGTGCTCGGCTTCGACGAAGCCACGGCGCGCAAGCATATGCTCGAGGCCCACGAGCAGGGCCGCTCGGTCGTGTGGAGCGGGCTGCGCGAACGCGCGGAGCATTACGCTTTCGGCCTGCAGCAATGGCATCTCACCACCCGGCTCGAATCCGATGAAACGCATTGAGGTGAAACTCCACCTGCCGGCCGTCGCGCCGCTGCTCGACGTGATCAAGGCGTCCGCCGACTCACTGCGCCACGACCTCGCCGCGCCGCTGCGGCTGGACAGCCTCGACGACGAGTTCCGGGCCGAGTGGGAGGCCGAGCTCGTCGCCGCGCAAAACGAGGATGTGCGCCTCCTGCTCTCGCTCTTCGGCCACGAGTTTTTCGGCACGGGCATCGTCGCGCTCGACGGGACGAACGCCGAGGCCGTCGTGCGCGCCTGTTCCGCCGTGCGCCTGCGGCTGCGCACCGGCGCGCTCGCCGCGCTGCCCGACGAGGAGCTCGAATCGGGAGCCGTCGAGGTCGAGCGGCTGGCCGAACCGGTGCGGCGGGCGTTTATGTGCTACGTTTTTCTCGCCACGCTCCAAGACCTCATCCTGAACAACCTCGACGAGGCGATCCTCGGCCCGTGAGCGGCGCGCGTTTTTCAAGCAAAAAACTTTCGGGCCGGGCAGCGGTTCGCGTTGACCCGCCCGGTGAACCCGCCACGGTTCGTGGCGAAGACACCCGGCGGTGTTCGGGGACTTTCAATAACTGCTCTTTGCCTTTGAGTCATTCCGGGAGCCGCAATCGGCGGTGGCTGCTAGGCCGTACATCGGACAGCAAAAGCCGCCTGGTGGCGCCCACCTTAACCTAAAAAGGTCTGAGCCTTTGGGTTCGCGGCACAGGCGGGGTGTCTTCACTCTTTCTCCACTCCTTTTCATCCCGATCCTCCCCTCATGAACCTCCTCGCCGACCTCAATCCTCACGAGCTGAACGCGCTCCAAATCCTTCACGTCTTTGCCGCGTTCGCACTCGTCGGCACGGTGTTCTACGCCTGCGCCGGCGCACCGGAGACACGCAAGAAGGTTCTCATGGGGAGCGGCATCGCCAGCCTCGTCATGCTGGCCACGGGCGGGCGGATGTGGATGATGCTGAAACCGGCCCTCCAGCAACAAGGCCAGGGCTGGCTGGTCGCGAAAGTTTTTTGCTGGCTCGGCATCTCCCTGTTTGCCGGCTTTTCCTACCGCCGGCGCGCGCAGGCAGGGCTGTGGATTTTCCTCACGCTGCTGCTCGCCCTCACCGCCGTGGCGATGGTGCGCGTGCGACCGTTCTGAGCGGCGGGTGGTTCGGACTAAGCGCAAAGAGCCGGGCCAAGAAAAATCTCCCCCAACCCATCGGTCACCGGCTCCGCGCCTGCGCGCCAATCCGTTTTTCACCCTCCCGCCCCCATGACCATCACCGACAACGAATTCACCGACATCCCCACGCCCTCCGGGCCGATGCGCACCTATGTTTTCCGGCCAACCGCGCCGGGGCGTTATCCAGGCCTGCTGCTTTATTCCGAGATTTTTCAGGTTACCGGCCCCATCCGCCGCACGGCCGCGCTGCTCGCGGGGCATGGCTTCGTCGTCGCGGTGCCGGAGATTTACCACGAGTTTGAGCCGGCGGGCACGGTGCTGCCCTATGACACGGCGGGTGCCGAGCGGGGTAACGCGCTCAAGACTACCAAGCCGGTGGCCGGGTACGACGCCGACTCGCGCGCCGCGCTGGAGTATTTGCGCGCGCATCCGCAGGGCACCGGCCGCACGGGCGTGATCGGCATCTGCATCGGCGGACATCTCGCGTTTCGTGCGGCGATGAACCCCGGCGTGGCGGCAGGCGTGTGCTTTTATGCGACTGACATCCACAAGCGCGGCCTCGGCCAAGGCATGAATGACAACAGCCTCGACCGCGTTGCCGAGATCAAGGGCGAGCTGCTCATGATCTGGGGCCGGCAGGACCCGCACGTCCCCGCCGAAGGCCGCGCTAAAATCCACGCCGCGCTCGCCGCCGCCGGCACGCATTTCACCTGGCACGAGTTCAACGGCGCACACGCGTTTCTGCGCGACGAGGGCGCGCGCTACGATCCGGAGCTGGCGCTGCAATGCTACGGCCTCGCGCTCGGCCTCTTCCGCCGCAAGCTTGGTGAGGGGGATTGGCGCGCGACGGCGACGGGTGGCCCAAGCGAGACGCGGCACTGAGCGATAAATCAAGTCGATGGAGGACATCGGCGCACGGGTTGCCATTTCGGCGGCGCGTGTTTGAAAGGCGCGGCAATTTTGCCCACACCGCTGTGAACACCCGCCCGCCACCGTCCCGTGCCGCGCTCGTCGCCGCCTTCGCCACGATCTACGTGGTGTGGGGATCGACTTATCTGGCCATCCGCGTGGCGGTGGAGGCGATCCCTCCGTTTGTGATGGCGGGGACGCGGTTCGTGCTCGCGGGGGCGTTGCTGCTGGCGTGGCTGCGGATGCGCGGCGCGGCGTGGCCAACGGCGGTGCAGTGGCGCGACCACGCGGTCACGGGATTTTTCCTGCTGCTCGGTGGCAACGGCCTGGTGGCGTGGGCGGAGCAGACGGTGCCGTCGGGCGTCACGGCGCTGCTCATCGGCGTGACCCCGCTGTTCATGGCGCTCGTCGCGTGGGTGTGGCCGGGCGGGGCGCGGCCGAGCGCAGGGACATTTGGGGCGCTGCTGCTCGGGCTGGCGGGAGTGGCGTGGCTGGCCGCGCCGTGGGAAAAACCCGCGCAAGGCGGCCTGCCGATGGAGGGCGTGGCGGCATTGCTGGCGGCGTGCGGGCTGTGGGCGGTGGGCTCGATCCACTCGCGGCACGTCCGCAGCGGGGCGGAGCCTCTGTTGGGCGCGGCGTTGCAGATGCTGACGGGCGGCGCAATGCAGCTCGGGGCCGCGGCGGCGCTGGGGGAGTTCACCCGGTTTCATCCGGCGGCGGCGGGACCGGCGGCATGGGGGGCGTTTGCCTATCTCGTGCTCGTCGGCTCGCTGGTGGGATTTTCGACCTTCGTGTGGCTGCTGCGGCACAGCACGCCGGCGCTGGTCTCGACCTACGCGTGGTCAACCCGGTGGTCGCGGTGTGGCTCGGCTGGCAGTTCAAAGCCGAGGCGGTGACGGCGCGCACGGTGGCGGCGGCGACGGTGATCGTCGCGGCGGTCGTGCTCATCTCCCTGCAAAAAAGCCCGCCAGCCGCCGGAAAAAACGCGGCGTGAGAGCGGCCCGGCCCGCGCGAGGTGCCACTATTTTTCGCGGCGCAGCCAGCGCCGGAGCCGGCGATACCAGCGAAAGCTGCTGAGGTCGGGCAAAATCAGGTCGCCAAAGCTCTCGATCGCGCGCACCGACTTGCCCACGCCGCGCGCGACACTGTCCTCGAATTTCAGGCTGGGGGCATCGCCTTCGTGCGAAAAAATCCGTGCCTGCCGTGCCGGGCGGGTGTTTTCAAAGATGAGCAGCAGGAGCACCGCCACGACGAGGCCGCCAAAAAAATACTTGGCGGCGAAGAGTGTCTGGTCGCGTTTGGCCTGCGAGAGGCTTTTGCGCTGCTGGCTTTCGGCGTCGGCACGCAGCAGCGGGAGCTGGCGGCGCAGCTCGGCGGTGAGCTGCACCGGAGTCATGGCGGTCAGTCGGGGACGGACCGCCGGTGCGAGGTCGGAGAGGTACAGCAGGG
>CAIQBC010000120.1 GCA_903869955.1 uncultured Opitutia bacterium
TCATCTGCTCCACGGCGGTGGGAATGGTCGCGTCAATGCGGGCGTCGTTCTCGCCGTAAAACCCGTAGATGGGGACCGCGATACGGGCCATGTCGGCGGCGGGCGGCGGCGAGCCGTAGAAGACGAGCGCGGCCTTCACCGCCTGGTTGTTGGTGGCAAAGCGAAACGACTCGCCGCCGCCCCAGCAGAAGCCGGCCACGACCACCTTGCCGTTGCTCGCGGGCAGCTTGGCGATGTAGTCGAGCGCGGCGTTGAGGTCGGCGGTCTTTTGGTCGGCGGGGAGGCGTTGGATTTTTTGGGCAATTTCCTGGCTGGTCAGTTCGCTGGTGCCGCCACCTTTTGCGCCGGTGCCCCAGAGCAGGTCGGGCGCGATGGCGATGTAGCCGGCGGCGGCGAGGTCGTCCACGAGCGCCTTCACCCAGTCGGAATGGCCGTAGATCTCGTGGATGACGAGGACGGCGGTGGCCTTGGTCTTGACCTCGGGGTAGCCGACGTAGGCGCCGAGCTCGCGGCCGTCATGCTTGAGGGTGACCCACTCCAGATGCCGCGGAGATTTCTCGACGCGGGCCATCCAGGCCGATGCGGGGGCGACCGGGGCGGTAGGAGCGGGGGCGGCCGGCGCAGCTGGCGCAGAAGCCGGGGCGGCGGCTTGGGCGGACGAGGCCGCGAGCAACGCGGCGGCAAAGGAGGAGAGGACGTGGAGTTTCATGGAGGAAATCTTTCCGGAGGGGCAGAAGCAAAATCAGACCGCCAGCCCAGCGGGAATTCGGGCGCGTGTCGAACCTACCTTCCGCCCGGCTCAGGCGCCGGCGGCGGGGGCCGGCTGGCGCGCCAGGGTGGCAAGCAGGGCCACCCCGATGGCGCGGAAAATTTTGGCTGCCTCGCTCTCGGGCGCGGTCACGGTGACCGGCTCGCCCACGTCGCCGCCGGCGCGGATGGCGGGAATAAGCGGGACCTGTCCGAGCAGGACGGTGCCGAGCGAGTCGGCCGTTCTTTGTCCGCCCCCTTCCCCAAAGAGCGCATGCCGGTGGCCCGCCGGGTCGAGGAAGTAGCTCATGTTTTCGGCGACGCCGAGGAGGGGCACGTTGACCTTTTGGAACATCAGCCCGCCTTTGCGGGCGACGTTGGTCGCGGCGGGCTGTGGTGTGGTGACGAGCACCGCGCCGTCGAGCGGGAGTGTCTGCACGAGCGAAAGCTGCGCGTCGCCGGTGCCGGGCGGCAGGTCCACCAGCAGGATGTCCAGATCGCCCCATTTCACGTTCTGGACGAACTGCTGGATGGTTTTCATGATCATCGGGCCGCGCCAGACGACGGGCGTGTTGTCGTCCACAAGGAAGCCCATGCTCATCACTTTCACGCCGTGCTTTTCCAGGGGGATGATGGTGTTCTCGCCCTCGACGCCGGGGCGCTCGCCATGCAGGCCGATCATCAGCGGCACGCTGGGGCCGTAGATGTCGCAGTCCATCAGTCCGACGCGGCCGGGCCGGCCCTGCGCGGTGAGGTGCTGCGCGAGGGCGCAGGCGAGGTTGACGGCAAAGGTGCTCTTGCCCACGCCGCCTTTGCCGGACGCGATGGCGACGGCGAACTTGATCGCCTTCGGGGCACCGGAGTTGCCCGCGAGGTTGCCGCTGGCGCTGCCGACCGGGATTCCGGCGGCCTTGGGCGCGGTCACGGCGATCTCCACGGCCACCTCGCGCACGCCGGGCAGCGCGCGCAGGCAGGCCTCGATCTCACGCTTGAGGTGCGTGGGAATTTTCGGGTCGGCCGTCGTGAGCGCGAGCGCGACGCGCGCCGTGCCGTCGTCGGCCAGCGCCACCGAGCGCACCAGCCCAAACGACACGATGTCGCGGCTGAAGCCGGGATACTTCACCTGGGCGAGGGCGGCCTTGAGTTCGTCGGTGGTCATGGCGCGGGAAAAAAGGGAGGCATGGAGGGTTTGACGTTGTGAACTTGTGCCGGGCTGTAAATAGGAATGGGCGCAACGTCCCCTCTCCCATGCGCCCAATTTTTTCCCGCCGCCAGTTTCTTGCGCTGCTCGTCGTCTGCCCGGCCTTGCTGTCGGCCCGCGCACGCGGGAGCACCAACGAGCCCCTGGTGGTGAATGTCTCGGGGGCCGAGCAGCCCATCACCGTGAGCGTCACCGGCAGCACGCCGGACCTGAACGGCTTTGCGAACCAAGCTTTCGCGGCGCACGGCCGCTACCTGCGCGCGGCCGCCGGCACGGCGCAATTCGACCTGCGTTTCACCCTGGCCGCGCCCGGCCAGGTGCACGTGGACGTGCGCAGCCGGGCCGGCGCGTCCGTGCTCAGCCAGTCCGTGACCGGCACGAGCGACCACAACGCCCTTTTCCGCGCCGCAGACCTCGCGGTCAAGGCGACCAGCACGCTCAACGGTTTCTTTGCCTCGCGCCTCGCGTTTGTCAGCACGCGCACCGGCAAGGAGGAGCTTTATGCCGGCGATCTTTTTCTCAGTGAGGTGACCCCGGTCACCACCGACGGGGCCGCCGTGCTCATGCCGCGCTGGTCGCCCGACGGCGGCCGGCTCATCTTTACCAGCTACCGCTCCGGTTTTCCCGACATCTATGTGGCCGACGTGGCCTCCCAACGGCTGGACACCTTCGCCAGCCTCGCGGGCAGCAACACCGGCGCTCATTTCAGCCCCGACGGCCGGCGGGTCGCGTTTGTCGCCACCACCAAGGAAGGCTGGCGGGAAATCTACGCCGGCGACGCGCAAGGGCGCGGCCTCACCCGGCTGACGCGTTCCGACACCGGAAAGACTTCGCCCGTCTGGTCGCCCGACGGCACCCGCATCCTGTTTTCCGGCGACCCCGGCCCGCAGCTCATGCTCATGCCGGCGGCGGGCGGCACGCCGCAGCGCCTCGACATTGACGGCCTCAGCACCTACGCGGCCGAACCCGACTGGTGCCGCGCCGATCCGGACAAGATTGCGTTTACCGTGCGCACCGAGAGGAAAAATTACCAAGTCGCCGTGGCCTCCCTCTCCGGCCGCACGCGCGCCAGGATTGTCTCCGGGAAAGTCCCCGCCGCCGACGCCCAGGAACCGGTGTGGCTGGCCGATGGCCGCCACCTCGTTTGCACCGCCAAGGCCGCCAACGTCCGCGTGCTCTACCTGGTGGACACGGTGACCGGCCAGGCCACGCGCCTGAGCCAGGCCAGCTACCGCGAAAGCTCGCAGGCCGGCGTGTGGGGGCCGTGAGCAGGAGGCGGCCGGGTTGCTCCCTCGGGCGGACGTCCCAAGCCGGTTCATCCCGGACTTTTCTTCCGTTGCAGTTCGTCAAGGGCTGACTCCGATCCGGCTGGACCGCACGTTGCCGGCCGCCGTGATGGTCGCCCTTTGCTCAGCGGGTCAGCTGGTTTTCCGTGGTCAGCTCGGCCTTGCCGCCGGATCCCGCCCCGGCGACCCAGGTGTAGAACTCGAAATCTTCGCCGGCGGCCAACGTGCCGCGCGCGACGAGCACGATATCCGGCTCATAACAAACGAGCGTGAAGGAGCCATTCGGGTCCGTGTCGGTCGTGGCGATCGCCTTGGGCAGCGGATCCAGCGAGGTATAAATGGCGAGCCGCCAGTCGTTCACGGCGGCCAGCGCAGCGGGCCGCAAGGTGGCGTCGTGCTGGCCGGCCGCGACGGCCGCGAGCGCCTTCTCGTGCGCGGCATCTATCTCCGCCCCGTGTTTTTTGAGCCGCGCCAGATTGAAGGCCGCGTAGTCGGACGGGAGCACTGCCATGACGATGGCACTGGCGAGCGGCTTGGGTTTGCCGTCGGGGCCGGTCACCCGGACTCGCCCGGGGTAAAGATGCTTTAGGACCGGGAGCGGATCCGTGAGTTTGCCGGACGGCAGCTCGGGGGCCACGTTGGTAAGCACGCCGCCTTTGACAATGACGGTGGTCTGCTTGACCGGGCGCAGTTGGTTCAGCGCAGGCTGGAGTTCAATCGGGAAGAGCGCGTAGGCCACCGTGACATTGCCTTCGCGAGAGTGCAGGCTGATGCCATCGCCGTCCACGGCGACCACCGTCACATCGCGGAGGGTCCGGCCGTCCGTCAGCTTCAGGCGTGAGACATTTAGGAGCCGGGCCAGTTCAGCCGGGATGGGCAACGCCACGCGTTCGGCCGGGAGGTTCCCTAATTTGGATGCGGCGGGTGGCGGCGCTGTTTGCGGCTGCGCCGCGAACAGGGTCGCGCCCAGCAGCACGAACGGAAGTTTCTTCAAGACACCCATGCCGAAAACTTGGCCTCACTCGCAGGGCCACGCAAGTCCCGTTCGTACCGCGGTGCCGCGGCGGCACAGCTCGAAGTCGCCCCATTGGCCGGCGCCGGAGGGACCAGCCGAAACCGAAACGGCGGGCGTCAGCGTCCCTGAAGTAAAAGGAGCGGATTTTTTTACCACGGATTTCACGGATAAACACGGATGGGACGAGCCTGGCCCAGACCCAATCATTTTAACGCGGAGTGCGCGAAGGACGCGGAGGACGCGGAGGACGCAAAGTCCGAACTGGCTGACCCTTTTCGGCCTCCGGCCTTCCGGCTGACTCCGAACTGCTCGCACAGCTCGGCCACGCTGAATCGCCCGCTTTGCGCGAGGACGACGAATCGGTTGATCTCTTCCATCGGAGTTAGGTTTGACCAGGGCATTGCCCAGAGTGTAACCTATGTCCCCGGATCATACCACTTGGGCGACCGCGCGGTGTCCGCCGTGGTTTGCTCCAGCACATGCAGGCATTGGGCCAGCGTGGCAGCCCATTGCAATCGCCGAATCTGTTGCCGGCCGGTCGCCTCCCAGGCCCGGCTCAGCGACGTCTACTACAATATTAAGACCCTCCCGGCTTGGCTCTAATCTGTTTGAACGCGGTGATGACATCCCCTCCCCGCCGCCCAGATGCAGGAGCGCCCCGTCAGCCGCTACGTCAGCAACAGCCGCCACGAAGGCCCGGCCTGCCACGCTGCGCCGGAGGCCGAGCCACCAGAGCTGGCGCTGGGGTGAAATGTTACTGGCAGGGATCAGCCAGTGGGCGGAGCCGCGTCAGGTGTCGACTGGAATTGATCAATTGCATCTTCAATAGAACTGACAGCGGTCTCTATCTCTTCAATCGCCGTTTCCATTTCAGTGGCCCTGTCGCTATTCGCCAAACTTTCTGGCAAATTATCGAGGGCTTCTTGCTCTTGCTCTTGGATGGATTCGAGTGCTGTTTTCAGCGTTTTAAGCTGTTCGATAATTTTTGTGAGCCTATTTCTGCGTGCTTGATTCATGGGGATTTTTTGCGAGTTGTGGCGGCGGTTGCGAGGAGCTGTGCATCGCTCAGCTTCCCAAGTATTGCCAAAATCCTGCAAAGCGAAACGGTAGCTCAGACGATGCACCTGTGGCGCACTTTGCAAGGTCTAACACGAAGGGTTCCCATCCGAGCGCCATCCGTGCCATCCGTGGTAAAAACTCCGTCTCCGTTTCTCGCGCTTTTTGTGCCTCTTTGCGGCCAAAATTCCGTCTCCCCATTAGCGAGGATTAGTGAAGATTAGTGGTTAAACCCATCCGGCGTTTTCCCTCTGACGCGCCGCTCGCGGCGCGGATCAATCTCCTCCAATTCCGGCGTCGGAATCCGTGTGAACGCGATCCGCATCGGCGCGTTGGCTGTCGCGCCAAACGCACCGCCGTAAAACACCGAGCCGTTCCCAAACGTCTGGTTAAGGGTGTCCATTGCGTGATGCAGCCGTTCGCGGGCGTTCTCCTGTTCATGCGCGAAGAGGTCTGGCGTGTGTGCGTTCATCGGTAGGAGGCGATTGAGCACGACGCCCACTTGCAGCGGCTTCCGCTGCCGCAGACCCGGAGGGCGTCTGGCCCAGAGCTGGTTGAGCGCGCCCGTCAGCGTGAGCGTGTCTTGCGTCTCGGTCAGCCGGAGTTCATCGCCCCAGCTTGCCCCGTCCGCGTAGCCGACGAGCACCGACAGCCCGCCGGCGTAGTGGCCCATTGACCGCAGCCGCATCGCCGCCATTTGCAGCAGCCGATGTAGCACCCCCAGCGACCCCGCTTCCGTCCGTTTGTCCGGTGGCAGCACATGGGACTTGCCGACCGTCTTGTGCGTCGGCGGCGGCAGGGCGATGTTCTCACCCCGCAGCCGCCCAAACATCCGCTCCCCCTCGACTCCCCCCCAGATGCCCCGCAACGTGGCCTTGGTGGCACCGTAGAGCCTCGCCACGGTATCAATCCCATGCGCCCGCAGGCGGGTGTCCATGCGCGGCCCGATGCCGCAAAAATCCGTCATGTCGAGCGCGAGCAGCTTTTGCGGGATGTCCTCATCGTCGAGCACGACGAGGCCGTCGGGCTTCTCCATGTCGGTCGCCAGCTTTGCCAGCAGCCAATTCGGCGCGATGCCGATGGAGCTGGTCAGGCACGGGCCGACGCGCCGGGCCACACGCTCCTTGATCTGCCGGGCCACGGCCACGGCCTTTTCGCGCGGGGCGAACGTGGCGGTCAGGTCGCACTCCACCTCATCAATGGATTTGATGTTGGTGACGTGGATGCACGACTCGATCTCCGCCACCAGCCGGCGGTGATAGCCGATGTAAAGGGCTGGGCGCTGTTCGACCATGACGATGTCCGGGCAGAGGGCGCGGCTTCCCGTGCTTCATTGAAATAGCGCATCGCCACCGCCCACTGTTTATCCTCGATGGCAAACTTTCCCTTGCGTAGCGCCACCACGGCAATCGGAGGGAGCGGCAGCGACGGCGGGGCGGCTTTTTCGCGGACACAGAAGGCCAGCACAAGGACGACCGCACAGAACAGCCCAGCCCGCACCGCCGCCTTTCTAGAAATAGATGTCGCATAGATTCTCATGGCACCCGTTACCTTTAGATTAAAAACGGGCCACTCAAGGCAAAACACGTTCATAGCTGTTAGACTTACCTCAGAGATGAGCCGCGCTCGTCGAGAGCGCCGACGAGGTTGAGACCCCAACATCGGTTCGCTCCCCGCTGACGGCGAGGCCGCCGCTGTAAAGATTGGGTAACATTTCCCATCCATCCGGCGTGCGTCGGCCGAATGGGTCGGGCCCGGGCCTGGCTGATCCGGGGAAAAAGCCCCCCCGCCCGGTCTGCACAAAAGACCGCGATCAATTTGGCCGCTTTCGTGGCAGGGTCTTCAAGGTTTCACGTCCGAGGCGCTTCATTTCGAGGTCGTCGATGGCGCGAATCGAAAGCGCCAGCCCAAGCTCAAGCTCATCGCGGGCAAGGTTATGTTTTCCCATGGCGGCATAGGTGCGGCCCAGTTCGATATGATGGGAGACCCTTTGCGGAGCCAAGGCGACGGCCTTTTGCAAATATTCCACCGCCTTTTCGTTCGAGGCTTCGGGGAGGCCTCCGTAGATCACGGCGGCCAGTCCACGCCGCAAGAAATCCAGATTGGCGATCTCAAAGTTCCATGCGCCGAGGATGTAATAGGCGTAATCGAGCTTGGGATCGAGCCGCAGGGCGGTTTCGGCATTGGCCCGGACGAGCCGGGAATACGTCAGTTTCGTCTGGTTGTCCTGAAAGAAGGCGAGCCGGCCGTAGGAAACCGAGAGCGACAAGTAGGCGCGGGCGCAATTCCCGTCTGCCGCCACCGCCTGTTTGGAATAGCTGAGGGCGACCTCTCCCAGCCGCTGCTTTTCGGACCGAGACACCGTATCGGGAATCAACTGGGAGTATTCCATGGCAATGCGATAAAGCAATTCGGCATCCTTGCGGCCGGCAGTTTCCAGCTGAAGATAGGCCTTGAGCGCCTCCTGCGTCAGCATTTTTTCCTCGAGGGCGTCGCCTTGTTCCAGGGTGAGCCCGGCGGTCGCTCCGGACTGGGCATGCAAAAGCGAGCCGAACCCGATGCTCCCGGCAATTGCAACGGTCAGCAGGATGTCCCATGATTTCATTTTCGAGACGCATTGCATGATGGCTGTGGGTTGAGGCCCATGCGCCTGACCGGAGCAAGTGTGCTGCCAACCTGATGATGGACACATTTTTTAGGATAATAGGGTGACACTTTTTTGGGTTGAGGAGACGGTGATCAGGCCTTGGCAGACGAGCCAAGCTTCCGCGGCGTGGCGCCAAGCGGCGCTGATGCTGCGGTGATCCTTCCGCTCCAGTTGACTGATGCTCTGCTTCGCCCGGATGCTGATCAAGGCAAATATGGCGTGCCGGGCCCGCTGGTTGAAGCGGTGTCGCGGCCGGTGGGCATAGGCTTCGCACGCGGTCTGTCCGTGGAGGCTGCGACGACGGCGGCAGTTCAGGGCGTGGTGCACCGCGAGCAGGTACGGCCGTAGTTGGGCCGGCTGCCAGCGCTGCGCTTGGGGCAGGCATTCGCCGAGCGCGTCCTTCAGATCGGCGCGATGCCGATGGAGCTGGTGAGGCAGGCTCCGACCTGGCGGGCGACCCGCTCCTTGATCTGCCGGGCCACGGCCAGGGCTTTCTCCCTTGGCGCGAAGGTGGCGGTCAAGTCGCACTCGACCTCATCAATGGATTTGATGTTGGTGACGTGGATGCACGCCTCGATCTCGGCCAGCAGCCGGTGATGATACCCGATGTAAAGGGCAGGGCGCTGTTCGACCATGACGATGTCCGGGCAGAGGGCGCGGGCCTCGGCAACGCCAGTGCCGACCTTGACCCCCCGCGCCTTGGCCTCGCGGCTGGCGGCAATGCAGCAGGTCGTTTCTGCCATGACGGGGACGATGCCCACGGGCCTGCCGCGCAGTTCAGGCCGCTCCTGCATCTCGCACGAGGCGAAGTAGGAGTTGAAGTCCACGGCGAGAGTGCGAAGGGCCATGCGCCGGACGGTTGCCCTCTCCCCGGCGCGGTCAAAAAGAGAATTTCCCGCCACCCGTTCCCACGCTCCGCCAGCCCCTTGCCGAAGTTATTTTTCGCCCCGGCCGATTTTCAGACGACCACAGAGGAGACTTGCGGTGCAGCCAAGCAGCGGCACGCTCGCCCCAACCACGGAAGATCATGCCGCTGCACCTCCACCCATGAGCAACCTCACCAAACGGGAGATCGTCCTGGAAATCTACGGCAAGACCGGCTTCCCGCAAAAGACCGTCGCGGACACCGTGCAGCGGACCCTCGACATCATCATGCAGGCGCTGGCGAAGGGCCGGAACGTCGAGCTGCGCAACGTCGGCGTGTTCGAGGTGCAAAAGCGGAAGGCGCGCATCGGCCGCAATCCCCGGAATCCCGAGGCCGACGTGCGCATCCCGGCGCGCGCGGTGGTGAAATTCAAGTCCGGCAAGACCCTGAAACGCCTGATCGCAAAGCTCGACCTCGCCAAGCTGTGACGGCGGAGGTCGCCCCTACCGCCCCAGCAAATCATCCCAAGCGCAACCCAATCCACTCCGTAGCCTTTGAGCCGTGGTCAGCAGGATGTTGGTTTGGCCGGCCTCGATCTTCTGAAGCGTCCTGATATTGAGGTCAGACAGCTCGGCCAAGCGCTCTTGCGTGACGTTCCGCGCAATTCGTTCACGACGCAGGTTGCCCCCGAATTTCTTGAGCTGTTGGGTCGTGATGTCCTTTGCACGCACGCCCCATCATGCCGTAATCCAGCCGTTGACAGAACGGCATGGCGTGCCGTAAACGCTTTTCGATGAAACGCAGAGGAGCAAAACTCAAAAGTGACGTGCACCTTCCGCTGAGCTGGGCTGCTGCGGCGGCGGAGCGCAATTTTGCGTCCGAGCAGTATGAAGCTCGACGGGAAAAAGAGCGGATGGCGGCTAAATTCCGGCCACAATCACCGAAACAGTCAGGGGGGGCACCCCGTAGCGTTATGTCTGCGGAGAAGGCGGCCGGGATACTAAAGGAGGCTGAGCTACGGGCGGCCGTCACTCGGGAGGATCGCAAAGCGCGGCAGGCGCAGGCACGGGCCGAAGTGCGGGCTAGGGTTCTCGCGAAGTTCGCGGCCAAGCGTCAGTCAAAGGCTGCGGGTATCCCGAAGCCGTTTCTGCGAGCGAAGCCATTGCCGGTCGTGCCGCGCACGCTGCAACAGCGGATTGACGACAACCTGGCTGCCCTCAAGGCGCACAAGGCGCGGATGGAAGCCAAGCGCGCTGCCAACACGCCGGAGGCCAAGGAAAAGGCCAGGCTCGCCTACAAAGCCAAGCGTGCGGCGATGACCCCGGCGGAGCGTGCGCTGGAGATCGCCGTCTTTAACGCCAAGCAGGCGCGGAAGGCATCACGGAGATGACCAAGCTTCATCCGCAAAACCCCACCGAGTTATTTTTCCATGAGCACCCCACCCGATTTCCCCGGCCCGCACCGCGAGCCAAAGCGCAAGTCGGATAAATATCCGTCCACGCCGTTGGAGGCAGCGATCGGTTCCTCAGTCAGGCCCCGTCGTGACGACGCCGACCCGTCATCCGATTACATGCCCCAGCGGAAGCAGAGAAAATCAAAAGGCAAAAAGAAGCGTCGGGCGCAAGTAGCGGCGAAGGCCAAGGAGCAAATTGCCGGCGTGGCGAGCGCACCACCTTACAGGAAGGCTTACATTGTCTTCGGCGAGCCGGACAAAATCGGGAAACGCGCAGTTCATTATATACCCAACCCGGAGCCGCCGCCGGCGCTGGCAGAGCGGCAGGCGCAATGGCGCGCTTTTAAGTCGGCGGGAGCAACGAAGCGTGCGGCAGTGGGGCAGGCGGTTGGCGCGAAGCCATTCGGCAAAAAAATTAAGGGAAGAAAATTGATCACCAATTACAACGACTACGAGCGTGGGCTGCAAAAAGTTGCCCATGCGAATTACATGAGAGCCCAACGTGATAGCATGTCGGATTGATGAGACCGGAGTCGCGCCCTCACGCCGGCAGCCCACCCAGCACCCGCACCGCCAGCGGTGCTTCCTCATCGAACAGCGTGGCGAAGTCCGCCAGGTCCCCGACCGTGCGGCCGTCGTGCCGCGTCATCCCGGCGAAGTCGAACCCATCTACGCTTTTTGCCCCCGCCAGATAAAGCTGATCGGCCCAGCGTTGCGCCGCCTCGCGTCCCGCTGCGTCGTCATGAATGGCGATGCGGATGTGTTTGCCGGCAAACAGCGGCAGCGCGTCCGCAGGGATCGAATGTCCCGTGCCAGCCATGCAGACCGGGGCCACGTCGCCCACGGCCACCCCCTCCCACCACGCGACCAGCAGCGCCGCGCAGAAATCCGGCTGCCCCTCGCACAGCAGCACCAGCGGCCGCTCGCCTATTTCCGCCGCCCCGATGGGCCACGACGCCTCCACCCCCGGCAGGCTCTTGGCTTTCTTGTCTCCGATGCCGTGCCACAGCCCGCCATCCAGCCGCCGCGCCTGGGCATTGCGCCGGGAGGAGTCGGTCACGAGCCACGCCGGCCATTCACGCCCGTCGTCCCACACCATGCCGTGCCACAGCATCCCACGCCGTGTGAGCAGTTCCAGCCCAGCGAACGAAGTCCACCCGCGCGCGTGTGCCACGAACCCCATTTCCCCGACCGTGAGCGGCCGCCGCGCCGGGCTTGGCCGGACCTGCCGCGCTGCCCCCTGCTTTCTGCTTGCCGCGCCGAAGCCTTGGCGTAGGCGGGGCTCCTGTCCCCTTCCGCCCGCCATGCCCACCATGATCCTCGCCGGCGGCGAGCTGGAGCGGCTGCACCGGCTGCACGGCGTGCGGTCGGGGAGGCCGGACAATTCCCGCAACGGTGCGGGAATTAAATGGGGCGACCTGGTCAAGCGCGAGTGCGGCGTGAGCGAGGACACGGCAAACCGCTACCGCGCGATGTTTGCCGGGGCAAAAAAGCGCGTCCCCATGCTCAACGTGCCGGAGCTGCTCGGCACGCCGCTCGGCCAACTGCCGGAGCCGAAGAGGCAGCAGCTTCTCGCCGCCGTCCACAAGGCGACCGACGGCAAGACCGGCCAGCAGCTCATGTGGGACTGGAACCTCGCCAAGCGCCCGCAGGGCAGCGAGGTGCGGGGCGGCAACACCACGAAGGGCGGGGGCGACGACACGCCGGAGGCCAGCAACTCCGAGGTGATCGTGGCCGGCAAGCGCGAGCAGACCAGGCAGCTCACCGCGCTCCTGGAGGAATACCTCACCGACCGCCCGTGGAACGCCTGCGAAAAAACCGAACGCCAAAAACTGCACGGCCTCCTGACGGACGCCGCCGCCGCCGTGAAGGACACCTTCAAATGAACACCGCCACCCACTCCCTGACGAACCCCGTCTCGGCGATGCTCGCCGACCCGCACTACGGCCGGATCGACGACGCCGAGAAATCCCACCTGACCGCGCGCCTGCTCGCCATGCTGCGCATTGACAGCGCCGCGAGCAAAGCCCGCGCGCTCGACGCCGAGGCCGGGCGCACGCACGCCGGCAAGGCCTACAGCGAGGGCGCGCTCCGCAAGTGCTACTACGACCGCTGGCTCGCCTCCGGCCGCAAGTGGGTCGCGCTCGTGAACCGCGCGCGCGTGCCGGAGCAGGCGAAGGCGCTGCCGGAGGAGACGGTCGCCTTCTGGCACCAGCTCTGCCACCGCTTCGGCGGGCGCAACCGGCACAAGGCCGCGCACCGCGAGCTGACCCGGCTGTGGGCACGGCGCGCACCGATCCCCGGCTTCGGGAGCGAGCCGTGGTCGCCCGACCTGCCGCGCGGTCTCTCCTACTCGAACCTGTCGCGCAAGAAATACTCACCGCGCCCGCTGGCCGACCTCGTCGCCGGCATCGGCCTGAAGGCCGCGCACGCGCACCTGCCCGGCCTGCTCACGACGCGCGCGGGGCTGGGCTTCGGCAGCCGCTACGTTTTCGACGACATGAAGTTCGACTTCGGCGTCACGGTGCCGGGCCAGCTGGGGATGCGCGAACTGTGGCAGTTCCACGTCATCGAGCTGCTGAGCGCGCACCAGGTGGCGCGCGGCTACAAGGCCGCCGCGCTGAACGCGAAGACGGACACGATGGAAAAGCTGCGCGAGCGTGAGCTGCTGTTCCTCCTCGCGCACCTGCTGTGCGGCCACGGTTACAACCCGGAGGGCTGCGTGCTGATGATGGAGCGCGGCACGGCCACGGTGCGCGCGGCGGCCGAGGAGATGCTCTACAACCTCTCCGGCGGGAAAATCATCGTGCAGCGCGGCGCGACCTCGACCGGCGCGCTCGCGCCCGGACTCTACGGCGGCCAGAGCGGCGGCAACCCGCGTTTCAAGGCGGCGCTGGAGTCGCTCGGCCACCTCGTCCACATCGAGACAAGCGACCGCCTGCTGCTGCCGGCGCAGACGGGCAGCAACTCCCGCGTTGACCGCCCGGAGGAACTCCACGGCCGCGAGCACCACCTCACGCAGCTTCAGAAGGCGATGCTGGCGCTGCCGCCCGCGCAGCGCGAGCTGCTGCGGCTGCCGGCCCCGCCGCTGTGGCAGGCCATCGGCGTGGCCGACGCGATCCAGGACAGGATGAACCGGCGCACCGACCACGACCTCGAAGGCTGGGAGGCGTGCGGCTTCCTCGTCCCGCTCTGGCGGATGCACGAGGGGCAGGAGCTGGAGCCGCAGACGAGCCTCGCGCAGTTCGCGCCGGACGAGCGCGCCATCATCGAGCGACGGCTGGCCGACAACCCGCGCCTCACGGGCGCGCGCCGGCTCTCGCCCGCCGAGGTTTTTAACGGCTACCACCCGACGCTCACGCCGCTGCCGGCGCACGCGCTGCCCGCGCTGATCGGGATGGAGCACGCGCAGGACAAGCGCGTCGGCAAGGACGGCGACTTCCACTTCGAGGACGAGGCCACCGGCCCGGACGAGCACCACTACAGCGGCGTCTGCGTGGACGCCGAGGGCCGGCGCGAGCGCCTCGATCCCGGCGAGAAATACGCCGTCTTCGTCAGCGCGATTGACCCGGCGAAGCTGCACGCGTGCGACGCGAAGGGCCGCTACCTCGGCGCGTGCGAACGGGTGCTCGTGCCGAGCAAGGCCGACGCCGAGGGTTTCGCCCGCGCGGCCGGACGCCGGCAGCAGGCGCACCGGGAGCTGCTCGCGCCGGTGCTGGCCGCCGCGCGCCCGCTGTGGCGGCGCGACGCGGAGAACAACGCGGTCAACGACACCGTCTTTTCGCGGCTCGCCGAGCGCCGGCTGCCGGAGGCGACGAAGCCGGAGATGCGCGCCAAGCAGGCCCGCCGCGCGGCCGTGGACGCGGAGATCGCGCAGGCGGAGGCGGCGCTGGAGCCGGCCCTAACCACCACTTCAGGCGGCCTCTACGGGGCCAGCCAGGACGATTCTTGACCGACAACCCAACAACATGAGCACCGAACCCAAACCCACGGCCGGCGGCAAGCCGGCAACCCCGCCGGGCGGCGAAATCGCCGTCCGCGAACCGAGCGCGCCCACGCCCTACATGGCGGAGCGCCGCTTCCTCGCCGGCGGCGCGGCCGAGATCGAGAGGAAATTTGCCCACTACCCGGAGGACATCCGCGCCGACGCGGTGTGGTTGCATTTCTTCGTTCGCACGCGCTGCGGCGGCGAGCACGCGGTGCTCCACCGCATCGCCCGCTCGCTGGGCCTGCGCGACCGCACCGGCAAGGAGCCGAGCGACCAGTATTGGTATCAGGTCGCGGGCGGCCACTACTTCAAGGGCGGCGGCGACACGGCGGCCTTCAAGCGCTACATGGGCGCGCTCCGCGCACACGCGCGCCGGATGGAGGAGGCGGGCAGCATCCCGTTCGTCGAGACGGAAAACTGGCACCTGTTCAACACCTACGTCGCCGGCCGCCGCACGTTTGCCTCCAGCACCGCGTGGGGCGCGGTCGAGGGCGACACCGGCGCGCAAAAGACGCAGTGCGGCCGGCACTACGAGGTGCTCAACAACCACCTGGAGACGGTGCACATCGAGGCACCGTCGCGGCCCACGCGCGCGCGCTTCGTGCAAAAACTGGCGCAGCGCTACCTTTCGGCCGCGTCCCTGAGCGTCGGCGAGAAGGAGCTGGCCATCGAGGCGTTCCTGAAGGGCAACAGCGCCATCGAGTCGCTGGCGGGCGGGGAGCAGAAAAAACGGCGCTGCATCATCATCGACAACGTCCAGCGCGTGCTGCGGCCGGGGCTGGGCAACGAGCGGCAGGAGGTCTTCAGCTATCTCCACGAGCTCCAGGAGGAGACAGGCTGCTGCATCATCCTCACCTGGGTGCCGACCTTCCGCCGCGTGATCACGGGCAGCGACCCCTTCTGGCAGCAGTTCCTCGGCCGCATCGGCGGCGAGGACGAAATCCTGCGCCTGGAGCAGCGGCTGAAGGAGCCCGACCTGCTGAAGTTTGCCCGCGAGTTCTCCCTGGCCGACGACGTGGCCGCGTGGCCGATGCTCAAAAAATGGGGCGGCACGCAGTGGGGCATCCGCATCCTGATCCACAAGCTGGAGAAAGCGCGGCGGCTGGCGACGGCGCGCGGCTCGAAGGAGATCAGGGCTGCGCACCTGCGACAGGTTGACCTGGAGTCCGTGGACGCAGCGGTGATGGCCGACGACGAGGGAGGCGCGTCGTGATCGCGACCGAAATCAAACTCAACGACGGCACGACGCTGATCGTGACGCCGAGGCGGCTGGGCGGGCACCGGCTCGACGCGCGGGTCAGGCACTCGCGCGGCGCGACGATTTTCCAAGTCGCCGTGCTGACGGAGGAGAAGGCGCGCGCATTGCGCGAGGCGCTGCGCGGGCCGGACGACCTCGCCGGCCGGTCGTGCGACGACAACGGCGAGCCGCTCTGCGCGCTCGCGGAGGATCGCATGACCACCGAGGCGCGCGGGCTCCTGCAAATTTCCGGCCACGAGGCCGGTTTCGTGCCCGGTAAGTAGGGCGACAGCCGGGAGAGACCGGCACCACTTTTTCACCCATAACTCAAAACTCAAAACACCAAACCAATGGCTACCACACCCACCAAAGAAGACCTCGTCGAGCGCGCGCAAATCGTCCGCACCTTCGAGGCGTCCTGCAAGATCGACCACCCGACCGACGACGAGCGGAATTTCCGCGTCGCGCTCATGAAGAAACTCGGCACGAGCTGGGGTCTGAAAGAGCTGCGCGCGGTCACGATCCAGCCAGCGGGCAGGTGAGCGATGAAGCCCGGTGCGCGCACTCTCTACCACGCCCGGCTCTGGCCGGCGGCCTGCCGCGTGAACGGCTGGGGCGTCGGCGACCTGGCGAAGCGCCGCGAGATCACGCGGCGCTGCATGGAGGCCGTGCGCGGGCCGCAGTCCGACTCGACCAGCGACCCGCGTTTCGGCGACGCCGAGACGACGGCGCTGTTTGTTTTTCTGACCCACCTGGCGTCGCCCGACGACCTCGACGCGAGCGCGGAGTGGGTCAAATGCCAGGAGGACTATCGCACCTACAACCTCGCCCGGCAGGCGGACTGGCACGAGCGCGCGCTCTATGGCCACGGCCGGAACAAGCTGGCGCGCGACCGCTTCGCCGGCGCGGCCTCGGCCGGCGGTGGTGCGCTCGACACGCTCGATCCCGACGCGGTATGGAAACGCCACCTCACGATGGCCAGCCGGCACCAGAAAAAATTGCGGCAGGAGCGGGCGGCGGTGCCGGCGTTCAACGAGGGGCCGTTTTGACGATGGCTGGCGAACTCCAGGCCCAGCGGGCGCGGTGGCTGCCGAAGACGGCGGCCAAAGTGGAACTGCGCATCGGCGGGGCGACATTGGCGGCGAAGCTCGACGCTGTGGCGGCCGTGCTCGGCGCGATCTGCGAGGCGCACCGCGAGGAGATGACAACCAGGCAGTGGGAGAATTTGCACCGCGTGGCCGCTCTGCTCGCCGACACGATGATGGAGCGCGCACCGAGGCCATGCCGGCCGGCGCGCACGTTGGACAGGCGGTGAACGCGATCTTACGGGCTGACGCCCTGTGGCCGTGGCTGCGGTGAAGGCGCTGCCTTGGCACAAAACATTCCGAGCGCCAGATGCGAGGCTTGCCATGCCGTCGCTACGTGGGTGGACTCGCCGCGCCTCGCCGACTTTTCCCCGCCCAACTTTTTCCACCCGCCATGCCCGATGCCCCGCCGCCCGCGAAAGCGCGTTCGTTGCTCGAACTGCTTCCCGACATCGTCCGCACCGGCAAGCGCCGGGCGGAGCAAATTCTTGAAGGCCTCGACGGCCGCAGCCGTATCGCGCTGCAAACCCGCGAGCTGGTCATCCCCGCCAAGGACGCCGCCGCCCAAAATCTGGCTTTGCACGCGCCGGGTGCGGGGGTGGGCGCATGGATGAACCGGCTCATCTACGGCGACAACCTGCTGGCGATGGCCGCGCTGCTGGCGGGCGACGCACACACGCCGTCGCTGCGCGGGAAAATTGACCTCATCTACATTGACCCGCCCTTCGACTCCAAGGCCGACTACCGGACGAAGATCACGCTGCCCGGCGGAGATATGGAACAAAAGCCGACGGTGATGGAGCAGTTCGCCTACTCCGACACTTGGGAG
This sequence comes from uncultured Opitutia bacterium, assembly GCA_903869955.1. Taxonomy (GTDB): domain Bacteria; phylum Verrucomicrobiota; class Verrucomicrobiia; order Opitutales; family Opitutaceae; genus CAIYUN01. The sequence goes on from CAIQBC010000120.1 coordinate 17,410, forward strand.
GAAGGCACGGCCAGCTACCTCGCCATGATCGTGCCGCGCCTCTGCCTCATGCGTGAACTCCTTTCCGAGCAAGGCTCGATCTATGTGCATCTGGATCGCAACGTCGGGCACTACGTCAAAGCGACATTGGATGAAGTCTTCGGACGGGATAATTTCAGGAACGAAATCATCTGGATCAAAAACAGCTTGGGCGCAAAGGGGAGGGCTACTCAGTATCCTCGCAACTACGAATCAGTTTTTTTCTACTCCAAGTCAGAGTCCTACCACTTTGAGAAGCAGTTTAAGGAAGAAATCTCCTACATCGAGATTTCCAACGGGCGCGAAAAATTGCCGACGGGGGTGAAGATCGATGACCAAGGCCGCTATTATTGGACAAGCCCCAAGGGCGATTACACGGACGAATCCATCTCGAAGCTCGAACTGGAGGGACGTGTCGAAAGAACGAAGACAGGGAATGTTCGAATTAAATTTTTCCTTGAAAGGCGTGGCAACCGTTTGATCAAGCAAGCCATTCTCAACGATACTTGGGACGACATCGATCTGGTTTTCCGCAGTTCTGACCCACAGACGGGTTACGGCACGCAAAAGCCCGAAGGGCTGTTAGAGCGCATCTTCCGTGCGTCGTGCCCGAGCGGGGGTGTCGTCGCCGACTTCTTTGGCGGCTCCGGCACGACTGCCGCCGTCGCGGAACGACTCGGCCGACGCTGGATCACCTCCGACCTCGGCAAGCCGGCGTGCATGATCATGCGGAAGCGGTTGATTGACCAGAACGCGCAGCCGTTTTTCCACCAAGCCATCGGCGACTATCAGGTGGAGGCCGCGCGCTCGACGCTGGGCAGGAGTTTTCTCGTGCGCGATCTGGCGGCTATCGTTCTCCGGCTCTACGGCGCGCTGCCGTTCGCGCCGGAGGACAATCCCGGCCGCAACCTCGGCAAGGTCGCGCCGCGCACGCTCGTGCTCGTGGACTCGCCGCAAAAGCTCACCGGACTGGCGACGCTGAACAAGGCGCAGGAGCTGCGCGCGTCGCACCTCGGCGGCTGGGACAAGGTGGTGGTGCTCGGCTGGAATTTCACGCCGGACATCGGCGAAGTCATTACCAGCCTGGACGATCCGAAACTGGAGGTGCTCGTCATCCCGCCCGACCTGCTCGACCAGCTCAAAAAGAAGGGCGAGAAGCTCACGGCCGACGCGGTGCGCTTCTCCTCGCTGCAATATGTCACGATCAAACCCATCGGGCGGAAAACGCTGCCCAGCGGCGAAATCCTCACAGTGGAGCTCGACAACTACGTGCTGCTCTCGCCCGACGCGCTCAACCTGGAGGTAAAGGACAAGGAGCGGCTGCGCGCGGTGGCCGACCGCGACCCGCTGGCGCTGGTGGAGTATTGGAGCGTTGACCCGGACTACGACGGCGAGGTGTTCCGCTCGGTGTGGCAGGACTACCGGGGCAACACCGCCAACGACGACGATCCGCTGCACGTCGTGACCAAGGCGCAGTTGAGCGGGCTGCCGGTGAAGGCCGGCCCGCGCCGCGTGTGCGTGCGCGTGGTGGACGTGTTCGGCTTCGAGGCGGAGGTGGTGAAGGAGGTCGCGCCATGAGCAGCGCCATGACGTCGCCTTCGCCGTTGGTGCGCGCGCTGCACCCGATCATCCAGGCCGAGTGCGCGGGACTGGAGGCAGGCAGCGCGCCGATGCTGGAAAAAGTCACGCCGGTCACGGCGGACTTGCTGCGCTGGTGGTTTCAGCAGGACTGCATGGACGCGCGGGCGATCAATTTCCACGAGGGCCAGCGGCAGGCGATCCTCCACACGATCTACGCGCACGAGGTGCTCGCGCCCGCGACCCTGCACGAGCTTTATCAGGCAATCGCCCCAGAGGGGGAGCTGACGGCCCGCCGAATGGAGGAGGTGCTGCGGAGCGGCGCGCATCCGAAATATTGCCTCAAGATGGCGACCGGCACGGGCAAGACGTGGGTGTTGCAGGCGCTGCTCTACTGGCAGGTGCTCAACGCGGCGCGCGCGCCGGACGACGCGCGGTTCACCAAGAACTTCCTCATCGTGGCACCGGGGCTGATCGTCTATCAGCGGCTGCTGGACGCCTTCTGCGGCAAACAGCGCGGCGGCAAGCTGGAGTGGGAAACGTCGGACTTGGCGCGGAACGCCGACCTGTTCGTGCCCGACGCCTATCGCGAGGAGGTGTTTCGTTTCGTGCAGGGCAACGTGTGCCCCAAGGAGGAGCTGGGGCGGAAAGTCACGGCGGGCGGGCTGATCGGCATCTGCAACTGGCACGCGCTGGTGGACGCGGGCGAGGAAATCGAGCCGGAGAACGAGGTGGAAACGCCGGGCATCGCACCCGACCCGAAAGTGGTGGCGGCGGCGGTGCTGCCGCTCTCGCCGGGGACGAGCGCGGGCAACTCGCTGGAGGTGCTGAACCGGCGGTTTGAGCGCGGCAGCGTGATGCACTATCTGCGAGAGCTGCCGGGGCTGCTGGTGTTCAACGACGAGGCGCACCATGTCCATGACTTCAAGAGCGAGGGCGAGATCACGGAGGTCGAGTGGCAGAAAAGCCTGCGGCTGATCGCCGAGCCGAAGGGCCGGCGGTTCATCCAAGTGGATTTCTCGGCCACACCCTACAACCAGGTCGGCACGGGCAAGAAGGCCAAGGCGGTCTATTTCCCGCACATCATCGCGGACTTCGATTTGCGCGCAGCGATGCGGCTGGGGCTGGTGAAGTCGCTCGTGCTGGACAAACGGCGCGAGCTGGGCGCGCTGTCGAACGAGGAATTGCAGTTCACGGCCGACCGCGACGAGCACGGCAACCCGGTGCTGGCGGAGGGTCAGCGCGTGATGCTGCGCGCGGGCTTGGCAAAACTGGACAAGCTGGAAAAGGATTTCGGCGCGCTCGACCGGGCGCGGTGCCCAAAAATGCTCGTGGTCTGCGAGGACACGAGCGTGACGCCGCTGGTGGAGGCGTTTCTGCGCGACCTCGGCCTGAACGAGGACGAAATCTTGCGCGTGGACTCAAACCGGCGCGGCGAGTTGTCCGAGGCGGACTGGGGCGTCCTGCGTGAGCGGCTGTTCGACATGGACGCCCACGCCAAGCCGCGTGTGGTGGTCAGCGTGCTGATGCTGCGCGAGGGATTTGACGTGAACAACATCTGCGTGATCGTGCCACTGCGGACGTCGGGAGCGCCAATTTTGTTGGAGCAAATTGTTGGGCGTGGTCTGCGCCTGATGTGGCGCGGCAACGAGTTTGAGGAGGAGAAGCGTGAGAACCGCGAGTGCATCCGCCAAGGGCAGGAGCCGTCGAGCATGATTGACGTGCTCAGCGTGGTGGAGCACCCACGATTCGCGGATTTCTACGAACAGTTGCGGAACGACGGCTACGAATTCGCGTGGGCTGCAATCAAGGACGAGGCGGCGCGCAGCACGGGCGACCTGCTGTCGGTGGGGCTGCGCGAGGGCTACGAGGAGTTTGATTTCGCCGTGCCGGTGGTGCTGCGCGAGCAGGACGAGGAGCTGGTGCAGCGGTCGCTCGACGTGGCGACGCTGGAGGTGTTCCCGATGGAGCTGGCCAGGCTGCGGGCGACCATCGGCAAGGGCGACGTGTTCCGCTCGCACGACGTGCAAACCGGGACGCAGTTTGGCGACTACCGCGTGGACGGGGGCATCATGACCGCCACCGGCTACAATGATTTTCTCGGCCGGATGGCGCGGCGCATCGGGGAGAGCCTGAGCGAGCCGGTCACGGGGAGCAGCAACAAGTTCGCCAACATCAGCGCGTTTCCCTATATGCAAGTGAACCTGCCGGTGCTGGCGGGCTGGGTGGACGAGTTCATCCGCCGGCGGCTGTTCGGCGTGGAGTTCAACCCGCAGGAGGGCGAGGACTGGCGGCTGCTCAAGCTCGACCCGGTGGCGAACCACATCATCCAGCAGTTCGGGCGCAAGCTGCCCGAACTCACGGCGTCCGAGACCACCGCGCCGGCGGAGGTGAGGCCGCGCCGGCTGTCCGAGGTGGCGAAGCTGAACGTGCGCGAGTCCAGCTCGCTCGCCGTCGCCAAGTGCATTTACGAGCGGCTGCCGTTTCCGTCGCGCAACGGCGGGTTCGAGCTGGCGTTCATGGAAAAGGCGAACGTCGACGCGACGGTCGAGGCGTTCTGCAAGGTGAACGAGCAAAAGCACCTGTTCATGCGGCTGCGCTACGTCAAGGAGAGCGGCCTGCCGGGGTTTTACTCGCCGGACTTTTTGGTGCGGACACCCACGGGCATCTGGCTCACCGAGACGAAGGCGCAGGGGATGCTGACGCAGGCCGATGTCGTGCGGAAGCAGCGCGCGGCGGTCGCGTGGTGTGAGCGGGTGAACGCGCTGCCGCCGGAGCAGCGCGGCGGGCGGGAGTGGAGCTACTGCCTGCTGGGCGAGACGGTGTTTTACCAGTTCCGCGACAAGGGCGCGACGATGGAGGAGATCGTCCAGTTCAGCCGCGTGCGAGCCAAGGCCACGGAGGTGGGAACCCTGTTCGTCTGATCGCGCATTCTCGGCCCCATTTTGCCGTCCACTATGGGAGGCTTAAGGGCCGCTTTAACCACCCTTAAACCGCCCTCAAAATCCTCCCAAACCTATGCGAATCAGCCCCACCACGGCCTCTGAACTCCCAATCCGGCCCGCCACCGGCCGCGCTGCCATCACGGGGAGCTTCCCCCTCGAAGAATCGGGGTTTTTCGGCCCTGCTCGGTGTTTGTCGGCCTCTCCCAAACCTGACTGAGTTCTTCAGAGGTTGCACTTGCATGAAACCATTCCGGGCGGCTTTTGTGCTGTTTCGTGCAATGCACGTTTCTGCACGGATTGAGGTTGGCTGGGGTTCATTTGGGGAGCGGCTTGGGGCCGAGGGCGTAGGCTCCCCGAGGTGTGACGGCGGCACGGAGGTAGCCCTCTTTGACCGCCTCCTTGATGCGCGTTTTGATCGTGCGAGCACAGGCTGCGGTGTCCTCATGGACGAGCTCGCAGATTTTTCCGGCCTTGATGGTGTTACCCCCCGTGCCGCCAAGGCTGCGCACGGCCTCAACCACGTCGGCTATGCTCGCCGTTTTGTTTCCGCGCGTGCCGCTCACATCCGCCCTCCATGTGGCTAGGTCGAAAGTGGGGTCAACTGCATAGGCGAACGTCTCAGGGTTGAAGACGATGCCCCGCGGCTTGAATTTCTCGCCGTTGTTATTTTTTCCGCACGCCAGAAGGAGGAGAGTGTCATCGTCCCGACTTCCCGGTGCCAGTTGGATTTCGCAGCGCACAAACGAATACAGGGCTTTGCTCCCCCGCCCAAAGTTCCCGGCGGAAAAATTGTCTCCGGCTTGCACGATATTGACCGCTCCCGTGCGGGCATGGTGAACGATAATCCCGGCGGCGGCCGGCGCATTGGCGCGGACGGTTTGGCGCAGTTTGCGTAGCGTCGTCACGAGGTCTGCCGTTTTGTTTTCGTCGCCATCCACCATGTCGGCGAAGGGATCAAATATAACGAGGCCGGGACGAAATTCGCGCAAAGTTGCACCGATGCGGACCACGCTCAGATCGTTTCCCAAATCCAAGTCCCCGTCCTCCTCAGCCGTGAGAGCCATGATGCGCAGATGCTTTTCCACTTTGGCCCGCTCGGATTCAGTGAGCACCGAGAGCATCCGCTGCAGGTCAGTTTTCCACCGGCGCAGACCGTTTTCTGTTGAAAGGTAGAGCACGTTTTGTGGTTCGCCCCGTGTGGGCAGGCCGCACCATTCGCGCCCGAGGATCTGGCAGATGCACAGCCAAAGGGTGATCCGGGTTTTCCCCAAGCCGCCGATGCCCACCAGCGAAGTCCACGAGCCGCGTTCAACCAGCCCATCACCCAAGAGAATGGCGGACGTGTCAGGAATGTGGCTGAGGAACTGCGCAGGCGTCCAGACGGTGAGCGGTTTCGCCTTTGTCGAGCCGTCCGGTGCTCCGGCCGTCAGATCTAGGGCGGCGGCGGGCGGGTGATATTTGACGACGCTGCCGGCGTTCTCGGGCGCCGGCTGCCCATCGGCGGCACTCATGACGAACCCCCCATCCGGCGATGACTGCGCCGAAAGTGCCGACGCGCGCTTGCGCTCAGCCGCAGAAATTCACCTGGGCCAAAGATCCCGTTGGCCGGCCAGAACCCGGCGGCAATCGCGCGGGCGAGCTTTGCCAGGGTGTGAGCAGAGATGCGCGGTTTCATTTTGAGCTCCCTTCCGCACCGAGATACGCGTCCAGCACCGCGCGCCGGAGCACGATACGGTTCCCAATCCTCGCGCTTTTTACCGCACGGGAAATGACCAGAGATCGTAATGCTGAGCATTACGAAGTCCCGATGAACCGATGAACCGTAACGCTGACCAGGCCGGAGGACGATCAAGCCGCGACGGCCCCGGCCGCCCAGCGCGCGACCGGCGGCTGCCAGCGTGCCGGCGTGAGCGCACCAAGGTCATCCCGGTTCGTCATGGCCGGCAGGCGGGAGAGGACATCGCGCAAGTAGGCGAGCGGGTCTTTCCCGTGGCGCTGGCAGGAGACCACGAGGGAGTAGAGGATGGCGGAGCGCTGGCCGGCGTCGGGATGCCCGATGAACAGCCAGTTCTTCTTGCCGATCGCCGAGGGCCGGATGGCGTTTTCGACGAGATTGTTGTCGAGCTTGGTCTGTCCGCACCGGACATGTGCCGTGAGCGGAGCCCAGTGGGCGAGCAGGTAATGGCACGCCTGACCGAGCAGCGCACGAGGCCGGCTGCGCTCCCGCAGGCGCAAGGCCAGTGCGTGCAGCCACGCCAGGGTGCGGGCGAAGCCCGCGGCCCGCAACCGCCTCCGGTCCGCCGGGGTGACACCGGCCTCGTCCCACTGGCGTTCGAGCCGGTAGAGCCGGGCGATCAGCCGCAGCACCACCCGCACCGCCTTGGGCGACTCAGCCTGCGCCTCAAAGAACTTCCGCCTCGCGTGCGCCCAGCACGCGACCCAGACCACGCCGGGATGCGTGCGGGCATAGCCGGCATACGCCTCGTAGCCGTCGGATTGCAGGATCCCTTGGTAGTGGTCGGTCAGCAACGTCGTCAGCTCGCCATGCCGGCGGGACAGCCGCCAGTCGAACACGACGTCACCGCCGGGCCGGCTCAGCACCCACAGCCAGCCTTGAGTGGTGCCACCCCGCTTTTCATCCGGGTCGTGACATTTGACCGGGGTTTCATCGGCCTGCACATAATCCCCGGCCAGCAACTCTTGGTGCATCTGCCGATAGACCGGCTCCAGCCAGTCGGCCGTGAGCCGGATCCAGTCGGCCATCGTCTGCCGAGGGAGCGTCGCACCCCACCGGGCCGACATCTTTTCCAGCCGGTAGAGCGGCAGGTGATCCACGTATTTGCTCAGGGCCACCCACGCGAGCAAGCCCGCCGAGGCGTAACCGCCAGCCACAGGCCGCGCGAGCGCGGGGGCCACCACCGGTGGCAGACTGCGATCCTGCCGGTGCCGATACTTCGGGCGGATGATCTGACGCTTGAAGAGCTGCGGCGGGGTCACATCCACCTCAAAGGTGCGTTCCTCGCCGATCTGCTCATAGGCCGCCGGCTCCGCCTGCACCTCCAGCGGCTCGATCACGATGGTCTCCTTGACCGGCAGCTGCGCGAAGGTCTCGGCCGGCACGGGTCGTTTTTCCGGCGCGGGCCGCGCCCGCTCATACGTCACGGTGCGGGTCGCGGTCGTGGCCGCGAGCGCCTCCAAGGTTCCGAGCTTCAGGAGCAGTTGCGCCCGGTCCAGCCGCTCGCTTTGGCCCCCACCGAAGAGCTGCTGCTTCAGCCACGCGATTTGCGCGCGCAGCACGGCCAGTTCCTCTTTCAAGGCGAGGTTTTCGGCGGAGAGCTGGGCGGCATCATTCACTCATGCCATTGATAGCAAGCTATATGCCAACCTATCCTGACCTTTCATACCATGCTTTTTGACACCCGTCCTTCAGGTCAATGCCGGCCAGGAGCATCGTCAACGCCTCGGGCAGCAGGGTCAGTTTCCGGCGGTCACGGCGGTGGGGCCAGGTGAAGCGGCCTTTTTCCAATCGCTTGGCGAACACCCAGACCCCGGTGCCGTCCCAGTACAGCAGCTTGAGTCGGTCCCGGCGTTGGTTCGTGAAGACAAACAGCGCGCCTTGCCGGGGATCCTCCTGCAGGTGCTCGGTCGCCAGGCTCCACAGGCCGTCGTACTGTTTGCGCATGTCCACCGGCTCGACGGCCAGGCAGACCTTCAGGTTGGCGGGGAAGCCGAACATCGGTCAGGTCCCGCCGAGCGCCCGGACCAGGGCCGCCATGGCCCCGGCGTCCGTGCCGCGCACCACCAGGCCTCCGGGCAATACCACTTCCAGTGGGCTGCGCGCGGCGAGCCGCAGCTCGGTGAAACGCACCGGGCGGTTCGCCGGCGGCGGCTTGGCCGGAGCTTGGGTGGTCCCCGCGGCGCGGCGTTGCACCCAGGTCGCAAAGGTCGGGTACGCGATCCCCTCCCGCCGCGCGAACGCCGCCCCACTCAGCCCGCTCGCCTCATACGCGAGCAGCAGTTCCGCCCGCCGCTCCGGCGTCGTGATCCGGTGGCCCCGCCGGTCCCGCTTCTGCCCGTCCGCCATCAGCTCCGTGGTGATCGTTTCCATCCCCACAGCTTATCCGCCCATGCCCTCGATCCATACCGGGCCACGGGTGGCGAGCACGCGCAGGCCGTTCTCGTGGTGCAGGCCGGCGGGGCGGCCACAAAGTGGGCCAGCGTAGTCCACACGATTGCGATTCTGCAAAGTGTGCAAGGCAGAGTCGCAAGGCGAAGGGTCACCGGCTTTTTTTGTCAGACCGGCCTTATTGAGGTGCAGACGTGCATCCTCCCGGCAGAGCCGACCAAACGCACCGTCTGCCTCCCGCCGCCAGTAATGGGAGCCATCGAAGAAAAGCGGATTCGGCCCGTCGAGGTCGAATACGGCGAGGGCATCTTTCGCGAACCGCTCCGCGGCCTCTCGTTTTGCTGCCTCGACGTGGGCTTTCACGGCGGAGCGGAAAACAGTTTTGCTGATGCACAGCACATCGACCGCGAATTGCTCAATATCGGCGGCGGCAAGGGCATCGCCGACTATGGCAGCGGCGAGCTTCACCAAGCGCTCCTTGGGCTTGTCGAGGGCGCTGGCGTCGAGTTTGGCGAATGACCCGGCCTCGCGGCGAAGCAAGCGCACGGCGAGGGCGGCGGGCGTTGACGTGGGCATGACCTGCTCGGCGGAGTCGAGGATTGTCTGCCACCGGGCGGTAAACTCCGCGCCCCATTTTTCACGCAGATCATCCGGGCCTTTGCCGGGCGCACTGTATGGGATACGCGGCAGGATCACCGGCACACCGGCCAGCTTGGCGAGCTTCACCGCCTCGCGGGAAAAATCTGCGATGAGCGCGGTGTCGTTGTCGCCTATGAAGGCGAGTTTGGAGATTTGAAATTGGGCAAGGAGCGCGGCCAGCGCGGGCAGTAGCACCGGATCGCCGGCTGCGTTCCGAGGACAAGCGGAAGAAATTCCGCCGATGGCAACGCAAGGATAGCCGGCCTCAACCTGGCTCATGGCCTTAAATTCACCCTCGGTCAATCCGAGCACGCAGCCGGGCGTGAGCAACGCCCGGAGACCGGGCGGCATGTAGAGCTGGCAACCAGAGTCGCGCGGGGAAAGATATTTTGCACCGCCCTCTCGCGGCGAGATGACCCGGAGACGATAGAACGGCTTGCCGTTGACCTGAACCGGCACGCCGGCGTGGGTGAGGTAGGGGATCAGAAGGCCGGCCGCGCTGTGGCCGACAAGGACCAAGGATTCGTCGGCCTCGACCTCGCGGACGCCAGCGGCGGCAAGCGCCTCGGGTGATATGCCGGGCCGGTTCATGGCTCCATGCCTTTCGGATTGGGGCACAGCCTGGCGCATGGGCCTCCAACACAACGTAGCTCCCAACCACACGCTGCTGCGTGGGTCTTTATCCGGCACTCGGAAGTCGTGAATTGGAAACGGTGGTTCATATCTTCACCTATTTTCCCACGGATTTCCAAATCACCTAAAAAAATCGCACTTTCCTGAAAAAAAAGTGTGAGATTTTTGACTGCCCCCAGATGGGGGCAGTCCTAATACTTCGTCACGGGCCTAACGCCGAATGGAATAAGCTCAGCGGTCGCACCTTTGCGCCCCTTTGTCAGAGGACGGAGGTCCTGCGGGCGCCGGCGCAAGTTTCACGCTGGCCGGCGTCGGTTCCGGGGCCGGCACCGGGGCCGGACTGCCCACGGATGCAGCCAGTACGGGGGGTGTTTTCACGCAGGTCCGCAACGCTTCCGCCTTTTTTCTCTGATTTTGAAGATTTTCGACGGACTTGTTCGCCACGCGTACGGCCTAACCGCAGATGCACACAACGGTTCAAAACTGACCGACAAGCGTGCAGTTGGAAGCCGAAACGGTCACATGGACGCTGGCCGTGTCACCCTCGGGCGGGGACTTTCAGCTTGGTGCGGATGTGCGCAGACACCTCGGCCGGATCGAACCAGACAAAATGCCCGACGCGGTGATGCGGGATGAGCCGCAGCCGGGTCCACTCGCGCAGTGTGCGGATGGACGGTGGGCGCGCGGTCGGGAAGATGCCGCAGGTGCGAAGGGCAACGATGTCGATGAGCTGGGACGTGATGGGAGAGGCGGTGATTGTCGGGTTCATGCCAAGGGCGGCGTGTCAACCGGGGCAAAAAGGCAACGCCCACGCCGGGGTATGGCGCGGGCGCGGGGTGGCTCCTGCGACGAGGCGATGGCTGTGTATCAGCCGGTGGCCGCCAGCGCGGCCGGCTGGGGCGGGAACGCCAGCGGCGCGGCTTCGGTGGCAGGCATTTGGCGCGCGGGCAGGATGCCGAAAAACTCCTCGGCCTCGGCCGGCGTCTTCAAGTCGAGATAGTGCTTGCGAATGATGCTCTCTGAGTTGCCGGCCTGCAAAGCGGCCTCACCCATGGAGCGGAATTTGGCGACGTGCATCGAAATGAAGGTGTGCCGCATGATGTCGTGCAACAGGCCAAACTGCTTGGCGATCTTGGCGCGGATGTTCTGGAAGTTGGCCGGGACGATGATGGGGAACCGCTCCAGCGGGTAGGCACGGAGCCAAGCCGCGAGATTGGGATGGATGGTCACGTTGCGGGACATCCGCACTTTGGAAACCTCGGGCTCGATGCGGATGATGCCGGTGTCGAGCCGGACGTGCTCGGGACGAAGCTTGGAAATCTCGCCGGTTTTCAGACAAGGCCGGATACCGGCGAACAGACAGAGGGCATAATAGGGAACCAGCGCCCCACCCCGGTAGCCTTCAACGTGGGCCATGAGGTCGGCCGACTGCTGGGCGGAAAGGGTCTTGGCGGAGCCGCGCCGGTGGGCAATCCGATGGTGCGGCACCTTTTCGACCGGATTTTTTGCGATCCAATCCTTTTGCAGGGCGAACTTGAAAAAGGTGCTGAGGATGCCGCGCCGGTTATTCTGGGTCTTGAGGGCGGGCATTCCCCGCTCGCAGAAAACCAAGAGCTGCGCGGCGGTAAGCTGCGCGACCGAGCAGCGTGGAAAATGGGACTTCAACAAGGTGAGTTCCTTTTCGATGCTCTCCACCTGGCAGGCGGAAATCAGGCCGCGGTCTCGCTCACGCTCCTTGGACGCCCAGTAGTCGGTCACGGCATCATCAAGCGGGCGGTCGAACTCGGGGGCGCGGTAGTTGGCAAACGCGTAGTCGAGGTAGAACGCGAGGGGTTTGGGCTTGGCGGCGAGGCGGCGGAACGCGGTCTCGGCCTCGCGAAGCTGGTCATCGGTCAGGAACGTGGTCGCGGACCGGATGCCGCCGGGGGCGCACTGGAGGACCTTCAAGTCCAGGACGGACTTTTCTGCGGCTGCTTCCTCACGGGTGGGGAAGTTTTTGCGGAGGCGGACGCCGGCAAGGTAGCCGGAGACCCGCCACGAGGAGACGCCGTTGCGGTTTTGGAACCGGGAAACGGTGAACGATTGGTCGTGGGTCATGCTTAGGTTGCCACGTCAACTGGCAACCTAGCTTCGGAAATTTCCCCTACAGAGGAGAAAAAATGGTGGAGGTGGTGGGAGTTGAACCCACGTGTCCCCGGCCTTTGCGTGCCACGTCTACCCTTATAGTGTGATTTTAATCTCGCTGGTCGCACGCCACCACACGCGCTTTGCGACCGGCCAGTCCCCGGGTGAAGATACGGCGCGCAATCCGCGGACGGCACCGCGCGCTATTCCTGCTGTCGTCGTTCGCTTCACCTAGCAGGTGTCGGCGGGCGAACGTGGCGGCTATTTAGGCTGCCAGAGGCATCTCTTCGATGTTGCCGTTTGTTGGTTTGAAGGGGGATTAACGAGAGACCGTCACTCTCGAAGGGCGGCGGCGCACTCCA
>CAIQBC010000121.1 GCA_903869955.1 uncultured Opitutia bacterium
AGACCTTGTCCGCGCCGGCCTTCAGCATGGCCTCGATGTCGGCCACGGTGCGGAGGCCACCGCCGACGGTGAGGGGCATGAAGCAGCGCTCGGCCGTGGCGGCGACGACATCGTGCATGATCTTGCGGCCGTCGCTGGACGCGGTGATGTCGAGGAAGACGAGCTCGTCGGCGCCCTGCGCGTCGTAGGCGGCGGCGGATTCAACGGGGTCGCCGGCGTCGCGCAGCTCCTGGAAGCGCACACCTTTGACGACGCGGCCGGCGGTCACGTCGAGGCAGGGAATGATGCGGCGGGAGAGCATGCGACGGCGGGAAGTAGCGGGTAGCGGGCAGCGGGTGGCGAGGAGAAAAGCAGCCGGGGGCGAGTGCGCGTGGTTCCGAATGCTCACGGCCCGCCGCCCACCACCCGCCCTTTCAGCCTCAGCTTTCGGTATGCGCCAGATCGGGCTCGAAGTTCACGGCGAGGTGGTAGATCTGGCCGGGGCGCATGATGAGCGGGTGCTCGCGGACGAGATGCTGCAGATAGTGGACCTTGCCGTAGTTGGTGCGGTAGGTGGCATCGGCGCTCACGACCTCGGTCTCCTTCCATGTGGCCTGGAAATCGTCCTTCGCCACGGTGCAGCGGTGGCCCTCGGGGCCGAGCGTGAGCGCGCCGGGGACGTGGTATTTCGAGTGCGGCGCGGCGATGACGAGCGAGAAGCGGAATTTTTCCAGCGTGACCTGCTGTTTCACCGTGTAGGCAAACTCGCAGCCGATCTTTCCGCCGGAGAAATTCCACTGCACCTTCACCGTGCCGAGGCCCTTGATGACCTCCTCCTTGATCGTGATGAGCTCGGGCTGGTCGTAGCGGAAATAGAAGCTGTTGCGCAGCCCGAGGCCGGTGACGCAGTTCTTGCCGTAGAACGCGGGGAGCGTGGCGTGCGACACGCCGCCGACGTTGAACGTCAGCTCGGGCAGCATCACGGGGACATAGACGTTGTTGGGCCAGTCGAAGACGCCGGGGCAGTGGGGGAAGGGAAGCGAGTCGCTGGTGAGGCGCGGGCCGGAGCTGATGAGCGGGATCTGCGCGTGCAGGCCGCTGGCGGCGTCGCGGTAGAGGAAGAGGCCCTGCTCCTTGCGGTTGGACTTGTCGAAGATGACGAAGCGGCCGACGGTGCGTGCCACCTCGGTCTTCGGCGGGCCGGCGGGGATGGACACGGTCTTGGCGAGGCGCGCCCACTGGCAGAGATAGCGCGCGGCATCGAAGTTCGCCATGCGCGTGGTGTGGTGGGAGTAGGCGGTGCGCTCGCCGTCGCGCAGGTCGAGGAAGCCGTGCTCCTGGTCGAGGTAGGTCTGGTAGAAGAACACGAACAGCCGGCGCAGGACGTCGAAATATTTCTGCTTCTGGTCGTCAACGATCCAGCCGTCGCGCAGGCCCTGCAGGATGAGGCTGATGCAGTGCATCTGGCCGTAGGCGCCGGCGGCGCGGCCAAAGGCCCAGCCGAGGCCGTCCTCGCGCACGAGGTCGGGCATCATTTTGATGTATTTCTCGGCGTAGGTGCGGAGCGTGGGAAGCTTGCGCTCGCGGACGCCGGCGTTGGCGTGGAGCTGGAGGGCCGAGCGCGCGAACACAAAGGTCATCAGCCCGTAGAGATTGAAATTGCCGCCGAAGCCCTCGGTCGAGTCATCAAAAAAGCCGGCCGAGCTGGTGGAGTTGATGCGATCCACCATGCGCTCGATGAGCCGCGAGGTTTCGTCCTTTTTCGAGAGGCCGAAGCTGAAGCGCGCGACGGCCTTGGCGATGTTGAAGGCCTGCCAGTGGTTGTCGTAGTCGCTGCGGTGGAGGAGGGACTTGTCAATGCGCTGCTGGGTCTCGGGCACGAGGCGCTCCCAGACGGGGTTGCGCTCCTTGGAGGGGCCGAAGCACAGGAGGCCGAGCGACGCGTAGGCGAGGCCGTTCTCGGCGGCCGGCTCGGTGAACATCTGGGCGGTGAGGCAGCGGGCGGTGAGGTCCACGAGGTCGCGGCCCTTGAGGGCGGTCTCGCCGGTGGCGCGAAAGTACTCGCCGAGCGCAAGGGCGACGTGACCCGGCTCGTCAGAGCGTGGCTGCTCGTCCGGGGCGGGCAGGACGGTGCCATCGGGCTGGATCGAGTCCAGGTTGTGCTCCAAAATGGAGCGGGCCATGTCGAGGCATTGCTCGGAAAAACTGTGCATGCGGTGATAAGTGGACGGTCGTCCGCCAGCGCAAACGTGCACGGCGGGAGGAAGGTTGTCGCGGCTTACAGCGCGCGGCGCAAGCGGGAAAAGAAAATGGTGGGAGGAGGCGGTTTACGGGATTTCGGACGTCGTGGCGGGTGGCGGCGGTGGCGGGGCAAATTTTCGCAATGCGGCTGTGCCGACGTGCCAGGCGGGGTCGTCCTTTTCGGTCCCCATGTCCTCGACCCCACCGTCGTCCTTCAAGTTTGGCCCGACGCTGTAGATGGTAGCGCCGCCCGGTTCGGTGCGATAGAGGAGCGGCTTACCCGTAAAAATATCCAGCGGCACCTCGCGCAAAAATTCCGGGGCCAGTTCTGCCAAGGTGGCCGGGTACTCGCCCTTTGCCATCCGATACCGCTCCAGCGCCAAGCCGACCCTAGCTACGAAAATATTTGCCCGAGGTCGCCACAACGCTCTCATGAAGAAACTTGGGTCGAGCGTGTAGCTCTTTATGAGCAGTTGGCGGTCCGGAATATTTTCCCACAGCGCCTGCATTTTTTTATCCATGGCTTGGTAGCCGAGCGATGGCTGCACCAAGATTCCCCTCGCTTTGCGCAGCAAATCGGTTTGGTCCGCAGACTCGAGATTGATCACCCCCGGCAAGTGGTAGCGCTGTAATTTGATCCACCCAATCCAATCCTCCAAGCTATGCGGATCACCTCCTCCCAAGAAATCGTGCAGCGGCGTCTCGCCGCTTGAAATCCGACTAAAAAACCAGGCTCCTCTGACCCGCTCTTCGTCCATGCTACGCACCAAGCCGGCGGTCACATTCAAAGTCGCCAAGCGGTCGGCAAATTTTAGGTTCCACGCCGGAGAAAGCGCGCCATCCGCCGCGAGCAGCTCGAGTTCGCCCAGTGCCAGCCGTAAGAAACCGTCGCGGGTGAGCTGAGAAATCACCATCGGCTCGTCGGCCAAAAACTCAGCCAGCACCATCATGAACCAAACATCGGCACACGCCTCGTCGGTTCGCCCCCGGCTGGCAGCCAACCGTGAATGCCATAGCAATAGCCTAGTCGCTTGCACCATTGATTCCAGATTGGGGACGGGGGGAGTCGGCTCCACTCCATAGGGATACCTTGCATTGTAGCCCTTTTTGGTGATGGCCTCGTGAATAAGGTCCATCACCTCTTGTGCCGGCTGGGTCTCCAGCACGGTGGCCAGATCATGGATGGCGGTTGCGTCAAGCTGGTACCAAGTATCGCCGTATCCGTAGCCATCGGAATGGGCTTGCTTGAAATCATTTAGCCAATCCGAAAATTTCTTATGATCAATTTCGGGGAGGGCATTCAGCAATGGCCCGATTTTCTCGATGACCAGCGCGGCATTGTCCTCGTCGGGCACGCGCGGCGGACGGATTTCGTCAATCGTCAGCGGCAGCCCGGCGGCGCGAACACGCTCCTGCGCGGCAGCGACCGCCGCTTTACCAGCGGCGTCGAGCCACCAGAGCACGACTGGCACGGCCAGCATCAGCCCGGCGAACACAAGGCAGAGGACGAGGCGCTTTTGGAAACTCATGGGGCACGGCGAGGCGAACGACCGGCTGCGCCACTGGCAAGCCGAACCATGCCGGGGAAAGGTGGCCGGCGGCGGACGGCTCGGAGAGCCGTCCCTACCGTTCGGATTCGGATGCGTCAGGGCCTGAGCGCATGCGTGGTGAGGGCACCCGTCCCCATTTATCACAGGGCGCTCAGGCGGGCGTCAAAAGGGGGAGGGCCTGCGTGGCGGCGAGCGGGGCGTGAGACACGAGGGCGGTGGCGCGCTGGACCTTGAGCTGCTGGACGAGCTGGGTGGTCGCAGCGGCGGCCTCGGCGGGGTCGCGGAGGAGGGTGAGCGCGGCGGCGCGGTTGGCGCGGGCGGTGGCATCGAAGTTGGCCAGCAGGCTTGGGTCGCCGGACGCGGGATCGGGCTGGGTGAGGGGATCGGGGGTGGCGTCGGCAGCCACCGCGCCGTCGGAGAAATAATGATGGCGCGGGGCGGCGTGGGCGAGCGCGGGCTGGAGGCGGGCGAGACGGTCGGCCAGGGTGGGCGCGGGGAGAGAATTGGTGAGCGGGATCATGACGGAAATTGTGAAGTTGAAATGAGAGATGCGGGAAAAGAAGGAGACTTAGGGCTGGGGAGCAGGGGAAGCGGGAGCCGGA
>CAIQBC010000122.1 GCA_903869955.1 uncultured Opitutia bacterium
CGGTTTTCCGGCTTTTCGCGCCGAGGGCAAAGACGGTTTGGCTGTGTGTCTGCGCCACGCTCGAACAACAGAACGAGCCGCATCGTTATCCCCTCGTTCGCCGCACCGATGAACACGGGCAATCCGGCGTATGGGAACTCACGCTGACGGAAAATCTGCATGGTTGGTGTTATTGGTATCATGTGGACGGGCCACAGGACCCATTTGGGATGTTCTCACCGGAGCAGCGCATCCTCGACCCGTGGGCGCTGGCGACGGTGAGCCGCCTCGGCCCCGGCCTCGTGCTCGACCGCGCGTGGGTCGGCACGGGCGACCGCGATTTTGCCACGCCGGCGTGGCAGGACCTCGTCATTGCCGAGGCCCACGTGCGCGACCTCACGGCACACGCGCCCGTGGCGCTCACGGCGACCGAGCGGCGCGGTTTCACGGGCCTGCGAAAATGGGTCGATAGTCCGCAGTTTTACCTGCACCGCCTCGGCGTGAACTGCGTCGAGCTGCAGCCCGTGCAGGAGAACGACAGCCACACGCCCGACGAATACCACTGGGGCTACATGACGGCGAATTTTTTCGCGCCCGAGAGCGGCTACGCCACCGACCCGGCGCGCGCCACGGGCGTACGGGAATTACAGGAGCTCGTGGCGGCGTTTCACCGGCGCGGTCTGGCGGTAATCCTCGACGTGGTCTACAACCACGTCGGTGTGCCGGCGCACCTCATGTTCGTGGACAAACTCTACTATTTCGAGCAGGACGCCGCCGGCCGCCTCGCCAACTGGAGCGGCTGCGGCAACGACCTGCGCGCGTCCGCCGCGATGGCGAAGCGCCTCATCATCGAGAGCTGCACGTACCTCCTTGAGGCCTACGGGGTGGACGGTTTCCGCTTCGATCTCGCCGACCTCATCGGCGCCCCCGTGCTGCGCGAGGCCGAGGCCGCGCTCAAGCGCGTAAAGTCCGACGTGATTCTCATCGCCGAGCCGTGGAGTTTCCGCGGCCACATCGCCGGCGAGCTGCGCGACACCGGCTGGGCCTCGTGGAACGACGGCTACCGCGATTTTCTCCGCGAGTATGTGCGCGGCAGCGGCTCGCGCGAGCGCTTCGAATACTGTCTGAAAGGCTCGCCGTGGTATTATGCCAAGTGGCCCGCGCAGACCGTCAATTACACCGAGTCGCACGACGACCGCACGTGGATTGATGTCATCACTGAAAACCCCGCGAACAACGGCGACCACCCCACCGCCACCGACCGCGAGCGCACGCACCTCATGGCGGCAGTGCTGTTCATGTCCGTCGGCATCCCGATGCTCGCGGCCGGGCAGGATTTCCTTCGTTCGAAGCAAGGCGTGAACAACACCTACCAGCGCGGCGACCTCAACGCGCTCGACTACCGCCGCCTCTACCGTTTCCCCGCAACCCACGCCTACTTCGCCGACTGGATCGCCTTCCGCCGTTCCGAGACCGGCCGGCTGCTCCGGCACTACACCCGGGCGAGTGAGGGCTTTTTCCAATTTTACTGGGCGCGCGACTCCATCGCTGCCGCCGTGCTCTACAACGCGGACTACAGCCAAGGCCCGACGCGCCTGCTCTTCTCCATCAACCCCACGCCAAGCGATGTCGCCATCCCGCTCGGCGACGCGCTCCCAGCCGCGACCTGGCGGCAGCTCGCCGACCACGAGCATTTTTTCAACGCCGCCCGCGCCGCCGCCGGTCAGCCCGTCGAACCGGAGCTGTTCATCCCCGCGCTCGGCTGCGGGCTGTGGGTGAGCGAGGGGTGAGGGCGACGGACCATCACTTTTTCGAAATCTCTTGTCCACATTTTCCGCGTTGGTTTGCTTAGGATCATGAGCTTGGCATCTCTGGCTACCCGCTTACATGGCTCAAGCTTATCAAGAGCAGAAGGCCGGACACGCGATACCTTCCCTCGAAAGCGTGAAAGCAAAAGTTCTGGCGCAAGGATCGTCGTATCGAACGAAAATTGAGCAAAACGTCGAAGGGACTCAGAAAGAACAAACCCCGAGCTTGCAGTTCGAGCACACTTCGCAGGGTTGGCGCGGACACTTGGAAAAGTTTTTTAGCAAATAAAGTTGGCGCGGACACGGACCTGCCTTTGACCGATCTGCCGCCGCATTTCAGCGCGTCCGCCCACACCGCGCTTTTTCCAATAATCCGGCCTTGCCTTGGCACGTGGCCCGCTTGCACGCTCACCCCACCATGGCCGACACTCCCTCGCATCCCTTTCTTCAAGGTCTTAGCAAGCACCGCGGCGCGCCGCCGACCGTCGTCGTCATCTTCGGCGCGTCAGGCGACCTCTGCGCCCGCAAGCTCATCCCCGCCATCTACAACCTCGGTGCCGACGGCCTGTTGCCGGCCGAGTTTTCGCTCATCGGCTACGCGCGCAAGCCGATCCCCGACGACGAGTTTCGCAAGCTCGCCCACGCGGGCATCACGGAATTCTCCCGCCGCGCGCCCACACCTGAGGTCTGGGACCGCCTCGCGCCCAACGTCAGCTATGTGTCCGGCGGCTACGACGAGAAGGCTGCGTTTGACCGGCTTGCGGAGAAAATCACCGGCATCGAGAAAAAACTGGGCCGCGAGGTGCAGACCGTGTTCTACGTCTCCACGCCGCCGAACGTTTTTTCCTCCATCCTCGTCAACCTCGGCGCGAGCGGCCTCGCCGGCCGCTACATCGGGCAGCCGCACCAGTCGAAGGTCATCGTCGAGAAACCGTTCGGCAAGGACCTCGCGTCCGCCAAGGAACTCAACAAGACGATCAATTCCGTCTTCGCCGAACCGCAGGTCTATCGCATTGACCACTACCTCGGCAAGGAGACGGTGCAGGATCTGCTCGTGCAGCGTTTCTCCAACTCGATCTTCGAGCCGCTGTGGAACCGCGACTTCATTGACAATGTGCAGATCACCGTGGCCGAGGAGGTCGGGGTCGGCACGCGCGGCGGCTACTATGAGCAGAGCGGTGCGACGCGCGACATGATCCAGAACCACACCATGCAGCTGCTCGCGCTCACCGCGATGGAGCCGCCCAGCTCGCTCGACGCCGAGGCGATCCGCGACGAGAAGGTGAAAGTTCTTAAGGCCATCCAGCCGCTTACCGTCGGCCCGCATGGCGACGTGGCCCGTGCCCAATACTCCGCCGGCCTCATGGGTGGCAAGCCCGTGAAGGGCTACCTCGAGGAGGATGGCATTGATCCCCAGTCCGGCACCGAGACCTACTCCGCGATCCGCCTCGCGATCAACAACTGGCGCTGGCAGGGCGTGCCGTTCTACCTGCGCTCCGGCAAGCGCATGGCGCGGCGCGTCTCCGAAATCGCCA
>CAIQBC010000123.1 GCA_903869955.1 uncultured Opitutia bacterium
CTATGCCTCGCCCTCCATGTGCGGCCTCTGGTCGCCCGCCGGCCGGGTCACGCTCGAGCGTGATTTTTGGATCGCGGTGCTCAAGGCCCAGCGCGATCTCGGCCTCGCCATTCCCGCCGCTGCCATCGCCGATTACGAACGCGTCAAGGGCCGTCTTAACCTCGCCAGCATCGCCGCGCGCGAGCGTGTCACGCTCCACGACGTAAAGGCGCGCATCGAGGAGTTCAATGCCCTCGCCGGCCGCGAGCTCATCCATCTTGGTCTCACCTCGCGCGACCTCACCGAAAACGTTGAGCAGCTCCAAGTCGCGCGCTCGCTCGGCGTCGTGCGGCTGAAAGCCGCCGCCGCCCTCCTCGGGCTCGCGCGCCGCGCCAAGGAGTTCCGTGGCCTCATGCTCACCGGTCGTACGCACAACGTCCCCGCGCAACCGACGACGCTCGGTAAGCGCTTCGCGATGTTTGGCCAGGAACTGCTGATCGCTTACACGCGGCTCGACGAGCTCGTCGCGCGCTATCCGGTGCGCGGTCTCAAGGGCGCCGTTGGCACGCAGCTCGACCAGCTTACACTCTTCGGCGGCGACGCGGCCAAGGTCGTCCGCCTCGAACGGTGCGTACTCGCGCACCTCGGCTTCCGTCACACGCTCTTTGCCGTCGGCCAGGTTTATCCGCGTTCGCTCGACTTCGAGGTCGTGAGCGCGCTCCACCAGGTCGGCGCCGCAGCGGCGAGCTTTGCCACCACGTTTCGGCTTATGGCAGGCCAGGGGCTGCTCACCGAGGGTTTCCAACAGGGTCAGGTCGGCTCCTCCGCGATGCCGCACAAGGTCAATGCGCGCAATTGCGAGCGCATCTGCGGGCTCTCCACCGTCCTCTCCGGCCATGTTACCATGACGGCTGCGCTCGCCGGCCATCAGTGGAACGAAGGCGACGTATCGTGCTCGGTCGTCCGCCGTGTCGCGCTGCCCGACGCCTTCTACGCGTTGGACGGCCTGTTGGAGACCTTCCTCACTGTGCTCAATCAGATGACGGTTTTTCCCGCCGTCATCGCGGCGGAGAGCCAGCGCCACCTGCCCTTCCTCGCCACGACGACGATCCTGATGGAGGCTGTGAAGGCCGGCGCGGGCCGTGAGACCGCGCACGCCGCGATCAAGGAGCACGCGCTTGCGGCCGCCGCTGCGATCCGGGAAGGCCGCGAGGCCGATCTGCTTGGCTGTCTCGCCTCCGACACCCGTCTTGGCCTGCCACGCCCCAAGCTCACCGCCATTCTCCGCGACACGAAGCGATTCGTCGGCGCGGCCCCGCAACAAGTGGACGAATTTGCCCGCACCGTCGCCCCGCTCGCCAGAAAAATGCCCGGTGCCGCCACCTACCAGCCGGGCAAGCTGCTGTGATAAATGAGGCGCCGAATTTAGGAGAGCCAGATCAGATCTGTTATCCCTTCTCTCCAATTCTCCCTGGTTAAATTTTTTTGTCCGGATGTGACCGGCTTTGCGCCTGCGCTTGCATTGGCATATCGCACCCAGCGAAGCTGTGGCGGTGAACCACGCTGACCAGCCCAGCCCGCCCGCGCCCGCGCAGGCGACTGTTCCAAATTTCTCCCGGCCGGGCGAGCTGGCGGCCAAGGTGCCGGCGGGTTGGCGGCGGCATCCATGGCGGGTCGCGGTGCGCGGCGGGTGGTTCGCGCTTGCGGGGTTGCTCGCGTTCGCGGATTATTTTTTTTGCGTGCAGCTGGCGGGGCGGGCGGGCTCGGCGCGCGCGCGCGCGGCATGGATGAGCCGATGTGCGCGGCGGTGGTTGCACGCGCTGGGCGTGACTGTCACGCAGGAAGGCGTGCCGCCGGCCTTTGGGCTGCTCGTGAGTAACCATGTGGGCTACCTCGATATTCTCGTGCTGGGCGCGGTGCAGCCGATGGTGTTTGTCGCGAAGAGCGAGACGCGCGGCTGGCCGGTGTTCGGTGCGCTGGTGCGGCGCGCGGGCACGGTGTTCATCCGGCGCGACCGGGTGCATGACCTGCGGCGTGTGCTCGGCGAGCTGCCGCCGCCGGTCGAACAACTGCCGGTAGAGGAGGGCGTGGTGGTGGCGTTTTTCCCGGAAGGCACTTCAACTGACGGAAGTACCGTGCTGCCGTTTCGTCCGGCATTGCTCGCGCCTGCGGTGCGCCGTGGTTGGCCAGTGACGCCGGCGTGGCTCGGCTACACACTCGACGAGGGCGACGGCGTGGCGGCTGACGAGGTGTGCTGGTGGGGCGAGACGACGCTCGTACCTCACCTTCTGAATTTGTTTTCAAAACGATGCATCCGCGCACAGGTGGTATTCGGCGAGCCACAGCGGGCCGGTGCCGATCGGAAGGTTCTAGGACGCCAGCTCCGTGGGCAAGTGGGCGCGCTTGGCGGAGTCATGCCAGCCAAGGGCTGAGCCCGGACGGGCAGACTTGCCCTCGCTGTGGTGCGAGGGGTGGGGCAGGGCGCGCAGCCAAGCATCAAGGCCAGCTGCGGGAGGAAAAACAGCCACGTTGCGGGCTTGTCAGCCGCCGGGCTGGGGCGCATCATGACTGTTTTCCCTCTTCCGAACCGCCACGCATGGACGTCTCCCTCACCCGTAATTTCTGCATCATTGCCCACGTTGACCACGGCAAGACGACGCTGTCCGACCGGCTGCTTGAGCACACCAACACCGTCGCGATGCGCTCGATGACCGCCCAGCATCTCGACTCCATGGACTTGGAGAAAGAGCGCGGCATCACCATCAAGTCTCACCCGGTCACGATGACGTACCGCGCGAAGGACGGCAAAGACTACAAACTCAACCTCCTGGATACGCCGGGTCATGTGGATTTTTCCTACGAGGTCTCGCGCTCGCTCGCGGCGTGCGAGGGCGCGGTTCTGCTGATTGACGCGGGCCAGGGCGTCGAGGCACAGACGGTGGCCAATGCCCACCTCGCGTTTGGCCAGCAGCTCAAGGTTATCCCGGTCATCAACAAGATTGACCTTCCCAGCGCCAATCTCGAGCTCTGCACCCGTCAGCTTGAGGACATCCTCACGATCCCGGCGGAGGAGGCCATCCTCGCCAGTGGCAAGTCGGGCATCGGTATCGTGGACATTTTGGAAGCCGTCGTCGCGCGCGTGCCATCCCCGCGCTGGACTGAGTATCCACAGGCACGCATCCTCGTGTTTGATTCGCTCTATGACGCCTACCGCGGGTGCATCGCCTATGTGCGCGTGTTTTCCGGTGCGATCAAGGCGGGCGACATGATGATGCTAATGAGCACCGGCCAGAAGGCCGAGGTCAAAGAGGTCGGTATTTTCACTCCGAAAATGGAGAAATGTGCAAAACTTGGTCCCGGCGACGTGGGCTATATCGTCTCCAGTATCAAGACCCCTGCCGACGTGAAGACCGGCGACACCATCACGCTCGCCGCCCGCCCTGCCACCGAAATGCTTCCCGGCTACAAGGAGGTCCGCCCGATGGTATTTTGCGGCCTTTATCCGCTCGAAAGCGACGACTACGAAAAACTTAAGGCGGGTCTTGCCCGCCTCCAACTCAACGACGCGGCCTTTGTTTATTCTTCGGAGAGCTCCATCGCGCTCGGCTTTGGCTTTCGTTGCGGTTTCCTCGGTCTGCTGCACATGGAGATCATCCAGGAGCGCGTCCGCCGTGAGCATGACGTGGACATCATTTCGACCTACCCGAGTGTCATCTATCACATCGTGAAGCAAGGCGGCGAAAAGATCGAGGTAGACAACCCCGTCAACATGCCCGACCCCGGCACCATCCTCGAGATCCGCGAGCCGACCATCCGCGCCTCGATCATCATCCCCAACGACTCGATGGGCGACATGCTCTCGCTCATCATGGAGAAACGCGGAGTGTGCGACCACACCACCACGCTTGACATGAACCGCGTGATGCTAAGTGCCATTCTTCCGCTCAACGAGATCTTGGTGGATTTCAACGACCGTCTCAAGAGCCTTACGCACGGCTACGGATCAATGGACTACGAGCTGGGTGAATACCAGGTGTCCGACCTCGTGAAGATGGACATTATGATCAACGGCGATCCGGTGGACGCGTTCGCCTGCATCGTCCACCGCGACAAGGCCGAGGGCAAAGGCCGCCAGCTTTGCGAAAAACTGGCCGAGATCATTCCACCGCAAATGTTCAAGGTCGCCATTCAGGCTGCCATCGGTGGCAAGGTCATCGCCCGCGACAACGTCCGCGAGATGCGAAAGGATGTGACGGCAAAATGCTACGGCGGCGACATCAGCCGCAAGCGCAAGCTCCTCGACAAGCAGAAGGAGGGGAAAAAGAAGATGAAACAAATCGGCAAAGTCTCCATCCCTCCCGACGCTTTTATCCAAGTGCTGAAAAATTGAAGTGCGCCACATTGCGTGGCTGGCGCTGATATGGCTCCTTGTCGGAAACGTTGAATTTGCTGCGAATCCACAATTTGCCGTTGTCGGAATCGTATGCGGCAAACACGCGAACGATGATGCCGGTAGGGTGAACCTTGGATTGCATCCTGCCTTGGCTGCGGCTCGACTCGACACGCGCATGAGGTATTTTTCCGCTGCTGCGGTTGTTTGGCTCCGTCGGCTTGGGCTGATGGGAGCGGTTTTCCTCTGCGCGCAGTTTGTCGGCACCGCGCACGCGGCGGAGATGGCGCTCGACATCCCGGTTTTTGCGGGCGGTTACGGGACGGCATTTTATGCGGAGACGGCGCGACAGTTTGAGGCGTTGCGGCCTGGCGTGAAGGTCAATCTCTACGGTGACCCGCGCATCGCTGACAAAGTGCGGGTGCGCGTCATTGACGGACATCTGCCCGACGCGACCCTCACCTCTGAGCTGCTCTGGCCAGTGCTGATCCGCGCGGGTAAAGTGCTTGATCTTACGGTTGCGCTCGACGGACCGAACTGGGAGGGCGATGCGCGCTGGAGCGATACGTTTTTGCCGGGTGCGACCGACGCGTGGCGGGTGGACGGGCGTACCTACGGGCTGCCCTTCGCCTACTCATGCTGGACGATTTTTTATGACAAGGAGCTCTTCCGTGCCCAAGGCTGGGCGGTGCCGCACACATGGGACGATTTTTTTGCGCTGGGGGAAAAAATCCGCGCGGCCGGCCTAGTCCCACTCAGCCTGCCCGGTACTCGCTGGCTTTATCCCGACGCGTTCCTGCGCGCAGCGAGCCACAATCTGCTCGGCGATACGGCGTGGCGCGCGCTTAACGACCCTGCTGCCGTCGGTGTGCGGCTCGACCCGCGCTATGTGCGTGCGGCGGAGTTGCTCCAGCGCGTCGCACATGACGAACTCTCACCGGGGTGGGAGGGCGAAACGCACACAGGCGCGCAGCAGGCTTTTCTCACAGGGCGTGTGGCGATGACCGTTTCCGGCTCGTGGTTTGTGAATGAGATGCGCGGCAAAATTCCCGTCGGCTTCGAGCTGGGCGCAATGAATTTTCCGGTATTTACCGACGGTGCGGCCGACCCGACCACAATCCAAACGGGCAGCGACTGCTTTTTTGTCTTTGCCACGGGCAACCCGGAGCGTGAGCGGCAGACGGTGGATTTTCTACGATTTCTCACCTCGCGCGCGCGGGCCGAAGCGTTTGTCCGGACCGCGGATTCGCCGGTGGCGGTGCGTGGCGTGCCGGCGGCGGCCTTTTCCCTGCTGATGCAGGACACGGTGGCGATGATTGCGCAGGCGCAGGCGGCGTTTAACATGCCGCAGACGATGCTGCAGCCGCCGGCCATCCGGCAGGCCCTGATTGACGGGAGCCTGTTGCTCACGACACGAAAAATTTCGCCTCGCGAGTTTGCCCAGCTGATTGAGTCCGCCGCCGCAACCGACCGCGCCCATGTAGCGGAGCCCGACCACGTGGAGGTGCGGCACGCGCTGGCGGCGGGGATATTGGTGCTCGTGGTTGCAGGGTTGGCTGGGTGGCTGGGGTGGCGGTGGATGCGCGAAGAATTCGCAACGGTAAAATTTGGACTGCGACTCCCTCGTCGCGATGCGTGGGCTGGAAAAGAAAAGGCTGACGGAGGCACCCGCGCCGCCGCTTCCAGCGGAGATGCAACGCACCTCGGCCCGCTGCGCGGCTGGTTTGCGTTCGGCTTCGTGGGGCCGGCGCTGCTGCTTTACGGCGTTCTGGTGGTGTTGCCGGGTGTGGCCGCGCTGGCGTGGGCGTTCACCCGCTGGGACGGATTGGGTGGGCGGACGTGGGCGGGCCTGTTCAATTTTAAGTGGCTGCTGCTGGAGAGCGACACCTTTTGGTTCGCGCTCGGGAACAACCTCTACGTCATGCTTGTGCCTGCGCTGGTCGTGGTGCCCACGGCGCTGCTGTTTGCGGCGATGATCCATCGCGGCGTGTGGGGCGCGAAAATTTTTCGTGTGGTGCTGCTGTTTCCCAACCTGCTTGGTGGCATCGCGGCGGCGTTGCTGTGGATGAACGCTTACAATCCGCATGGCGGACTGGTGAACGCAGCGTTGGTGAAGCTGGGTTTCGTAGGTTTCGACGGCTACGCGTGGCTCTCGCCGGAGCATCTCTATGGCGCGCTGATCCCCATCTACCTGTGGATGGCGTGCGGCTTCAACCTCGTGCTCTATCTCGCGGCGATGGAGGGCATCCCGGCCGAGCTTTATGAGGCGGCGGAGCTGGAGGGCGCGTCGAAGATGCGGCAGTTTTTCACGATCACGCTGCCGCTGATCCGCGAGGTGCTGGTAGTGTCGGCGGTCTTCCTCGTCATCGGCGGGCTGAACGCGTTCGAACTCGTGTGGCTGCTCACCTCGCAGGCCCCGGCGAGCGGCACTCACACGCTTGGCACGCTGATGGTCTCGACGATGTTCCAAGACTTCCAAATCGGCCGGGCGACGGCGATTGCAGTCGTGATGTTCGCGCTCGTGCTCGTGGGCAGCGCGGCGGTCATGCGGGCGCTGCGGCGGGAAACGGTGGAACGCTGAAATTTAAATGAAAATCTCCCGGGTATTTCTGTTCTCCGTTCTCGCCGCCTATGTGCTGTGGGTCGTCTTTCCGATGGTTTGGGTGGCGTATTCGTCGCTCAAGTCGGACAAGGAAATCTTTGTCCATGCCTTTGCGCTGCCGGAGGCGGGCAAGTTGCATCCGGAAAACTACGCGCGCGCGTGGGCCGAAGCGCGGTTTGGAGACTACTTTCTCAACAGCGTGATCGTTACCGGCGTGTCGGTCGCGCTCATCACGCTGCTCGGCGCGATGGCGGCCTACGCACTGGCCCGGTTCACGCACCGGCTGGGGCGGGCGGTGTTCTGGCTGTTTCTCGCGGGACTGATGCTGCCGGCGCAGCTCGCGATGGTTCCGCTGTTTTTTGAGCTGCGCGCGCTGGGTCTGCTCAACTCGCGCCTTGGCCTGGTGCTTGTCTACACGGCCAACGGGCTGCCGTTCGCGATTTTCATCCTTGCGGGTTTTTTCCAGACGCTGCCGCGCTCCCTTTACGAGGCGGCGGTGGTGGACGGTTGCACCGAGGCGGGCGCGTTTTGGCACGTGATGCTTCCGCTGGCGCGACCGGGCCTTGTGACGGTGGCGGTGTTCCAGTTCATCGGCGTGTGGAAGGAGTATTTTTTTGCGTTCCTGCTCCTGAGCGGCGATCCGGCCGGGGCGGCGCGCACGCTGCCACTCGGCCTTGCCAACCTCGCGATCACGGCGCAATATCAAGGCGATCAGGGCATGCTCTTCGCTGGGCTGGTGCTGGTGACGTTGCCGATCCTCGCCGTCTATGTCGTGCTGCAAAATTATCTCGTCAAAGGTGTGACCGCTGGCGCGGTAAAAGGGTAGGCAAAACGGTGGCCGGGCGTGGGGGTGACCAAGGCAGCTACCAGTGGAATTGCTTGCACTATTCTGCCAGACTCAGCAAATCGGCCAGCGAGAGCTTGGCGGCAGCCGCGTCGCTTGCCTCAAACACATCGGCGAGCAGCGCCCGCTTTCCAGCCTGCAGGGCGAGCACCTTTTCCTCGACCGTGCCGGCGGCGATGAGCCGATAGCTCGTTACGGTGCGTGCTTGGCCGATGCGATGGGCGCGATCGGTCGCCTGGGCCTCGGCGGCGGGGTTCCACCATGGGTCAAAATGCACGACGGTGTCCGCGCCGGTGAGATTGAGGCCCGTGCCGCCGGCCTTGAGTGAGAGCAGGAACACCGGCACATCATGCGCGTTCTGGAAACGATCCACCTCGACCTGCCGCGCATGGGCGGGCATTGCGCCGTCGAGGTAGCAATAGGTGACACCTTGTGCGTCGAGGTCGGCGCGCAGCAGCGCGAGCAGCGAGGTGAACTGCGAAAACACCAGCATACGGTGTCCGTCGTCCACGACCTCAGCCAGCAGCTCGCGGAAGGCGTCTAGCTTGGCGGAGTTGGCGAAGGCCGGGGGGTCGGAGTTTTTATTTTTGGGCTCTGGATTGGAAACCAGCCGGGGGTCGCAGCAGATTTGCCGGAGCCGCAGTAGTTGCGTGAGTGCGGCGAAGCGCAACTGGCTTTCACTCGCACCGCCGGCGGCGAGGCTGAGCTGCTCGCGGCCAAATTTTTCCTGGGTGTCACGGTAGAGCGCGGCTTGCGCTGGCGTGAGCTCACACCAGACGGTCTGCTCGATCTTCTCGGGCAGCTCAGGGGCGACGGTGCGCTTGGTGCGGCGCAGGATGTAGGGGGCGGTCTGCGCGCGCAGGCGGGCGTCGAACCACGCCCGCTCGTCGCCCCGCGCGCCGGCCGGCACGGGGATGAGATAGCCGGGCAGCAGGAACTCAAACAGCGAGCGCAGGTCGTCGAGCGAGTTCTCCAGCGGAGTGCCGGTGAGCAGAAATCGCGCGCGGGCGCGGAGCGCCCGGAGCGCGGCGGCGTTTTGCGAGCGCCGATTTTTGATGTGCTGGGCCTCATCGGCGATGATGGCGGCGAATTCCCCGGCGGTGAAAAGTGCCTGGTCGCGGGCGAGCGTACCGTAGCTCGTGATGACGAGGTCGTGCCTCCCAAAATCCGCTGCCGTTGCCAGTCGATGCTCGGCATGGTGGATAAAAACATCAAGCGAAGGGGCAAAGCGCGCCGCCTCGCGCCGCCAGTTTTCCAGCAGCGAGGCCGGTGCGACGACGAGGCTGGCGCGAGGGCAAGGTCCGGTTTTGAAATTTGAGCTTTCCGCCCCAGGTCCGGGATTCGAGGTTCCAGCCTCGGCTTTGAGACTTGAAATTTCAGTCTGAGCGCGGAGCGCCGTGAGCAGCGCGAGCGCCTGGGCGGTTTTACCGAGGCCCATTTCGTCAGCGAGGATGCCGCCAAGTTGATGCTGCCAGAGATGCCAGAGCCACGCCACACCGAGCTGCTGATAAGGGCGTAATTGCCCGGCGAGCACGGAGGAGAGCGGCGCGGGCACAAGTGCGGAAAGATTTCGCAGGGCCGCGCTGCGGATCTGCCATGCCGCGGGCGGCTGGAAGCCGGGCGCGAGCGCTTCGATGAGCTCCTCCGTCTCCGCGACGCGGGCGGCGCTCACACGGTGGGTTCGCTTCGGTGACAGGCCGGCGGCCGGCTCACCCGCGAGCGCACGTTGGGCGGCGGCGAGTTGGGCGAGACGGGTGGGCGCGAGGAGAAATATTTTGCCATCGGCCTCAAGGTAACTGCGGCTCGTCGCCAGCGCGGTCCGGAGCTGCTTGTCGTCGGCTGAGCCCGCGCGCAGTGCGAGGGTGACGGAGAACTCTCCGCCGGTCTGCGTGATGTCGGCGACCACTTCGGCGGGCCGGAGATGTGCGGTGCGCCGCTCAAAGTTGGGCGTTGGCTCCGCGTCAAACTCATGGCGCAGGCGTGTACCATGGGCGGCAAGAAAATTGAGCGTCTTGTGCCGGTCACGCAGCCACCACTTGCGGTTGGACGGCTCCAGGATGAAACCGTGGCCTTTCACCAGCGCGAGTGCGGCGGCATAGCCGGGGTGCTCGGGCGACGGCAGTGTGAGCACGAGAAAATGTTCGGAGCCATCCACGGTCATCGGTGTAAGGCCAGATGGCGTGGCGTGGCGCACGGGTCGGACGGCAGCGGTGGGCACTATGCCTGCAGGGGCCGTGTTTGTTTTAGCTAACGCCGCAGTTGCGGTGTCGGCTCGCGTTCCAAGCCCGGCGAAGAGCGTGGCGTGCTGCCAAGGGCCGGGTTGGCCACCTCCGGCTTTTTCGACAAACACCGGGTGCGCGCCGGCGGCCCCGGCCAGCTCGGCGAGCTGGGTTCGCGTGAGCTGGAGAAAAATCGGCGGCTGTGCCGTCCCGCAAATCCGCTGGAGCACGGCGAGTACCGGCAGCAGTTCGGGCGGTGGGGCGGTGCGATCCAGCTCGACCTTGATGGCGATGGCGTCGCGCGCGGCGGCAGCGGCCAAGTTGGGTGGGAGCAGAAGGCGGAGCATGGCGGAGCGCGATGGTTCCGGGGCCAAACGCGGCGGGATGCAACGCGAAACTCCTTGCGCAGGCGACGGGAAACGCCCGTGACAGAATGACAGGAAAATTCCCGGTTGCGTTGTCCGCACTGGCAGCCGATCGTGAAGGAGCCTCCTCTCGTCAGTTTTATATCCCCATTCGTTTTAGTGAAAACTAATTACCTCAAGCTCTGGCTTATTCTCGTTGCTGTTTCAGCCAGTGCCGCGACTTGCCTCATTGCTGCAGATACTGCTGACACGCCCATTGCCCCGGCCGTTGCCACCAGTGGCGTCAACGGCTACTCATCGTTGGCCAACCTCGTGGTTGTTCCTGCCTCCACGCCCGGTGACAGCCCGATCCAACGGCTCGGCTCCACGGCCTTCATCTGGGAAAGACTCGCCGTCAATCCGAACGGCACGACGGGTGAGCGGCGCAATGTTTCCGACCTGCGAACCCAGACTATCGAAAAGCTGGAGATACACAACAGCACGCTTAATCCGGGCCAGACTTCCCATCCGCCACACCGCCATGGCAACGAGGAGTTCATCGTCCTGAAGGAAGGCACGTTGGAGGTTGGCCTCGGCGGTGTCACTGCCGATGTACGGCATACGGAGACGGTCGGCCCGGGCGCGGTATTTTTCTTTGCCGCCAACCAGTATCATAATGTCGAAAACAAGGGTGACAAACCCGCCATCTATCTCGTTTTCAATATCCACACCGCCGCCACGCCACGCACCCCGTCCGAGAGCACGCCCTCCGACCCGGTGCCAGCAGGCAAGCTAAACTCGGTCATCTTTGACTGGGAAAAGTCGGTCGCCAAACCTACGAAGACCGGCTCGCGCCGGGACATTTTCAACGGCGCCACCACAACCGCGCAAAATTTCGAGTGCGCTGGGATCACCCTTAATGCCGGCTCGACCGACGATTCGCCCACCAAGCGTCCCGAGGAGGATCTGATCGCGGTGAAGGACGGCCTGCTGGACGTCACAATCAACGGGATAACCGCGCGCGGTACACCCGGCACCATCTTCTTTGTCGCCTCGGGTGATACGCGTACGGTGAGGAATGCCACCGACAAGCCAGCCTCTTACCACCTCTTCCGTATTACAACCGAGCTGACACCGAAAGCGGCGGCCAAGGTCGCGGCGAAGTGAGCGATGCCTGGCTTGTAACCAAGTGATATGGGCGTGGTGCCCTCTCACCCCACTCCGGCAAGACGCCGGGTGAGGGCGCCCCGCCCACATATTTTTCCGCTCTCAGACGCCGCGCGCTCACGACCACTTGAGGCTGGTGCGCGAAAGCGGGAACTCGCGCACACGGATGCCGATGGCGGCGAAGATCGCGTTACACACCGCCGGGGCGAGCGGCGGCAGCGTGGGCTCGCCGAGGCCGGTCGGATTGTTGGCCGACTTGATGAAGTGGGTTTCGATTTTCCTCGGCGCGTCGGGCATGAACGCCAGCACATATTGGCTGAAGTTGTCCTCCACGATGCGGCCTTTGGCGAGGTTCAGCTCTGGAAACATCATCGTGCTGAGGCCATCAACGATGGCACCCTCGACCTGGTTCTCTGCACCGCTTAGGTTGACGATGATCGAGCCGACATCCACGGCGGCGACGACGCGATCCACCGTGAGCTTGCCGTCCTTGGAGATGGTGACTTCGGCGGCCTCGGCAATATAGCCACTGTGGCTGAAATGAAACGCGAG
>CAIQBC010000124.1 GCA_903869955.1 uncultured Opitutia bacterium
CGCGCGCTCCGCCACGAGATCGTAGGCCGGACTGCCGTCGCTGGCGGTGACCAGCTCGACGTGCCAGCCGTCGCCCGCCGCCGCCTCGCTGGGCGCGGCGAGGCCGGAAAGCACGCGCAGCCGCGCGCCGGCCTTTTTCACATTGAGCTGTCCGCGCAGGACAAAATCCACGCTGCCCGCCGCCTCGTTGACATGTCCCGTCAGCAGCGCGCCGGTCAGCTCCACGTCGGCCACGGCCGCGCCGCGCCGCGCGAGCGTCACTTCCAGCCGGCTTTCGCCGGTGGTGTAATATTGCAACGCGACAGCCTCGCCGAGCGGCATCAGGCCATTCGCGAGCGTGACGCGCGCATCCACCGCCGGGTCGCTCTGCAATGATACTTTCGCCGCAAAGCCAACCGCGTCGCCCGGCGTGAGCAGCAGCGGCGTGACCCGGCCCGGCACCGCCGGTTTCGCCAGCCGCGTGCGGACCGTCACTGTCAGCTCGCGCTGCGTGGGCAGCGTGGCCGCCGCCGCGAGCGGGACCGGCGTGGGCGCGCGCTGCGGGCGCAGGTCCAAGAACCGCCGTCCGGTCGTGTCGCGCCGCACCGACCAGTCCCGCAGGCCGGCTCCCGTGACCTCTGCCACCTCGCCCTCGCCGGTGAGGCCGAGTGCAAGCGACTCCGGCTGGCCCTGCACGATATGGAGGATCACGCGCGACTCGCCCGTGACCTCGTCGGTGCCGAGGCGGACGCTCGTGTCCACCGTGGCCGAGAAAAACACCGGCACCGGCGCCGGTGTGCCCGACGCCGTCACGGTGATGCGCCCACCGTCAGGCGTGAGCGCCGCCGCGACCGACGCACCGTCCGGCGTCGCCGCCTGCGCGAGCGTGGTGGCCGCCGCAAACGCGAGCAGTGCCGCGAATATTTCAACAAGGCCGTTTTTCAGTCGGTTGGTTTTCATAAAATGGATTATGGGGTTTTTGGGAAAAATCGTCAGTTGGCCGCGTTCATTCGCCGAGCATCCTTCTCGCCTGCCCGTACATCGTGACGAGCGCCTGCACATTGGTCTCGTTGGCGTAGCGGCCGCGCAGCGCATTGACCGCCGGGGCCAGCTCGTCGAGGCGGAAGAGGCTCGCCACCGCGCCGCCGCGCAGCTTTTCGGCCAGCAGCGCCGCCGTGCCGGCGAGCTGCATCGTGGGCGTGGCCTGGTCAAATGACCGCGCCGCCGGGTCGTGCAGCATCGGCCAGGTGCGCTCGATCATGTTGCCCGTCGCGCTCTCGCGGAAACGCACCGCCACGTCACCCAGCTCGCCGTCGCCGTCCGGCCGCACCTCGACCTGATAGAGCGCCACCGCCGCCTCCTCGGCCGCGAGCTGGGCCGCCGTCACGGCGTCGTTATGAAAGTCCTCCTCCTTCAGCCGGTGCTGCTCGAAGCCGATGAGCCGGTAGCTCGCCACGCGCGCCGGGTTGAAGTGGACCTGCACCTTCACGTTTTCCGCCGCCGGGCGGAACGCCCCGGCCAGCCGCCGCGCGAAGCCGGCGTCGGCGTCCTCCGGCGAGTTCAGCAGATAATAGCGCCCGTCGCCCTTGCGCGTGAGCGCCTCGAGCACCTCGTCGTCCAGCCCGCTCGCGCCCACGCCGCAGGCGTCGAGCGCGATGCCCGACTGGCGCAGCGCCGCGATCATCCTGGCCAGTTGCTCCGGGTTTGCGTCGCCGAGGTTGGCCGCGCCGTCGGTGATGAGCACGATGCGGTTTTGCGCGCCGGCCAGTTGCTGCTGGTGGGCCATGTCGCCGGCGAGCTTGAGCGCCTCCTCCATGTTGGTGCCGCCCTCGAAGGGGGTGCGCGCCACGAGGTCCACCAGCTTTGCCGCCTCGGTGCCGCGCAACTGCTGCGCCAGCAGGCGCGGCGTGCGCGCGAAGCCGATCAGTGTCACCATATCGTCTGCGCCGAGCAGCGAGGCGAGCGCCGCCATCGCCGCGCGCACCGTCGCCACGCGGTCCGCGCGCTCCATCGAGCCGCTGGTGTCGAGCAGCACGGTGAGCCGCAGCGGCTGGCCCGCGCTGCGGCCGGTGGCCGGCACGCGCAGCGCGATCCGCACGAGGTTGCGCTGCTGGAGCACCGGGTGGGCCGACTGCTCGATGCGCGCGCTCACCGGCTCGCCGCCCGCCGGCGACGGGTCGCCGTAGTCAAAGGCGTTGTAAAATTCCTCCGGCCGCACGGCCGCCGGGTCGGGCCGCTGGCCCTTCGCCAGCGCCGTCTGCGCCAGCTTGAACGACACATCGCTGACGTGCAGCGAGAACGTCGAGACTGCCTCTGTGCTCGTCTGCACTTCCGCATCGGCGATCTCCGCCAGCGCTTTTTTCTTTGCCTCGGCCGCCGGGTCGGATTTGGGCCGGGCGACCGGGACATCGGCCTTCGGGGTGTTTTGATCGGAGGTGAACGGGGCGATCCCATTTGCGCCCATCTCCTTCAAGTTCCCCTGCGTCACTTCGAGAAATTTTGTATCAATGCTGACCTGCTTCACGTCGTTGAAGCGCCCGAGGATGTTGCGGATGCGTTCCACGTTCTCCGGCGTTTGCTGCACGATCAGTTGGCTGCCGTCGTAGCTCACGCCCGAGCCCGGGGCGAAACTGACCCCCGCGCTTTGCAGGAAGCGCTGGATTTTTTCCGACTCGTTGCCGCTGGTAGCAGGCCGCGCTGCGCCCGCCGCTCCCGCTGCGTCCGCGAGGCGTTGGATGGTGGGCAGATTGAGTGGAATGGCTGATGTTTCCAGAGCGGCCGGTTGCGCCGGTTCGGCGCGATTATTTTTGTCCGCCTGCTTGCTCGGCAACTCCCAGCCGCGCGTGACCTGGAGCAGCATCGCCTCCGAGGTGGATTCACGCGCCTCCTTGGCTGCGAGCTGAAGTTTTTGTTCAATCTCCTGCTTGAAATACTGTGCCTCGGAATTCAGCCCATCCGTGCCGAGGACTAGGTCGAAGGAGCGCTGCGCCGCCTCCAAGTCGCCGCCGTTGAACTGCGCACGGCCGCGCGCGACGAGGCCGGCGACTTCCTTGGCGTTAGCGGGGGTCTTTCCGGTGAAGTTGTTCCAGTCGTTACCTAGAATCGAGCCGTACACCTGGTGGGCCTGCGCCTGTGACGACGCCTGGCCGGCGCTATCCCCCAAGTTGGCCTTTGCTTTTCCGTCCACATCCAATTTGCCGCTGTTGAGAGTCACGCCGCCGGTGAAGGTGTTCGCGCCAGTGAGCGTGAGCGTGCCGGCGCCAGCCTTGGTCAGACTGAACCCGGTGCCGGAAATCGCACCGGCAACAGTGAGCGTAGTCCCACTTACAGTGACAGTGCGAGTAACCGAGGCTCTGTCCGTTCCGATGCCCGACTCCTCGGCTGCGGTTACGACTGCATCTGGGAGCAACGACCCTGCGCCTCTGCCTTGCTTAACCACGTTGGGTGAGCCGGGCGCGGGCGCCTCGAATGGGCCGAAGGTGCCTCCACTTACCGAGATAGTGCGGTTGCCCGCCACCGCGTTGACCGTGCCCCTGAGGGTGGGGGTGTTGCTGCCAGCGAAGGCGAAATCGTTGTTCGCAAAATCGGCCGCGGCGGTGACCCTCTGGTCCGGGCCCAGCGCCAAGGTGCCCAAGTTGACAAAGGTGCCGCCCGTATAGCTGTTGCTGCCGGAGAGCACCAAGGTGCCAGCGCTGATATCAGCGAGTTTCTCAGTCTGAACACCGCCAATCTTTCCCGATTTCAAGTCAGAGTCAGCATCCGTTGACTTCGGTATTTGGAGGTTGATAATGTAGCCTCCTTTGAAGTCCGGTGCGCCGGCACCGTTGATGTCGAGCTTGTCCACCGAGTCGCCACGGCCACCCTTTTGGTTCGGCGCTGTATTGTCGGCATACTTCGTAAATCCAGTGTCAGCCGAAGGCGCGGCCGGCTTCAGCAAGCCCCCGCCAGCAAAGCCCGCAGGAGTGCCGTTCGAGTCGAAGTAAGTACCAACATCCACGTTGCCGGATAGGACGACGGTAGACAAACGAACAGTGGAGTCGTTCGATGCACGTTGGCTATTCACCGCGCCGCCTATGGCGATGAAATCGCGAGAAATATCGGAGCTCGCAGTTGGCGAAGTGCCGTTGCTGGCCATTACATTCTGTCGCTGGAAATTGTCGTTCGTAAGTCCCTCAGCATTTGCCGGCGACTCTGTCGGCTGGCCGAGCTGCTGCGCGATCTGGGCGCGCAGGTCTGCAGCCTCGGTATTGGCGTTGGCATATGTCCTTGCCTGGGTCAGCGCGGGAGTCACCGGTGCAGATGCCGGTGAAGCGGTCGGGGCCGGGGCACCGGTAACTGCGTCCCCATCCACCGGGCCAGGAGCGAAGGAGATGGCTTGCGCCGGTGAGGTTGGCGCAGGCTGCGCGGCCAAGGACGGAGGCGGCGGAGCAGCGGCCGGCATGACGCTCTGACGCCGCCCACCACCTCCGCCAGCGCGAGCCCTGCCGTTTTGGGCGAATGAATCAATCCCGTTTGAAATGTCTCCCGGACCATTCAGATCGTCGGCCATGGCCACCGCACTTCTGCTGCCGCTGCCACCGGCGCCTCCTGCCGCGAGTTGACGCTCGGCCATGGTCCGTTTCACCGAATTTGACACACCGCCGAGCGTGGGAAAAATGATGGACGCCATCACGCCGAGTACGAGGCAAGCCGCCGCGTACGTTGCCACGCGTTCCCATGCCGTGCGACGTCGCGTCGCGCGCCACACAGGCATCGCAGCCCAGGTTTTTTTCCCCGCGACCGCTCCAGTTTTGGTTGCCGGCTTTGTCTGCGCCGTCGGTGGATTGGCGGCAAAGATAGGGGGGCTGGCCGAGGTCGCCCCGGCGGGCTGGCCGGCGCGGAGGGTGGCCAGCAATTTTTCCCGGCGCGCGGGTGAGAGGCGCAACGGTGTGGCATCGGGGCGTGCGGCCTCGATGGCGAGAGCGTGAATGGCCTCGATGCGGCGGCGGTAGGCGGCGAGTTCGGGCTGTTCCGCGACGAGGCGCTCGAGCTCGGCCACCTCAAAGGCGGACGCTTCGCCGAGCGTCCACGCGACGATGCGGGCGGCGAGGCCGGGCTCGATCCACGTCTCCAAGTTAGTCGGGTTGTTGTCGTCGTTTTTCATGGCGGGTTTCCTTTCAGCCTTGGCTGCCCTCGATGCCGGCGCGGCGGAGGGCATCGGCGAGGCCCTTGAGCAGGTGGTGGAGCTTGTAGCCGACATGCCCGACACTGAGGCCGGTCTGCTCGCTGATCTCCTGATATTTCAGCTCGGTGGCATACTTGAGCAGGATGAGGCGGCGGTCCGCCGGCGGCATCTCGGCGAGAAGCATCCGCACGAGGCCGATGGCCTCAAGGCGGGAGAGCTCGGTGGGAGTCGGGTCGGCGGGGTCGGCGGCGATGTCGCTGGCGGGGGAGGGGAGGGAAGATTCGAGGCGGTGGTCGCGCTGATGGTTGAGGGCCAGATTGCGGACGCTTTGGAAAAGCCATGCGCGGGGATTTTCCACCTGCGCCCAGACTTGATGCAGCCGGAGAAACGCCTCCTGCACGAGCTCCTCGGCCACGGCGCGGCGGCCCGTCAGCCCGAGCGCAAACCGTAGCAGCGCGCTTTCCTCGGCCTCAAACAACGCGGCAAGCGTCGGGGTCGGGGCGGCAGGAGCATTCATCGGCAGGGCAACAGGAACCACGGCGGACACAGCCAGACTAGGCTGCGGACGGACGCGCTCGAAGGCAAGGGGTTCCATGGCGTTTGGGCGGTGGCGGAGGCATTGCTGCTTTTGAGTAAGACACCGGACCGGTGATTTCCTTAGAGGATTATTGAAAATAACTCTGAGGAAATTCCCAACCAGCAGCGGCTTTCAATGCCTAGCCAAAGATCGCGAAGGCGGCCGTGGCTCAACTGCGCCGTGATTTTGTTTTGGCGTGGCAGGGTGATTTTGGGGTGAATTGAATTCGGGCGGAATACACGAGCTATCGGCCAAAACGGACGTTGACAAACCGGGGTGTGACGCTGTTTTTTTGTAACTCTTTCGCCCGGCACAGGCCGATGCGAGCAATGATGCCCGGTAGCTCAGTGGCAGAGCAGGTGACTGTTAATCACTTGGTCGCTGGTTCGATCCCAGCCCGGGCAGCCATGATAGACAATAACTTAGGTTATTTTTGGAGATTGCGTAAAAAACGTCTGTCCGGTTACTGTCCGGTTTTTCAAGTGCTCAAAACGGCTTTTCGGGCTCGCGGGCCGTGCGGCGGGCCGGAGGGTCGGGCGTCCTGAAAGTGGCGAAAGTCTGAATCGGGAGTGCTGAAAGTGCTGAAAATATTTCGGACTGCGGGCGCAAAAGATGGGTTGGGGTGAAGATACCCGAACCGAGAGTGCTGAAAACGTCCGCCCGTCTGGTCGGAGAGGACACTTTCTGCCGAACGGCAGGAGCGAGGGGACATCAGGGTGACAGAAGTGACACCAAAATTTTCAGATGCGTGCGTAAAAGGGCGGTTGGGGGTCATGAACCCGAGCAGCAGGGGAATTAAGGGACAGGGGGAGTGATAGAGAGAAAGAGAGAGAAATCTTCTCTCTCTTTTTCTTTCTCTCCACCGCGACACTTTCACGCTGACCCGCTGCCGTGCGGAAATTTCCGGCCGCGCGGCCGGCCGTTTTTTGCGTGACCGCGCCGGTTCGCGCCGCAGGGCTGGCGGCCAAGGGCAACTGGGGTGTAAAAAGGGCAAACGATTTTTTGAAATGGTCGCGCGAGGGAAAGGGTGGAGGTAAATCATCCCGATCGCGGGGACGGGCGAGGGTAAAAGATTCCTTACCAAGAGGGGGGCCAAGGGCGCCTGCGGGGCAATAGTGTCTTGCGCGCACCCGTCAGGAGATCCTAAAGGAACTGGATCCGCACTATGGCGGCGCGGGTCCCGGCCCAAGTGGCGCAGCGCCCCCGCCGTAGCTCACTCTCACGGCCGCTAGGGGCCCTTGGCTGGCGGCTGGTTAGCCTCTTTTTCAGTAGCGATTGTGGCGTCCATGGAAATGGATTTGAGATAGCTCCAGCTGGCCGACGCTTTGACAGCGAGGACATGCGCGACCTTCGAGAAGTGGAAGAAATTCCCGCTCCATCGCGAACAATCCCTTTTCGTGGGCTTCTGTCACCAGATCTCGAAAACCCGGATGTACAGCCAACACCTCTTGGATTGGTTTGTCTTCGGAGACTTCGACCACTTGGGCATGCAATACATGGCTAAGGTCCTTCGACTGCGTGATCTTCACCAGTGCACGCTTGCCTTCAGCACATCCCGAGTGGCCGATCACGCGAAACCAGCCGCATTTCTTGCAGATGACACGCACGCTCTGAAAATCTAAGCCGGGATGAAGCATTTTTCTTTGCCGAACAGCGTCATTTGGCTGCACTCAGTGCAGCCCGATCGGAAAGGCGTCCGTGGCGGTCGTTGAGCGGGGTGCTCATGGGTGAATCGGGAGAATGTCGGAAGTTCGGCAATCGGCAAGGCGGAAGCGGGCGGCGCGGCGCATGGCTGGCAGCCAAGGGCACATGGGGAGCAAAAGTGTCACTAAGATTTTGGATGGGGCGCGCAGAAAAAGGGTTGGGTAAAAGTACCCTGAATTGAAAATTGATGATTGGAAAAGATTCCTTACCGGGGGTGGGCCGCCCAGCGCTCGGCCACGTGCTCCGCTCGTTTGCTCACGGCCACTATCGGACTGAACTGAGGGCGAGGCGGAAGCCGACACTGTTGATGCGGTTGCCCGGCACAAAGTCGCTGCGGTAGGCGGAGCGACCGATCTCCGCGGTGTCGCACCAACCGCCGCCGCGAGCGACGCGGTCGGAGCCCGAAGCCGGCCCGCGCGGATTCGTCACCTCCCCACCGGGATATGTCGCAGACCAGTCGAGAGCCCACTCGAACACGTTTCCCGACATGTCCGACAACCCCCACCCGTTCGCCCGCTTCGTCCCCACCGCATGCGTGGTGCCGCCGCTGTTCTCCCTCGTCCAGGCCATCGCGCCGATGTCCCCCGCGTAGTCCCCCGTCGTCCCCGTCCGGCACGCATACTCCCACTGCGCCTCCGTCGGCAGCGTGTAGGCGTAGTCCGCCGGCAGCCGCCCCGCCGCCTTTTCCCTCGCCGTCAGCTTCCGGCAAAACTCCATGGCGTCTTCCCATGACACCATCTCCACCGGCAGGTCGTCGCCTTTGAAATGGCTCGGGTTGCTCCCCATCACTGCCGTCCACTGCGCCTGCGTCACCTCCGTCCGCCCCAGCCAAAACGGCTTCGTCAGCTTCACCCGCGTCACCGGCCGTTCGTCGTCATAGCCCGTGTTGCCCGGATCCAGCGTGTTGAAATACTTTTCCCGCGTCTCGTAAAACCACCGTACCAAAAAACTCTGCCCCGGCGCGCCCATCCGAAACTCCCCCGGCGCGATCCAGACCAGGTCGAGCTTCAGGTCAGGAATCGTCCGCGCGTTCGCCGCGCGCTGTTTCGCCAGTTCCGCCGCGGCCCGCCGCTCGGCCGGCAGTTCAACGGCGTAGTGCCAGCCTACAACGCCGAGCACCACGAGCCCGACCACCGCCAGTGC
>CAIQBC010000125.1 GCA_903869955.1 uncultured Opitutia bacterium
AGCGCACCGACCATCGGGTTGGGATGCGTTGCACCCCAACCGCGCCGCGCCAGGTCCAGCGCGCGGCGCATGAAGGTTTCATGTCGTTCAGCCGCGGACATACTGATTGTTCTCCTTCTCCGTGCCCACCGTCGTCGCCGGCCCGTGGCCGGGATAAACCACCGTGTCGTCGGGTAGCGTATAGATTTGCGTGCGGATGGATTTGGCGAGCAGCTCGGCGCTCCCACCCGGCAAATCCGTCCGCCCCACGCCGCCGCTAAACAACGCATCGCCGACAAACGCCCAGCGGACATGCCGCGCCGAAATCCCGGCGAAGGCAGGGAAGTAATACAGCACGCTCCCCGGGCAATGCCCAGGTACAAACCGCACCTCCGCCACCATGCCGAGCGCCGCAAGCTGGTCTCCAGGCTCAAGCCAGCGATCTACCTTCACGGACTCCAAAAGCCCGAGGCTCACCCCCATCCGTTCCTCGCTGTATTTTCGCATCGCCTCCGGCGTCTCGATCAGCACCCGGTCGGCCGCGTGCGCGCTCACCCGCGCGCCCGATGCACGCACCACCTCCGCCCCGCCCTGCATATGGTCCCAGTGCCCATGAGTGAGCCACAGTTCACCGAGCCGGCATTTCTCCATGCGCAAAATCGTCGCCACCTCCGCCCACACGCCCCCTGGCGCGTCAATCAACACCGCCTCGCCGCGTTCCGGCGCAGTGAGCAGGTAGGCATTGGTCTGGATCAGCCCGGCGGGCAGGACGTGCAAGTTCACCCCGCCAATCCACGGCCTTTCTCCCGCCGCGCAACGTGAAAACTAGCTCCCCCTCATTCTCTTGCTCCTTCTCTATCGCAACGAAAAGGCGATGATGCAGGCTCACTTTAAGGCCGCCCGAGCTCTACTTGAAGCCGCAGGCGGCCGGACGGATGATCACAATCGGTCACCGCAAATACCAGATAGCACGGAATATTCTCAGATATGAATCGCCTCGCCAAGCGACGCCGCCGCTGCCTCCATCACAGCCTCGCTCAGCGTCGGATGGGCGTGGATCGTCTGGTGGATTTCCTCGACCGTCGCCTCCAGCTCCATCGCCAGCCCGTATTCGGCGATCAGCTCCGTCGCCTCACTGCCGATGATATGCGCACCGTAGATCTCGCCGGTCTTCGCGTCGGCGATCACCTTCACGAAGCCCTCGCTCTCCGCCGACGCCACCGCCTTGCCCGACGCGGTGAACGGGAACTTGCCCACTTTGTAGTCGAGCTTCTTCGCCTTTGCCGCCTGCTCCGTGAGGCCCGTGCTCGCGACCTGTGGCTGGCAGTAGGTGCAGCCGGGAAAGTTTTTCACGCGGCGCGACACGCCGTGGCCGAACATCCCGTTGACGGCGTTGATTGCCTCAAACGTCGCCACATGCGCGAGCCAAGGCGGCCCGATGATGTCGCCCGCGCCGTAGACGCCGCGGATGGTCGTCTGGTAGTCGTCGCCGACCTTGAGATAGTTGCGGTCCAGCTCGGGCTTGAGATTCGACGCCAGCACGCCCTCCAAATTCGCCACGACGCCGATGGCCGACAGCAGCAGCTCCGCCTCAACCTCGGTTCTCGTGTCGCCGG
This sequence comes from uncultured Opitutia bacterium, assembly GCA_903869955.1. GTDB lineage: Bacteria > Verrucomicrobiota > Verrucomicrobiia > Opitutales > Opitutaceae > CAIYUN01. The sequence continues at coordinate 1,596 of CAIQBC010000125.1, forward strand.
CGACGAGGTCAACTTTCACCGAGTTTTTGCCGACGCGGAAATTCTCGCACTTCGTGCCGAGGTGGACCGCGATGCCCTGCTTCTCGAAGGCGCGATGGAGCGTCTTCGACACCTCCTCGTCCTCGACCGGCAGCACCTGCGGCAGCATCTCGACCAGCGTGACCTTCGCGCCGAAGGCATTGTAGAAATAGGCAAACTCCACGCCGATCGCGCCCGCGCCGACGATGATGACCGACTTCGGCAGCGTCGTCGCCGCCAGCGCCTCGCGCGACGTCATCACGCGGGTGCCGTCCACCTCGACACCGGGGATGCGGCGCATCTTGCAGCCGGTGGCGATGAGAATGTTTTTCGTGCGGAGAAACGTCCCTTTCTTTTCGCCGCTCGTAAGCGTGACCATGCCCGTGCCGGCCACCTGCCCCCCGCCGACGAAGTAATCCACCTTGTTTTTCTTGAAGAGAAACTCGATGCCCTTGGCCATCTGGCCGGCGACGGTGCGCGACCGCGCCATGACCTTGGCGAAGTCGAAGGTCACGTCCTTCGCGCTCAGGCCGTAGGTCTCGGCCTTCTTGAACTTCTGGTAGAGCTCGGCGCTCTTGAGCAGGGCCTTGGTGGGGATGCAGCCCCAGTTGAGGCAGGTGCCTCCCGCGCGTTCGAGCTCGATGCACGCGACTTTTTTGCCGAGTTGCCCGGCACGGATCGCACCCGCGTAGCCCGCCGGCCCGCCGCCGATGACAATGAGGTCGTATTCTGTGGTTTCAGCCATCCCGCCAGCGTCCGCGTCGCGCGCGCCGCGTCAAACGGAAAACGGGAACGCGCGCGCAAATATGCGCGCCTGTGACCCTGCCTTCAAATATCAATTACATCCCCGCCCCTACCCCCACCCTTCGCTGACGGCGACGGTGGTGGTCGCCGGGGCGGACGTGGAGGCCCACGGAACAACGCGCTCACAACCATATTGGTCACGCTCACAATCAGCGCGCCCCACAGCGCGGCCCTGAAGCCCGCCACATGAAAGCCCTTCACGAGGTGCCCGACCCAGAGGAACAACAAGGCATTGATCACCAGCACGCCCAACCCCAGCGTCAGCAGGATGAATGGCAGCGTGAACAGCAGCAGCACCGGCTTGAGCACCGCGTTGAACAGGCTCAGCAGCACGACCACCGTGACCAAGGTCGCGCCGTCGTCGCACTTGATGCCGTCCACGAGGTTCGTCGCGAGCGTCACCCCGAGCGCAAGCACCGCCCAGCGGGCGAGTAGGTTGTTAAATGGATGCCTCATTGCGTGAGCCATTAATTTTCGCCCCACTATCGCGCCGGGCAATGAAAATCCTCGTCCTCCAAGACCACCTCCGCAACGGCGGCACTGAGCGCCAGTCGGTGCTGTTGGCCAACGCCTTCGCGACCGCCGGCCATGCAACGACCCTGCTTACCTTCCGTCCCGGCGGCACGCTCGCCGGCACTGTTGCTTCCACCGTGGTTCACCACTCACTCCAGCCATTTGACACACACCTGAACTGGTTCACCCCGCATTTGGGCCGAATGGTCAACCGCACTGGCCCCAACATGGTTTTATGCATGGGTCGCATGGCCAACTGTCAGGTGGAAAAAATCAAGCTCCATCACCCAGCCTGGGAATGGCCTGATGATAAGCCCGTGAAAATAATTGCAACCATGCGCACGGGCAAACCGCTTCCGCCGGCCTTTCGCCGCGGATTAAGATGTTGCGACCACATCGTCGCCAACAGCCACGAGGCCGCCCGCGTCCTCAGCGCCACCTACGCCGTCCCCACCGAAAAAATCGCTGTCATCCACAACTCGCTCGTTTTCCCAGTGGAATTAAATGGAGACGCGATGCCCCCGTCGCGTTTCGAAACCTCCCGCGAAACTCTCCGCACCCAATACGCCGCCACGCCCGCGACCACCATCCTCCTCTGCGTCGCCATGTTCCGCCCCGAGAAAAACCAGCGAGCCCTCATTCGGCTTGCTGCGCGCCTTCCAGGCACCGCCGACTGGCAGCTCTGGTTCGCCGGCGAAGGCGAGACCCGACAGGCCTGCATCGCGCTCGCAGCACAGCTCGGCCTCGCCGCCCGCGTGAAGTTCCTCGGCTTTCAACCCGACCCCGCCCCGCTCTACCGCGCCGCCGACATCGCCGTGCTCACGTCGCAATCCGAGTCGCTCCCCAACTTCCTTATCGAGGCCCAAGCCCACGGCCTTACCATCGTCACCGATGATACCGGTGGCGTGCGCGAATGTTTCCTCCCCGGCGAAACCGGCTGGGCCGTTCCCCCCGGCGACGCCAATGCCTTTCTCGCCGCCCTCACTCCGTTGCTCGCCGACTCCGCCCGCCGCACCGCCATCGCTCCGAAAGCCCGCGCCTTCGCCCGCGACTCCTTTTCGCCTGCCCGCCAGATCCAGCTCTACCTCGACCTTTTCGCCCACCTCGCTTCCGTCTCGGCTCGATAACAACACAGACCGGGGTGTCCTTCCATCGACACGCAACGTAGGGCACAACCTCGCAACCGATCCAGGACCCAATGGAACCAGGGCGCGGTTTCGCATGGCAGAACTTTCGTCGGCCAACAAACCTCGCATTGAACGTATTGCCTTCCGAAATTTCGCGTCCATTCGTGTGCCTTCGTGGCTAAAATACTTCCTGCTCCCGAATGCATCCGCCTGCGTGGTGTCCGCCAAAACAACCTCAAGGGCTTCGACCTCGATGTGCCGCTTGGCCGCTACATCGCGGTCACCGGCCTGAGCGGCGCCGGCAAATCATCCCTCGTTTTCGACACGCTCCATGCCGAGGGCCAGCGACGCTATGTCGAGACCTTCAGCGCCTATACGCGTCAATTTCTCGAACTGCTCGACAAGCCCAAGGTGGATTCCATCGAAAATATCCGCCCGTCCATCGCCATCGAGCAAACCAACTCCGTCAAGAACTCGCGCTCGACCGTCGGCACGATGACCGAGCTGACCGATTTCCTCAAAGTCTGGTTCAGCCACGTCGCCGAGTGCTTCGATCCCGCCACCGGAGAGAAAATCGAGGATGACAACCCCCAGACGATCTGGGCCAAAACTCATTTCGCTCACCCCGGCCAGAAGCTGTTCATCTGTTTCAAAATCACCAAGCCCGCCAACCTCAGCTGGCCCGAAATCCTGACCAGCCTCAAGAACCAAGGCTACGTCCGTGTACTCGTCGAGAACGTCGTCCACAAAATCGAAGATCTGCTTGCTCGTCCTTCAGAAACCACCGGGCTCAAGGCTGAAATCTTTGTCGTCCAGGACCGATTCGCTGTCGCCACCGTCAACCAGCCCCGCTTCCTCGAGGCCACCGAAACCGCCCTCCATTTCGGCCAAGGCCAGGTGCATTTGTTTTCTGTTCCGCAATCCACGCTACCGTCCGGCCCTGCCACTCCGCAATCCGCGCTCCCCGCACCGCACTTCTGTTCGGTCGGCCATTTCTCGCGCGGCCTCCACTCCCCGGCCACCGGCCGCACTTTCCGCGCCGCCACCCCCGCGCTGTTCTCGTTCAATTCCCCGCTCGGCGCGTGCCCCAAATGCCGCGGCTTCGGCCGTGTCATCGAGATTGATTACCGTCTCGCCCTGCCCGACCAGTCGCTGTCCATCGCCGCCGGCGCAATTAAATGCTGGGAGAGCGAAATCTACGGCGAGTCGAAGAAGGATCTGCTCGTCTGGACACGAAAGAAAAAAATCCCCGTCAACGTCCCCTTTGCCTCGCTCACCACCGAACAGCGCGAGTTCGTCATCAATGGCGAGCCCGGCTACGGCGAGGAGAA
>CAIQBC010000126.1 GCA_903869955.1 uncultured Opitutia bacterium
ATTTTCTGAAACTCGCCGCCGGCGATGAGGCGTAGCGCACGGGCGACGGCCGCGCGGTAGTCGCGGGTCTCATGTTGGCTGAAACCGGCCGGGCGAGGCGTCCCCGCCGGGCCGTCGGGCGATGACGGCTCACCGGGAGGGTTCGCCCTACCCTCGGAATAATCGAAGCCACGGAATTTTCCATGCGCGCGCCAGAGGCGGGCGGCGAGCGCGTCGAGGTCGGCGTCGGGTGTGACGACGAGGTTGGCGACGGCGGTGGTCACGTCGCCCGCGCGGGCGACCTGCCAGCGCGGGACAAACGCCCGCGCCGCCGGAAACGGCTCCCCCACCTCCACCTCGTCGAGGAACGCGAAGCTGGTGAAAAAATGCGGCCCGCCAAACGGGGCGGTCACGTCGCCGACGGCGATCGTGTGCGCGAGCGTGTCGTCCATGAACTGCTGCACGCTGGCGAAGCGCGCCGGCCCGCTCGCCTCGTACGCGACCGCGACTTCCGCCCCCGCGATGGCCGAGGCGATGCCGGGACGCTCGGTGTAAAAATGCGGCTCGCCCGGCTCGAAGATGGACTCCAGCACCGCGAGCGGGTCGAGCGCGTCCACCGCCAGCGAGATGCTGACGAGCTTCGCCCGCCTCGCCCGCCTCGCCGCGTCTCGGCACTCGCCAAGGAACATGCGCAGCGCATCGGGCGAGGCTTGGTCGGCGGGGTTGATCGGGAGGGTGGTCATGTTCGGCGTAGCGCAGGCATCCTTGCCTGCAATCCGCTGCGGCAGGCTGGAAGCCTGCGCTACTTCGCCTTCGGTTCCGTGCGCGGGAAGAGAATGGCAGACTCCGCCACTTTGTTACTCGTCAGGCGTGTTCCCCACTCAAGTTCTTTCATTCTCATCTTTTGATTTTCGTCCAGTCCGGGACCCCATGTGACTTGCGGGGTGTAACCGAGCGCCGCGAAAATTTTATCTGCCGTGCCCGGCATAATTGGGCGCAACAGGTTTGCGCCGATCCGTAGCGATTCAGCCATCATGGCGAGCGAGGTGCGCAAGAGAGCTTGGTCGGCAGGCGTAGTTGATTTGCCGAGCTTCCACGGAGCGCGTTTTTCGATGTAAGTGTTCGTGACGGCAAAAGTTCCAAAAAGTGACGCGAGGGCAGAATGGAACTCAAATTTTTCGTATGCCCCAATCAACTGCGTGCACACTAATCCCCAGCTCAGCCGGAGCACCATCTCATCTTCGTATTTGCCCTTAAATTCTTCACTCAACATTTCGTCCACTGTCAGTTCCGGTGCTGGGATGACGCCAGCGGCGAAGCGGTTCGTCATGTTGAGCACGCGGTTGACGAGGTTGCCGAGGTTGTTCGCCAGCTCGGCGTTGTAGCGCGCGTGAAACTGCGCCTCGGAAAAATCGCTGTCCTGCCCGATGCTCATCTCGCGGATCATGAAATAGCGGAGCGCGTCCACGCCGTAGTTGTCGGCGAAGGCGGCTGGCTCGACGAAGTTGCCGGTGCTCTTGGACATTTTTTTGCCGTTGATGGACCACCAGCCGTGGGCAAGCACCTGTTTCGGCGGAGGCAGGCCGAGCGCGTGGAGCATGATCGGCCAATAGACGGCGTGCGGCGGCACGAGAATGTCCTTGCCGATGACATGGAGGTTGGCGGGCCAGAACTCCGGCTTGTCCACGACGGCGGTGTAGTAGTTCACCAGCGCGTCGAACCAGACGTAGGTGACGTAGCCCTCGTCGAACGGCAGCGGGATACCCCACTCCAGCCGCTCCTTCGGGCGTGAGATACAGAGGTCGTTTAGCGGCTCGGCGAGAAATTCGATCACCTGCTGCTGCCGGTGGCGTGGAAAGACGAAGTGCTCGTTTTCCTTGAGGAAGCCGACGAGCCAGGCTTGGTATTTGCTGAGCCGAAAAAAATAATTCGACTCGGTGATCTCCGTGACCTCGCCGTAGATCTCAGGCCACGAGCCGTCGGGGTGGCGATCCTTGTCCTGGAGAAACTGCTCCTGCCGCGTGGAATAAAATCCCCTATATTCCGCGCGGTAGATTTCGCCCTGGTCGAAAAGTTTCTGGAGCAGCGCACGCACGACTGTCTTGTGACGCGGCTCGGTGGTGCGGATAAAGTCATCGTTGGAGATGTCGAGCTTCACGCAGAGCGCGCGGAACTCGGCGCTCACCTCGTCGCAAAACTGCTGGGGCGGGATGCCGCGCGCGCGCGCGCTTTGCTGCACCTTCTGGCCGTGCTCGTCCACGCCGGTGAGAAAAAAAACCTTGTCGCCCATGAGCCGGCGGAAGCGGGCGATCACGTCGGCCAGCACCTTCTCATAGGCGTGGCCGAGGTGGGGCGAGCCATTGACGTAATCTATCGCGGTCGTGATGTAGAAATTTTTCATGCGCGGAGTGGGCAAGGCAAACCGCACGCCCGGCAAATGTCGAAAGTTTTACCACATGTTTCCCGTCACGATGCGGGACCCGGACACCACACCAATTGCGATCCGCCCGGCGGCCGCACCGGTCCCCTAAAGACTGGCGGCGATAGCTTGGACGGAAGCGACGGGCAGTTCGAGTGTGAAGGTCGCACCTTGGCCGGGCCCGGCACTGTGAACGGTGAGCGCACCTTTCATCTCCTTGGCAGCGTTGGCGCTGGAGTGCAGACCGAATCCGTGGCCGGTGGCACGTGTGGTAAAACCGTGGTTAAAAATGCGCGTAAGATTCTCCGCCGGGATGCCGATGCCATTGTCGGTGACGCTGAGGCGAACGTGCCGGCCATCGGTCGCGGGCGCGACGCACAGGGTCATCACCTTGTCGCCGGGGTTGGGTCCGTCGTCACAGGCCTGTTTGGCGTTGCGAATAAAGTTGATCAGGATTTGGAGCACCTTGCCACGCTCAGCGAGGACCATGGGAGCGGGACGATAATCGCGCAGCACACGCACATCGTGGCGTGAAAGAGCGGCGGCGTTCATGCGAATCGCGTCCGACACCAGCGACTCGGCGGGTATCGGCTCGAGGATGCCGACCATAGTGGCGTAAGACTGCTGCATCGTCACGATGTCCTTGATATGATCGATGTTTTCCTGAAGCGAGGCGAGCTCCCGGAGCAGCCGCGCCTGCTCCTCGGCAAAATTTTGCGCGAGGGCCGCGACGAGCTCCGGCACGCGGCGCCCCTTGGGATCGGCGGTGAGAAACGCCCCGAGATCGGCCCGATGCTCGTGGAGAAGCCCAGCGAGCTGGCCAAGCGTGCCGACCTTGGAGGCGCGTAGTCCGGTGGAGAGGAACGAGGCCGCGACGTTAACGCTGTTGAGGACGTTGCCAACGTTATGCAGCACGCCCGTGGCAACCTCGGCCATGCCGGCCTGACGGGAGGCCTCGACGAGGTCGCTCTGCGCTTTTTCCAGCGCGGCCTCGAGTCGCTTGGACTCGGTCACATCCCGGCTCAGTCCAAAGGTGCCGACAATCTCGCCTTCGTCGTCGCGCAACGGGAGCTTGTTACTGATAACCAAGGTGATCCGGCCATCTGGCCAAACCTCCCGCTCCAGTTTGCCAAGGATGGGGCGGCCCGTGAGCATAATGCGCTGCTCATCCTCAAAGGCGGGGCGCGCGTGCTCCTCGCTAAAGAAATCAAAGTCGGACTTGCTGATGATCTCCGAGCCATCGACGCAACCAAAGGAGCGAACGACCGACGCGCTCACCGCGAGAAAATTGGAACGCCGGTCCTTGAAGTAAATTTTGTCGGGGAAATTTTCCAGGAACGCAGCCACCAGTGTGCGCTCGAGCAGGCTGGCGGACGGAGCGGCGATGAGTGGAGGCGCAGGGGCGATGGTGGACATGGGGCATCAGGCGGCGCGGTGGGCGACAACGGGCGGAAGCCATCGCGCGAGCATGGCACGCAGCGCCTCGGACTTGACCGGCTTGGTGAGGTAGTCGTCCATACCGGCGGCGAGGCAGGCGTCGCGGTCGGAGCTCATGGCGTTGGCCGTCAGCGCGACGATGCGCAAGCCGGGTCCAAAGCCGGGCAGCCCGGCGGCCTGCGCCGCGCGAATGCGGCGCGTGGCTTCGAGACCGTCTATCTCAGGCATCTGCGCGTCCATGAGGATGAGCTGGTAGGACTGGAGGGGCACGGCAGCGAGGGCCTCGCGACCATTGGAGACGAGATCACAATGGTAGCCAAGGCTGCGGAGCATGAGGCACGCGACCTTTTGGTTAACCGGATTGTCCTCGGCGACGAGGATGGTAGCAATGGTAGCCGGCGGCAGCGCGGCGGAGGCGGTCGCGGGGGCCTTGGCCGCAAGCGGCGAGGCCGTGGCGGAGATGGCAAGTGCGCGGATGAGCGTGGCGCGCAGCTTGTCGGGATGAACGGGTTTCGTCTCAAACGCGGCGAGGCCATGCGCGGCGGCCGTGGACTTGACGATGCGGTTGTCAATTGAAGTAAGCAGGACCAGCGCGAGCGGCGGCAGGCTGGCGTCGGCCCTGATCGCTTCGGCCAGCATCAGGCCATCCATCTCGGGCATCTGAAAATCGAGGACTCCGAGGTCGTAGGGCTTGCCGGCAACGGCGGCGCGACGCAACTCGGCGAGCGCTTCCCGGCCGGAGCCAGCCAGTGAGTGCGGCACCTGCCAGAGCGTGAGCAGACGGCCCATGAGCTTGCGGTTGGTGGCGTTGTCATCCACGACGAGCACCCGGTGATGGCTGAGACAGACGACCGGCAGTCCGGACTCGGACGCGGCGTGCTCGGCTGGCTCGAACCGGGCAGTGAACCAAAAGGTTGACCCGGCCCCCAACTGGCTGTGCACGCCGATCTCGCCGCCCATCAGGGTGGCGAGCCGCCGACAAATGGCGAGGCCGAGCCCGGTGCCGCCGAAGCGGCGCGTCGTCGAGGTGTCGGCCTGCACGAAGGGACGGAAAAGCGCACGCTGCACATCATCTGGGATACCGAGGCCGGTGTCACTGACCTCGAGACGGAGACGGCCGGGCGTGGCGTCGGCCGCGACGCGCACCGCAACCTCGCCGGCGGCAGTGAACTTGATGGCGTTGCCCACGAGGTTAAGCACGACCTGCCGGAGGCGCACCGGGTCGCCACGGATGTTGGGCGGCAGCGAGGGGTCGAGGTCAAAGATGAGCTCAAGGCCTTTGCGCGTGGCGTTGGCGGCCTGAAGGTCAATCGCGCCCTGGAGATGCTCGGCAAGGTTGAAATCAATGTGCTCGATCTCAAGATGGCCGGCCTCGATCTTGGAGAAATCGAGGATGTCGTTGACGATTGCGAGAAGCGCGTCGCCGCTGTGGCAAAGCGTTTCGACGAGATCGCGCTGCTCGGGGTCGAGCGGTGTGCCAAGGAGCAGGCCGGCCATACCGACGACGCCGTTCATCGGGGTGCGGATCTCGTGGCTCATGTTGGCCAAGAAGGCACTTTTCGCGCGGTCGGCAGCCTCGGCCGCGGCCTTGGCGCGCTGGAGGTCAGCCTCGGTCCGGGCGCGGCGAGCGATCTCCTGCTCAAGCTCGGCGGTGCGCGCAAGGACGCGTCGCTCAAGTTCGGCAGCATGGTAGTGCGCCTGCTGGACGAGCCGCCATTTTTCCGTGAGCGAGTTGGCAAGTTGGAGTACCTCGACGGTGTCGAACGGTTTCTTGAGGATGAGGAGCCGGTCGGACTTGCCGAGTTTCGCAATCATGTCTTCCCATGGGTAATCGGCATAGGCGGTGCAGATGACGACCTGCAGTCCGGGCGCAACCTTCCACAGTGCGAGTGTGGTCTCGACACCGTCCCAGCCAGGCGGCATCCGCACATCCACGAATGCCATGGCGTAGGGCCGGCCGGCGGCCTCGGCGGCGTGGACGAGCTGGAGTCCCTCCTGACCTTGGTACGCAGAATCAAGGGTGAATTGGCGCGGGTCGCGGCTGGGAGTGGCGGCGGGCATCCCGAAAAGTTCCGACTCCAAGTCCGCGACGGCAGCGGCCGCGCCACTGCTCGACGGGCAGAGGATCTTGCGGATGTCTTCGTGGATGGCGCGGTTGTCGTCCACCACAAGGATGCGGCAGTTCGGGCCGGGCGGGAGGGAAGTGAAGGGCGATGGCATACGTGACAGCCGCCAGACGGGCGCAGGCGGCGGCAAGGATGAATCGGCCCCATGGGCAAAAACATTAAAACTATTCGGGTACCCCGCCGCACCGGTTGGCCTCCACGTAGGAGAGCGGGCAAGCGAGGAGGCTTTGACACCTACCCCGAAGGTGGCAGGCTGCGGGTGTCGTCGTCATGAACACTATCACCCGCTTTTCCATCATCGTCGGTCTGCTGTTCGTCTTGGGCGCAGCAGCGCTGTTGTTACAATTTTACGTGGCCCTGACGATGCACAATGAATCACTGTTCCCTGCCTCCTTGCCGGCCGAGATCCGCCTGCGCGAACTCTGGCACCGTGAGCAGATCGCCGTGCTCGCACTGACCTTGCTGGCGCTGGCCGGCATCACCATCGCCGCACTGCTGCCGCGTGCGCAACCCCGTTCCGCGACCGACCAGACCGCGCGCCAAGGCATCGAACTGCTTGCCCGCGCCGCCGCCACACAAAGCGAGGCACTCACTCGCGAACGTGATGTGCGCCTACGCACTGAAGAAAACCTCGCGATGGAACAGTTGCGCGCGGGCCAAGCCGTCGCAGACAAGGTTCGCCTGGGCCGCGATTTGCACGATGGCCTCATCCAGTCGCTCTACGCCACCGGTCTCACCCTTGCCTTGGCCCGCCAGAAAATGGCTTCCGAACCCGCGCATGCGGCCGCACTGCTCGACCATGGAGTGGAGATGCTCAACACCACGCTCCGCGAACTGCGCGCCGCTATCGACGACCTGTCGGCAGCACGGCAGCAGGAGCAAAGTTTCGCCGCCGCCGTGCATGGGGTGACCGAACTGCTCGGTTCCGGGCGCGAGGCGAGATTTGACACGCAGCTCGACGCCACGGCGACAGCACGAGTCAGTATGGCGCAATTGCCCGACCTGCTCCAAATCATCCGCGAGGCCGTGAGCAATGCGCTCCGCCACGGCGCGGCCCGCACCGTGACATTGCGGCTGCACGAGGACGGGGATCGCCTCGCTCTGCTTGTGCAGGACGACGGGAAAGGGTTCGACCCCGCAAAGATTGCGGCTACCGGCCATGGTCTCGCCAATCTCCGCGCGCGCGCCGCGCTGCTGCGTGGTGAGCTGCGGGTCACCGGCGTGCCGGGCACCGGCACGCGGGTCGTACTCACCTTTCCCGCCCCCGGGCCGGCCGCCTCCGCATGAAGAAAAACTCTGCACCTCCACCCATCCGCGTTGTGATCGTGGATGACAGCGATCTCGTCCGTGCCGGCCTGCGCCTGCTGCTCGGCGAAGACCCGGGCCTAGCCATCGCGGGCGAGGCCAGTGGAGTCGCCGCCGGGGTCGAACTTTGCGTGCAACTGCGGCCCGACGTGGCTCTGCTCGACATCCGCCTGCCCGACGGCACGGGCCTCGAGGCTTGCCGGCAGATTTTGGCGCGCGCACCGGGAACCCACGTACTCATGCTCACGTCGTCGGCAGACGACCGGCTGGTGGACGCGGCCATCGGCGCGGGCGCCCATGGTTATTTATTGAAGGAGATCAATGCCCCGGCCCTCATGCGTGCGATCCGGGATGTGGCAGCGGGCCACTCTGTGCTAGACCCCCAGGTGACGGCACAAGTGTTGCACCGCGCACGGGGTGAGACGGGCAGAAATAAGGCCGATCGGGCGCTGGAGGCGTTGTCGCCGCAAGAGCGACGAATCGTCGCGCTCCTTGCCACAGGCAGCACGAACAAGGAAATCGCCTCCGCGCTGAATCTGAGCGCGAAAACGGTAAAAAATTATCTCAGCACAGCGTTCGGGAAATTACAGGTGTCGCGCCGCGCGGAAGCAGCGGCAAAGTTCGCGCAGGGCCAGCCGCAGCCGATCGGCACCGCGCTCACCGACCGAGCTGAACGGCCCTAGCAGGCAGGGCCGTTTGTTTTTTGCCCGGCCCTAGGCAAAGCCGGTTGTTTCTGCTAGGGTCAGTCACCGCTCCCCGCCATGACACCCATTTCTACCCGTTTTTTTGCCAGCCGCCGACAGAAATACGCGGCCATGACGCTGATTGAAGTCGTCACAGCGCTCTCCGTCATCAGCCTGGTCATTGTGGGTGTGCTGGGCTCGATGGTGCAGACGCGCAAACTGGCGGCGGTGAGTATCACGCAAAGCTGTGCGCTCACGATTGTGCAGGGCTACATCGAGCAACTGAAAAACCTTCCCCTGCAGTCATTCGTCAACGCCAGCCCGACTGACCTGATGAACAATCCGAACCTCGCCGTCTCCTTCACACTGCCCACGCTCAAAGATGCGAGCAACACCACCATTCAGCTCAAGACCACGCCCTCGGGCATCGCCGCCTCGACTCTCACCGGTGCGACACCCGGCACCACACCCACCGGCGTCGTAGACAATCTGCAGTCCTTCGACATGGACAGCCGCAACGTAGCGGGAACTGACTCTTGGTCGGCCGTCTGGCCGGGTGCCAACACGACCCTGACTGCCTATCCAACCACAAATCCGGGCCAAACTGACCTTCGCATGAATTTTTGGGTGCAAATCACTGACCTCACCCCGACCTCGTCCCCTAAGTGCAAGGCCTACGGTGTTCTGATCGTATATAGCTGGCAATATCTCGACGGAAAACGGGTGAAATACCTGATGTCTTCCGTTCGAACCATTCGTTCTGCCGTTCAAACTTTTTGACCCTATGAAATCTACACCGGTCCACTTCCGTTCAAAACGCCGTGCCTACACCCTCGTCGAAATGCTGATGGCAGTCGGCATCATGGGGCTGGTGTCCGCTGTCATGGTCTCCTTCACCAAGCAGGCCATGAAATTGTATTACGCCGACACCGCCAGGCTCAAAATCAACCACGACATCCGCGCCTTCACCACCCAAATGGACACGGATGCCGTCACCGCGAACTATTTCCTGATCTACCCAGGCTTCGGGTCACTCACCACCGGCTCCGGCTCGACACTGGCCGACGCCAGCGTGACGGACGGCGGGGTAGGCGATTTGCTCGTGCTTGTCTACACCGATCCCGCGCAGGCAGCCACTGGCACGAGCATGATCACCGAGCTTATCGGCTACTACCGCCAGATCACCGACACGACGCTCAACAACGGCCCCGTCCACCGTTTCGACATTCCCATTTCCCCCTCGGTCGCCGCCAATTCCGCCCCGATGTATCAAATCATCAACACTTACGTGACCGGGTCCGCGTCTTCGCCCGCCTATCACATCGTCACCCAGCTCGCCCAAGGCTTGGAAAACAACGCCGCCCAAAACGCGACCACCCCCGCCCTTTTCTACAATCGTCAGAACCGGAGCATCATCATCAACGCCCAAGTCTCCGAACTGCAGTCCGAACAAGGCGCCAGCACCCAGGTCGGAAATACCTACAACTTCACCGTGTCGCCCCGCGGCTGATTCTCCCATGAACTCCTCCCACTCTCTGCCCCATCACCGCATCCGTGGCTCGGGGCTCATTGCGGTGCTCATCTTCACGACCATGCTGCTCATGCTGGTGGGCAACGTTCTCAGCTGGTCCGTCAATGAGCACCTCGCCACCAATCACAATGCCGCCTGGCTCGAGGCCCGCAATGCGGCCGAGGCAGTCTCCGAATACGGCTGTTTCCAAGTCGCGCAGGCCTTTAACACCCATATGAACCCCAGCTTCGGCACCGGCGGAACTGTTAGCATCTCGTTCACCTCCACCCTCGCCTCCACCTACTTCTCCGGCAGCCACGTGGATACCAGCAGCCTCGAGGTCAAGGCCGGGACTGTCACTCAAGTGCCCAGCGGCAGACTTTACTTTGTGGATCCCAACGATCCTAACAACCGTTTCGACCCGCTGAGCGGCCGCTACGTTTTCCGGCGCGACGTCACCGTCCTCGGCAAGGCCACCGTCAACCCGCCGATCGGCGGCGGCGGCCCTATTACCGCCTACATCAGCCAGAAAGTCTCGGTGCGCGGCGCACCGCTCTTCGCCTACGCCATTTTCTACAGCGGCAATGACCTTGAGGTAGATCCACAGCCGCAGATGGACATTTACGGCCCCGTCCACGTCAACGGGAATCTCTTTGTCGGTCCCGTCGGCACCTCCGCGCTCTCATTCCACGGCCCCGTCAGCGCCTCTGGCAATGTCTTCCATGCTTGGCGCGGCACCACTGCTGTCGCACAGGAAGGCAGCTCGATGAACGCCACCACGGCAGTCAATTTTTCCGTCGACATTGCCGGCACTACTGTCACCTCCATGCGCAACTCCAGCGGCGTCTGGAAAGACAGCACGATGGGGGCCGACTCAAGCACTAGCGGGCTGGCCAGTCTCACCCCCCTTGTTACCACCACCGCGAGCGCAAATTTCAGCGCCAATGCCTCACAAACGTGGAAAGGCAATCTCCAGACTGCCGCGATGGGCATCCAATCCTACAATCCCATGGGGTACAGCGAAGTCGTCGGCTCTCTCGGCGGAAGCGATCTCCTGGCCACCGATCCGCTCGCTGACAGCGGGGCCAATGTCGGTACCGGCGCCGGCTTTGGCCACGGCTACGGCCCGCACGCCTTGGTCGAACCGCCACTTGCCGTCCCTACCACCGACACCTACGCCAGCGCCAAAACCAGCATTGAGGAGCAAAAATTTTCCAACAAGGCCGGCCTCTACCTGCAAGTCACCGTTACGGCCACCAACACTGCCACCCTCAAGCTCTACGCCGATCCTCACTCCACCACCTCCGGCACACCTCTTGCCAACATCGGACCCAACGGGGGCGTGCTCCTCGGCACGGTGCCGGCCAACATCGTCCAATACATTCCGTACACCGCCTCTGGCTCCGGCGCCTCCACCACCGTAAGCAAAGGCCTCTATGACCAGCATCAGTCAGTCGGCGTCAACCTTGTCCAACTGAATATGGGTGCTTTGAAAACCGCCCTCACCGACATGACCAGCACCGCTTCCGCCGTCGTTGGGACGGACATCGTCACCGCCACCGGCACGAAATGGGGCAGTGGCACTACCAATGGTTACGATACCTATACCACCGGCTCTGGCGGCTGGAACGGCGGTCTCTATGTCGAAGTGGCCAACGCAAGCTCAAACCACACGGCCGTCCTTCTCGCCAACGGCACCGTCGCCAGCGGCAGCAGCCTCGTCCCCACTGGTGCGAGCGCGCCCAACAGCGTCACCGGCCTGACCATCGCGACCAACGCCCCCGTCTACATCCTTGGCAACTACAATGCAGATGGCACCGTCGGCACTGCTGGCACGGCCAACTCCGCCCAATACCCCGACGACGGCCACACCGGTGCCTCCGGCGACGCCAGCGCGCAGACACCCGCCGCCATCGCCGCCGACGCCATCACCGTCCTCTCCAACGACTACTTTGGCACCAACGCCACAACGCACCTTGCCCCCACCGCCGGGCAAGCCAGCGGCTCGGCCTTCAACAGTTTCAAAACCGCAAACCCCACGGCTGCTGCCAGCGTCGAAATCGCCGCCGCCATGATCACCGGCACCAACACCACCAGCCCAGACGCCAGCAGCACCCAGCAATACAGCGGCGGCGTCCACAATCTGCCGCGTTTTTTGGAAAATTGGAGCGGTAAAACGGTCGCGATCCGCGGCTCGCTCGTCTCAATGTATAATTCCCGCATCGACACCGGAAGCTGGGGTTCAAGCTATTACACTCCCCCCACGCGCTCATGGGGCTTTGACCAGATCTTCGCCAACGGCAATTTTCCCCCGGTCTGCCCGCAGGTTATCTCCTACCGCCGCGTAGACTTCACCTACCTGACGAACACGACTTACAATACCGCTGTCAGCGGTCTCTGATTCAAAACGATTCGTTGCCATTGCCGCCGTACCGCTGCCGCACCGTGTGCCGCCCGTCCACCGCGATGCCGAGGTCGAGATGCCACGCACCTGCAGGCAGCCAGGCCGCGATGTTTTCGGGCCACTCCACCGCGAGGCACCACGGACTGACGAGAAAATCCTCCAGCATCAGCGCCTCTGCCTCTCGCGCGTCATTCAGCCGGTAGGCGTCAAGATGCGCCAGCAACCGCGTGCCGCCCTTATGCAGCGTAAGCAAGTTGAACGTCGGGCTTGTCACCGCTTCAGTCACGCCCAATCCCCGCGCCAGCCCCTGCACAAAGGTTGTCTTGCCCACGCCCAGCGTACCGTGCAACGCGAGCACCGTGTCCACCGGCAGCACAGCGGCCAGCTCACGCGCCAGCTCCCGAGTCTCGTCCGCCGACGCCGTCGTCACGCCCGCACGCAGTCTATCGCAGATGCTCGAAACCATGATAGTCCTCCAAGTTGAGCGCGCCCGCCGGACGAGCGCCGCACCGCGCAAATTTCCCAATACAACTCAGCCGTGTGCGCGGAAAACTTCTTCGCCACGCCCGCAAAAACTCCGCCGTATCCGTCTTTCCCGTCACGACGAACACCAGTTCGTAATCTTCCCCGTCGCAGAGCGCGGCGCGCATGTCGCACCCGCGCCGAAGCGGTAGTGCTGCCGCGTCGAGCGCTGGCTCCGCGCCCGGCGGCGTGAGCGCGCGCAAATCTTTCGCCAGCCCGTCGCTCACGTCGAGCATGGCACGCACTTCCCTCCTCCCCGCCAGCCACGCGCCCTCGGCCAGACGGGGAGAAAATTTCCAATGATGTCCGCTCGCCAGACTCCCGCCGAGCACGCCGGTCACAAAAATCCAATCGCCCGCCCGCGCACCCGTCCGCGTGACCACGCGCGACCCTGTGGCCTCGCCGACCAACGTCATCGTCGCCACGATCCCGCCGTCATGCCTCGCCACATCGCCACCGACAATCGGCACGCCATACCGCCGGCTCACCGCCGTCAGTCCGAGATAAAATCCCTCCAGCCATGCCAGCCTCATGCGTGGGTCGAGCGCCAGCGCAACGACCGCCGCACGCGGTCGCCCCCCCATCGCCGCGATGTCGCTCAGGTTGCGCTTGAAAAGCTTCTCCCCCACCCCGCGCGGCGGCACCGTGTTGTCGAAGTGTTCGCCGTAAATCACGGGGTCCACCGTAAACAACTGCGGCCGGTGGCCAGCCGGCAGCACGGCGCAATCGTCACCCATCCCAAACGGGGCGCGCGGTGACGCCGCTCCCAGCCACCGCCGGATGGCCGCGATGAGCTGCGTCTCTCCCAAGGCGGAGACGGATTTAGCACGACGTTGGGTGAAGGGAATCACAGCGCCAATAGCTGACCACATATTACAACGATTGGCACGGATGAAACGTCGGAAACAGGCGGCCGACAGATTGATTTTCGTCCGGGCCTATCCGTGCGATCCATGGCCCACCACTCACTTGTCCACCCCCAGCAGTATCAGCGCGACCGTGTGCAGGTTGAAGAGCGCGTGTGCCACCATCGGCACGGCGAGGTTGCCGGTACGCTCGTAAGCCAGCGAGAAAATCACCCCGAGTGCAGCCAGCGGCGCGAAGCCGGCGAGGTTGTGGTGCAGCGCGGCAAAGATACATGCCGGCAGCAGCAGCGCCGCCCAACGCGGCAACCGCCCGCGCGCGAAATGAAACAGCCCGCCGCGAAACACCAGCTCCTCCGTGACCGGCGCGACCACGACCGCGAGGCCAACGAGCACAAGAAGCAAAACCGGGGAGTCCGCAGTGGAGAAAAAATCCACCAGCTCCTGCCGCTCGTCCGGCAAACCGGCGGCATGCATCAGCCCGCGCCAGCCCAAAGCGACGACGAATACGACCGGGATCGCCATCACCAGCGTCACCGCACCGTCGCGTAACGCCAAACGCCGCCGGATCACCGGCGCATAGCCTTGCCCGCCAGTAGCGCGCGCGCGAAAGCCAAGACACACGCCGAGCATCGCCAATTGCGCCGCCGCACCCGCCCCGACGATACACTCCTCCCCGACAACACCGGCCTTACCCAGCAAGTTGAACGCCAGCACACCAACGCCAAACCAGGCCATGAATGCACCCCACAGCCAGAGGCCAAAATCCAGCGGCCGCACGTCCCAAACGGGCAGCGGCGACGCTGCCCGGCACCTGCGCGCCGCCGGGCTAAGCACCAGCCGCCAGAGCAAGACACCGCCGGCGATGTCGAGCCCAAGCTCGCCCACCATGGCAACCGCAGTGGCGGGTGAAATTTGAAGTTGGTCGGCAGTCATGCCCTCCACCCTCTCAGCCCACGAGTTTCATTTCAAGGGCCGCAGTGCGTGCCGGGCCCGGTGCCTCGCCAGCCCATTGAGGAGGGTGGCGGAACACAGCCCGCAGCAGCGAGACGCAGGAGCTCCCCAGACAAGACGGATGCATCTGGCAGTCAGCGAATGCCTTACTGGCCAGCGATCTGTCCGTCGGTAAAAACGACGCGACCAGCGACTATGGTGGTCTTCACGCGGCCGATAAGTGTCTGGCCATGCCAAGGGGAGTTGCGCGACTTGCTTAAGCCGGCCTTGGCGTCGTAAAGCCATTTTTCCTCGGGATCGAAGAGGCATACATCAGCCGCCGCACCCTCGCTCAACGTGCCGGCCGGGAGTTTCAGGACTTGGGCAGGCTTGCGCGTGAGGAGATCCACGACGAAGGGGAGCTTGAATTTGCTGCGGCGCACGAGCACGTCGAGCGAGACGGCGAGCGCGGTTTCAAGGCCGAGGATGCCGTTGGGCGCGTAGTCGAACTCGCGGTCTTTCTCGTCGGGGGTGTGCGGCGCATGGTCGGTGGCGATGATGTCGAGCGTGCCGTCGCGCAGGCCGGCGATGAGCGCACGGCGATCGGCCTCGGTGCGGAGCGGCGGGTTCATCTTGAAGTTGGTGTCGTAGGTGGCGAGCGCGTCCTCGGTGAGCGCGAGGTGGTGCGGCGTGGCCTCGGCAGTCACGCGCGCGCCGCGTGCCTTCGCGCGACGGATAATGTCCACGGAGAAACGGGATGTGATATGCTGGAGGTGGACGTGTGCGCCGGTGCTCTCGGAGAGGATGACGTTGCGCGCGACGATGATGTCCTCGGCGGCGTGCGGCCAGCCGCGCAGGCCGAGGCGGGTGGACATGACGCCCTCGTTCATCACCGCGCCGACGGTCATGGCGTGATCCTGGCAGTGATCCATGACGGGCAGGTCGAACATCTTCGCATATTCCAGAGCTCGGCGCATCAGCTCGTTGCTCTGCACACAATCGCCGTCGTCAGTGATGGCGACGACGCCGGCGCGCTTGAGCGAGCCGATGGGCGCGAGCGCCTGACCCTTCATGCCGACGGTGATGCAGCCGGTGGGATAAACGTGGACGACCG
>CAIQBC010000127.1 GCA_903869955.1 uncultured Opitutia bacterium
CACCGTCAATGGTTGAGAACTCCTTCACCGTCTCGTCCATGAACGGGCTGAGAATGTTGCGATCCTCCTCCTTGTAGCCGAAGAACGGGTTCAGCACGAGTGGCTTGATGAGTTTCTCAACTTTCGCCGTGTCACCGAGGACGAAGAGGCAGCCGACGGGCCGGCCCTCGCGGCCTTCGACCGCCAGCTCAGTCGCAACGGCGACGACGCGCTCGAGCACCTCGGGCTTGACGTCCTCAGGCAGCAGGTCGGTGTGGCCGGCGCGCAGCGTCTGGAATTCGCGCTCCACGTCCACCACGACGACGGTGTCGAACTGGTTGCTGCCGGTGATCCCATCCACACAGCACACGCGGTCGGTGAACGCGATGGTGCCGCGCGTGAGCGCGACGAGGATCGCGCTGCGGAGCTGGGCCATGCGCTGCGAGGAGAACGAGCGCACCTGGATGACCTCGGCGAAGCCCTTCGGGTCATCGCCCGGTTCGACGAGGTTGCGGGTGACAAGGATGGTCTTCGTTTTCGGAAACCACGTGCCCGGCTCGATGCCGGTGACAAACGTGTCGCCAAAAATCATCACCGCCGCACAGCCCGCGCCGCGCGCCACACGGTCGGCCGCGCCAAGGATGAGCCCGTTGACCCGGTTCTGCTGCGCCTGCACCGGGCGCGCGAGCAGGCCGCCAAAGCCCGCGAGCAGCCGCTGATGCAGGTCGCCCGGGGTGGGCGCGTCGAGCAGGCTGCGCACGAGCGCAGGTTCGCGCACCAGCCGCGCGACAGACGCGAGCAACTGCAGGTAGTCGCGCGCGCGCTCGTCGGCGAGCAGCATGAGGATGAGGTGGACCTGGTCGTCGTCCTTGGGGCCGTCGTGACGGATGCCGGCACGGCTGCGACCGATCGCGAGCAGGTAGCGACGGCCCATCTTGAGGCGGACGTGGGGCAGCGCGATACCGCCGCCGAGGTAGGTCGTCATCGTGCTCTCGCGCGCGAGCAGGCCCTTGAGCAGCAACTCGGGCTTGAGGTCGGTGAATTTTGCGGCGGAGACGGCGAGCAGCTCGCGCAACGCGCCTTCCATGTCCTGACTGTGCAGGTCAATGATGCGGCCGCGGGAAATGATTTTGTCGAGCCGCATGCGTTAAATCCAAAGCTCCAAGGCCGGACGCCAGCTAAAATTCAACGGAGAAAATTCGCGCCAGGCCGGGATCATGTTTAAATTTGAGCCGTTGGCGTTTGGGGTTTCCGCCGGCAGAGGGGGTTATTTCTCCCACTCCAACGCCCCTTTTTTTACCTCGTAGAACAGGCCGAGCACGAGCACGAGCAGGAAAAACATCATCGGGCCGACGATGGCGACATGGTTGGCGAGAAAATCCCGGTAAACGAAGCACAGCGGGATGAGAAACACGACCTCGATGTCGAAAAGGATGAACAACATCACGGTGACATAAAATTTCACCGAAAAGCGCGTGTGGACGGGACCGTCGGACTTGATGCCGCATTCGTAGGCGGAATCCTTGATTTTATTTTTCCGGGCCCGCTGGCCAAGCAGATGGCTGACGCCGACAATGCCCACCGCCAGCCCGGCGGCGAGGAAAGCCTGGATGAGAATGGGCAGATAGGCGGCAGAGGCGGTGTTCATACGCAGCTCAAACAGGCCGCAGGGCCGCCTCGGCCGCAAGGGAATTTTCCAACTGAGTAAGCCGACCGGCTTCCGGACGAAGCGGCGTGGACCGGCTACCTGCCCTCGGTCGTGGCAGGTGGGGAAAACAGCTGCTCGGCAGATCGCGTCCAAGTCTGACGCACAGCCCAGTCGCGGCCCGCCGCACCGAGGCGTTGGCGCAACCCGGCGTCGGTCAGCAGGCGCGTGAACGCGGCGGTGAGTTGCCCCGGTGCGTGCGGTGGGACAAGCAGGCCGGTGACGTTGTCCACGACGGCCTCGGCCACGCCGCCGACCGCGTGGGCAACAATGGGCAGGCGGTGCGCGGACGCCTCGAGATAAACGAGACCAAAACCCTCGACGCTCAGGCCGTGGTCAACACTCGTCAGGGCAAAAATATCGGCGCGGCCATAGGCGGCGGTGAGCCCGGCGTCGGACAGGTCGCCGAGAAAGCGCACGGGAAAGTCAACGCGGGCGCTGGCGGCGCGGAGGGTTTCCCCATAAGCGGGGCGGTTGGCGGCGGTGCCGACGAGCCAGTATTCGAGGTTGCCGCGCAGCGCGGGCGGAAGCGCGGCGAGCGCGGCGAGCGTGTGCTGCTGGCCTTTGCGCGGGTGCAGGCGGCCGACGGTGAGGACGACGGTCTTGCCGCCTGGCGCGCGGGAGACGGGCACAGGGGGAGGGACGAAACAGGGGCGGAGCGCACCAGGAATGATAAGAGCCTTGGCCGCCGCCTCCGGGAAATGCTCACAGAGCAGGCGTTGCGTGTAATGCGTGAGCGTGCTTACGCGGTCGGCGTGGCGGATGAGGCGGCGCGTGAGCAAGCGGGTGAGCGGGTGGGCGTGGAAGCGAAGGATCTCGGAACCGTGAAACGTAAGCATGAGCCGGCGCGGGCGGAAGGCGGGGAAAAATTGCAGCGACATCAGCGTGAGCATGGGCCCCGGTTCGGCGAGGCAGACGGTCGTGTGGCGCAACGGGTGGCGGCGCGCGACGAGCTCGCGGGCCAGCGCCCACTGACAGCGAGGGCCGTGGGTCCCGCGCAGGCCGGGCAGGCGCCTCACGCGGAACGGCCAGGGGGGTTCTGGGTCCGCGCCCGGCGGCAGTGCCGGTGCCCAGACCTCGACCGCGCGGCCGGCGCCGGCGGCGGCGCGCGCCATCTCCTCGGTGAACGTTGCGATGCCACCTCGCCGTGGGTGGAACTCGTGCGTGAGAAGACAGACCGGCGGCGGGTTGGCCATCCGCGCGACCAAAGCCGCCCCCACGCCTCGGCTCAAGCCGCAATCGCCACCGCGCGGGTTCGCCGCAGGAATAAAGCATTTACAACCCCTGCCGTCGTTGCGTTACTGCCCCCAGCATGTCCGAACCCGTTGCTCCTGCTGCCGCCAAAATTTTCACGCCCGAAGCCGAGGCGGCGTTACGCGACAGTCTCAAGCGCTGCTCGTCGGCCACCATTGAGGCGGCGGTCGGCTACCGCCGGCACGGTGACATGCAGCTCCTCCCCGCGAGCATCATCGGCATTGTCGAGCGGTTTGTGGAGCCCGACTTGCGTGCGCGGCTCGGCACGGGCGACGATGACCTGCGTTTCGTCGAGGATCTCGGCATTGATTCGCTCACGATGATGGAGATCGTCATGCTCGTCGAGGAGGTCGCCCAGCTCCAGATTCCCAACGATGACTTGCGGAACCTTCGCACGCTCAGTGACGTGAAAATCTACATTAACTGCCGGGCGCGCGGGCTGCCGCCGCCGCGGCCGAGCAAATTTTTCGCCATCGAGCACCTGGTGGGGGTCATGCCGATCCAGCCGCCGTTTCTCTTTCTCAACGAGGCCTCGGTCAGCTCCGCCAGCGCGGCGGCGAAATACAAGATCACGGGGCAGGAATTTTTCCTCCAAGGCCACTTCAAGGACAACCCCGTGATGCCCGCCTCGATCATGCTGGAGGCGCTCGGGCAGCTTGGCGTGCTGTTCCTCTTGGAGGGCCATGTGCCCATTGAGGAGGGCAAGGTTGTCGGCCCGGCCACGATATATTTTACCGGCTGCGAGGGCGTGCGTGCGCACCGGGTGTGCCGGCCCGGCGATGTGCTCACGCTCTCCATCAAGCCGAAGCGCATGAAACAGCCGCTCGCGACCTTTGAAGGCAGCATCCGCGTCGGCCAGGAAAAAGCCGTGCTCGCCGAAGAAATCACGCTGACTTACGGCTATGTCGAGGCCGCGCTGCCGGCGTCGGCGGTCGTGGTGGCGGCGGTTGCCGGCGCCAACGGCGCGAACGGGAGCCATCACCCCAACGGCGTGAACGGTTCAGCCCACGGCACCCCGGAGACGCCCGCGCCTGAGCGCTTCAAGACCGCCGGCCTCTGAGGATCCTGGCTGGTCGGGAGATTTTTATTCTTTCCGCCTGATTCGAGCCACGCCGGACCGAATCCTGAAAGCTTAAAGCAGAAGCGGAAGTTGGGCCGACCTTCACAGGTCGTGCAGGTCGGTCACGAAGGTTTCAATCGCTTGGTCGTCGGCGCCGAGCAGCGTAAGATAAACGCGGAACGTGAGCGGTGGCGGCACGAGCAACGGGGAGGTCAGGGTGTTGCCGGCGGGGTTGAGCACCGTGTGTTGCTCACCGATCTTGCCCTGGGGACTCCAGCGTACGGCGGCGCGGGCGGCGTCGGGCTTCACAGGCTTTTTGTCCTTGTCGTAGAAGCGCAGCTTGAAGTTGCCGCCCTCGACGGCGAGGCCCAGCCAGCGGCCGTCATTGCGCGCGAGCGGGATCCCTTCGATTTTTGGTGCGGGGGCGGTGTCCTTGCTGGAGGAAGGGGGGGCGGCGGGCTTGGGTGCAGGGCTCGGTGCCGGCGCGTATTGCACCGCCTGCGCCGCGGCGAAACTCAGGAGCAGAGCGATGAGCAAGGAAAACAGGGGCGGGCGGTTTGGTTTCATGGGGTGCAACATGGCGGGCGCACGACAAACCGCAAGCGCGGTGGGCAGTGGCAGCCAGGTGGGCAATCATCTTGCCAACACGCCCGGCGCGGCGGGAAATGGCGCGCGTGTCGAAGCACCTCAAGAACATCGGCGTCGTCTCGCTGCTCACGGCGGTGTCGCGCGTGCTCGGGCTGGCACGCGATATGATGGTGACGGCGGTGTTTGGCGTGTCGGCGCTGGCGTCGGCGTTCTACACGGCGTTCACGCTGCCCAACCTGTTTCGCCGGCTGCTCGGCGAGGGCGCGCTGACGGCGGCGCTGGTGCCCACGCTGCACGACGAACTGCGGGCGCGGGAGCGCGCCGGCGCGTTCCGCCTCGTGAACCAGGTGGCGAGCTGGCTGCTGCTTGTCACCGGCTCGATCGTCGGGCTGGCGATGGCCGTGCTGCTGCAAGCCGGGCGCTTCGCCGGCGTCGCGCGGCACTGGGGGGCGGAGGCGGACACGGTGGGCCGCTGGCTGCAGGCGGCGGACCTGGCGGTGCTGCTGTTTCCCTATCTCGTGTGCGTGTGCCTCGCGGCGGCGTTTAGCGCGGCGCTGCAGACGTTGCACCGGTTTGTCGAACCGGCGCTTTCGCCGGTCTGGCTCAATCTCTCCATGCTTGGTCTGCTCGGCGGCGCGGCTTACGGCGGCTGGTCGGCGACGCCCGAGGGGCGGATACTCTGGCTGTGCGCGGGCGCATTGCTCGGAGGGGTGTTGCAGATGATGGTGCCGGCCGCAGCGCTGATGCGCGAGGGCTGGCGGCCCCGGCTCGACCTCACGGCGAGTGACGCGACGCGGCAGATCGTGCGCCTGATGGGGCCGACGGTGTTTGGTTCGGCGATTTACCTCATCAACATGGCGGTGTCGCGCTTTGTCGGGCTCTCGCTCAACGACGCGGCGGTCACCGTGCTCAACCTCTCGCAGCGGCTGATGGAGCTGCCGATCGGAGTGTTCGCGGTCGCGGTCTCGACGGTGATTTTTCCCCTGATCTCGAGGTACGCGGCGGCGGGCGACTGGCCGGCGCTCACGGCCGCCTATCGCAAGGGCATGAGGCTGATCCTCGTCGTCAACGTGCCGGCGGCGGCCGGGCTCGCGGTGCTGGCGGTGCCGATCATCCACCTGCTCTTTCAGCGCGGCAAATTCACGGCGGCGGACACGGCGGCGATGGGGCCGGTGCTGGCGGTGAGCGCGTTTGGGCTGCCGTTCCTGTCCTTCGCCAACCTTGCGCTGCGCGCCTTCTACGCCCGGAAGGACACCGCGACGCCCGTGCGGGCGGCGGTGCTGAGCTTCGTCATCAACCTCGTGCTGAGCCTCGCGCTGATGGGGCCGCTCGGCACAGTCGGGCTTGCCCTGGCGGGCAACCTCGCGGTCGTCGCACAGGCGTGGTATCTCCAACGGCATCTCACCCGCGGGCATGACGGGCTGCGCTTCAGCCATCTCGCGCGCGACCTCGCCAAGGTCATCGCGGCCAGCGCAGTGATGGGGGTGGCCGTATGGACCGGTTGGCGCGCTTGGACGGCCGCGCTACCCGCGACCAAGACCACCGAGGCGCTCGGTCTCGCGCTGCTGATCGGCGCGGGCGTGGCGATTTACGCGTGGCTCATGTGGGCGATGAAGATCGAGGGCCGTGACAAGCTGGTGGCAATGCTGAGGAAAAAGGGCAGCGGAAACCCATAGGCCATGCCCGCCGCCGACGAACCCACGGAACGCCTGTTTTCCTACGGCACCCTGCAACTGGAGGCGGTGCAGCTCGCCACGTTTGGCCGGCGGCTGGTCGGGGCCAAGGATATCCTGCCAGGCTTCGCGCGGACCATGCTGAAAATCGAGGACGAGGCCGTGGTCGCCACGAGCGGGAAAACCCACCATCCCATCGTCAAGTACACCGGCCAGCCCGGTGACAGTGTGGACGGCATGGTCTTTGAGGTCACAGCAGCGGAACTGAGCAACGCGGACAAATACGAGGTGGCGGCCTACCGACGCGTCGCGGTGACACTATGCTCCGGCCGCCGCGCGTGGGTGTATGTGGACGCGCGGTTCGCTCCGTCGAATCAATAATTTCTCTCAGCAAGGTCACCCTTCTCTGCGCCCGGAACCTTGAGAAGAAAGATTCACAACCGATACGGCAACGGAAACCGCGCGGTGAGCGCGGCGACGCGGGTTTTCGTGGCGGCGAGGGTGGCGGCTTCGTCAGGTGTGCCGGTGGCTTTCAGCACGGCGTCAATGCACGCGGCGATTTCGTCCATGTCCTTCTCGACCATGCCGCGCGTGGTCACGGCGGGGGTGCCGAGACGGACGCCGGAGGCTTGGAAGGGCGAGCGCGTCTCGAAGGGGACGGTGTTTTTGTTCGTCGTGATGTGGGCGAGGTCGAGCGTCTCCTGCGCCTTCTTGGCGGTGAGCTCGGGCAGGTTGGCACGCAGGTCCACGAGGAAGAGGTGGTTGTCGGTGCCGCCGGAGACGACCTTGTAGCCGCGTGACTGCATGGCGGCGCAGAGGGCGCGGGAGTTTTTGATGATCTGGCCGGAGTAGGCCTTGAACTCGGGCTTGAGCGCCTCGGCGAAGCACACGGCCTTGGCGGCGATGACGTGCATGAGCGGGCCGCCCTGGCCGCCGGGAAACACGGCGGAGTCAATGGCCTTGGCGTGCGCGGCCTTGCACATGGTGAGGCCGCCGCGCGGGCCGCGCAGGGTCTTGTGGGTGGTGGTCGTGACGAAGTCGGCGTGCGGAAACGGCGAGGGGTGGTGGCCGGTGGCGACGAGGCCGGCGATGTGCGCGATGTCGGCGAAGAGCAGCGCGCCGACGCTGCGGGCGATCTCGCCCATGCGGGCAAAATCAATCACGCGCGAGTAGGCGCTGGC
>CAIQBC010000128.1 GCA_903869955.1 uncultured Opitutia bacterium
AGCAGCACGCGCTGGCGCTCGCCGCCCGAGAGGTGGGTGACGGGGCGCTCTGCGAGCGCCGTGAGGTCGAACTGGGCCAGCGCCTCGCCCACGCCGTGCCCGTCGTCCCAGTGGGCGTAGCGGCCTTGCGCCACGACGGAGCGCACGGTAAAGCCAAACTCGAAGCGCGCCTCCTGCGGCACCCAGGCGGCGCACCGGCCGCGGTCGGGGATGGAGATTTCTGCGAGCGCCCGCCCGGCCCAGCGCACCTCGCCGCCCGCCGCCGGCAGGAGGCCGGCGGCGATTTGCAGCAGGGTGGATTTGCCGGAGCCATTGGGCCCGACCAGGCCGGCGAGAGTGCCGGGTGCGAGCGCGAGGCTCACGTCGGTGAGCCGGCCGGGCATGGTCGCGCGGGTGAGGTCGAGGGCGTTCATGGCGAGCGGCGCAACAGCCACAGGAAAAATGGCCCGCCCACCAGCGCGGTGACGATGCCCACGCGCAGCCCGGCCGCATGGCCGAGCAGGTCGCACGCGAGCACAAACGCCGCGCCGCCTGCCAGCGAGAGCGGCACGAGCCGGCGGTGCTCCGGCCCGACGAGCAGCCGCAGCACATGCGGCACGACGAGGCCGACAAAGCCCACCGTGCCCGCGACAGCGGTGGCGAGCGCCGTCATCACCGTCGCGAGCGCGAGCAGCCGGCGGCGCAGCCCGCGCACGTCCACCCCGAGGCTTTGCGCCTCGTCAGCCCCGAGGCTGAGCAGGTCCATCGGCCGGCCGAGCGGCCAGAGCAGCGTCGCCGCCACCAGGATGGGCGCGGCCGTCCAGACATGTTCCCAGGTGCGGTCCTCGAGGCCGCCGAGCAGCCAGAAAATAATCTGCGCGTTGCGCTCGTAGGAGATGGTAAAGTTCGTGAGCACATAGCCCGTGACGGCCCCGAGCAGGGCGTTGAGCGCGACGCCCGCGAGCAGCAGCCGCTCCGTGCCTGTGCCGCGCCGTGCGAGGATGAGCACCGCCCCGGTCGCCGCCAGCGAGCCGGCGATGGCCATCACAGGCAGTGCGAGCAGCGAGGCCGCCGCCCAGCCCGCGCCGATCGCGACCACCGCGCCGGCGGTGCCACCGCTGCTCACGCCG
The DNA here is from genome assembly GCA_903869955.1 of uncultured Opitutia bacterium. Lineage (GTDB taxonomy): Bacteria > Verrucomicrobiota > Verrucomicrobiia > Opitutales > Opitutaceae > CAIYUN01. The sequence goes on from CAIQBC010000128.1 coordinate 1,110, forward strand.
AGCAGGTCGGGACTCGCGAGGCTGTTGCGAAAATACGCCTGCATCACGAGCCCGCTCGCGGAAAGTGCCGCCCCCACGGCCATCGCCACGAGCAGGCGCGGCACGCGCAGGTTCCAGATGATGGTCGCCGCGTGCGGGTCGTGCCGCCACAGGCCGGCCCAGATTTCGGCGGGCGAGAGCGGCACATCGCCGACGCAAAGCGCGAGCAGCATGAGCGCGGCGAGCAGGAGCAGCACCGCCGGAAGCACGGCGCGCGCGAAGCGGGGCGGGGAAACCACGGGCAGCGCGCTCACTTGAAGACGTCCGGGTGCAGCGCCCGGGCCAGTTGCTCGTAGCCCTCGATGCGGTGGTGAGTCACGGAGCTCAGCAGGCACTCATCAATCAGCACGGCGCGGCCCTCGCGCACGGCCGGCATGAACTGATACGGCGGCAGCGTGCGGAACGGCGCGAGCCCCGTCTCCAGGCTCGTGCCGGACACGACGACCCGGTCCACAGGCCAGGTGAGCATCTGCTCGTTGGGCGGTGCGGCGTGGCCGGTCAGCTTGCCGAGCGTCGCGGCGAGGTTGGTCGCTCCGGCGTGGTCGCAGAGATCCTGAAACGTCGTGTCGGCGCCACCGATGACGCCGTAGGTGGACGGCGCGATGACGCGCACGGGCGGCACGCCGCGCAATTTTTCCGCGAGCGAGCGCAGGCGTGCCTGCCCGTCGGCGACGACACGCTCGGCGCGCGCGCCGGCGGTCGGGCCGAGCTCGCGCCCGAGCAGGCGCAGGTTGGCGAAGGCGTCGTCGAGCGTCTTGTAGCGGTCGAAGACAAGCACGCGCACGCCGGCCCGGCGCACCTGCGCGACGAGCTCAGCCCGGCTGTAATCGGAGACGAGCACGAGCGTTGGGGAAAATTTCAGGATCGTCTCCGCGTCGCCGGCGGCGATTTGTGGAAATGCCTTCGCCTGCTCCGCCACGGCCGAGAAGACCGGGTCGCGTGCGATGTGGCTGAGCGCCGCTACCTGCGCCGGCTCCGCGAGCGCGAGCAGCAGCTCGTCCGTCCCCGCCGTCTGCGAGACCACCCGCACCGCCGGTGGTGCGGGGGCGACCGGCTCCGCCGCCCGCCCTCCGCCCGGTGCGCCGGCGAGCGCCAGCGCCAGCGCGAGGCAGGACGGGAAAAAACGGCGCGGACGTTTCATGGGCGGAAACGTGGCGGAATCAGAAGCGCCATTCAACGCTGCCGTAGATGCCGCGCGGCAGCGCAGGGAAGCCGGCGACCTCGGCGTATTGCTCGTTGAACAGGTTTTCGACGCGCAGCTTCAGCCGCAGGTTTTTGCCGGCCTCGTACTGCGTGAAGACGCGTGCCACGATATAGTCTTTCACCTGCGCCTGCGGAAAACCGTCCTCGCGGTCGGCCACGCCGCGCACGCCGAAGCCAAGTGTCCAGCCGGGCGCGAGCTCGTCGCGCGCCTCGGCGCTGATGGTGTGGCGAGGGCGGCGGGCCAGCGGCCGGGCGGCGACTGCGTCGCGCGCGTCGAGATAGGTGTAGCTCAGCCGCAGCAGGCCGGCGGGGCGGAAGCGGTATTCCATGAAGCTCTCGATGCCACTCATCTCGGCGAGACCGATGTTTTTCACCGTGAAGCTGATCGTGTCGAACTGCGCCAGGTCGTGGGTTTTGCTCTGAAACGCCGTTGCGCCGAGCGTAAGCTTGCCGAGTTCCTGCGTGAGGCCGACCTCCTGCCCGCGGGAGCGTTCGGGCCGCAGCGTCGTCGCCAGCGCGCCGAAACCGAAGTCCACGAAGTTCTGGATCTCCGGCGCGGCGAAGGCCGTGCCGTCCGATGCGTGCAGCACCGTGCCGGTTGCATTGAGGCGGTAACTCGCGCCGTAGCGCCAGGTGTCGGCCGAGCCGTAGAACGCCTCGTAATCGTCGCGCCGGACCGAGCCCAGCAAGGTCAGGCCGGCGAGCGGCTGCACCTGCGCGCCGGCGAAAATCGCGTCCTCGCGCTCGTTGCGCGCGAAGGGCAGCGCGGTGTTGGTGTTGGTCGGCACGAGATTCACATCCTGCCAGTCACGCTCCACGCCCGCCTGCAACGCCACGGCCGCGCTCGGGCGGAAGTCCGCCTGATAGGTCAGCCCGCGCGTCACGACCGTCGTGATTCCGTCGGAGAACGACGACTTGTCGTCAACCACGCGCTGACGTGCGTAGGAAAAATTGAGCGAGTGGGTCCATGTATCGCCCAGGCTCAGCGTGAGGCTGGGCGCGAGAAAGCCGAGGTTTTGGGTCAGATTCTCGTCCGGGTCGGCCGCCGTCGTCTGCGTGCCTGCGCCGGGCACGCCGCCGTCACGGTGCAGATAGCCGGCCAGGAGCTCCATCTTCGCCGCCGGGGTGATCTGCCAGCCGAGAGTGTCCAGCGTGCTTGACGACGTGAACTGGCTGTTCGGGCGCCGGTTGTCGGTGGCGAAGTGGCTGCCGCTGACGTCGGCATAGACCCCGCTCTTTTCCGCCGAGGCGCTCAGGTCGGCCCGCCGCGTGGTGAACGTCCCGTATTCGCCATCCAACTCGCCGGTCACTCCGTCCGCGGCGCCGCGCCGCGTGATGAAGTTGATCGCGCCGCCCAGCGCGCCGCCGCCCTGGGTCGAGCCCAGCGGGCCGCGCACAACCTCAATGCGGTCAATGTTCGCCAGCGGGAAATAGCCGAGGTCAAAGTAGCGCTGCAACCCGGTCGGCAGCCGGTGCCCGTCGAGCAGGATCACAGTATGGCGCGACTCCGTGCCGCGCATGAAAACGCCAGCGGTCTGGCCGGGCATGCCGCCGTCGGCCACGTTGAGGCCCGGCACCGACTTCAGGGCGGAGAGCGCGTCGGTGACCTGCGCCTGATCGAGGTCGGCGCGGGTGATAACGGTCACCGAGGCGGCGGTCTGCTCCGCGAGCGTCGGGATACGCGTGGCGGTGACGACGAACGGCGGCAGCTCCGCCGGTGGGGGCGGTGCGGCCGGCGTTTGGGCACGCGCAGTGGCGGCAAAAAGCAGTGCGAAGCCGGGCGCGAGCGAGCACGTCAGGCGGAAATGCCCCGCGATGCGGGACAACAGGGATGGATTTTTCATGATGGTGTCTCTCCTGGCTGGGCAAGAGCAGACACCGGTCGCCGGAGGACGGGACGGGCGCATTGCTCCCACGCTTCATTTTGCGATGAAGATTTCGCGGCGGGCGCGCGCAAAAATTTCGCGCCCAACGCGTGAGGGTCCCGGGACGGATGTTCGGACTCCGCATGCCTCGCGCACCTCGCGCACGAATCTCTGGTTTGATTTTTCAAACCTCAGATTCGCGCGAAGCGCGCCGCCTCGCCTCCGCCTTCGCCGGCCTGCGCCGACTGGCTCTGCTCCCGCCGAGGCGGGATGGAGGTTTGGACTGATGCGTTACCGCAGCGCAACTGCGGCCGGTTTTCACGGCCTTTCCCGCTGCCCGGAACGTTAAAAGAACGGCGGACGACCGCGAGCAATGCGGCGGCCATCGCCGTTGTCGAGCGGCTTTCTTGGTCAACAGTCAACCCGGTCCAACTCCCTCGGCGGCCAAACCACCGGACACCCACGCGCCGATTTCTGCGGCTTAGGCTGCGGTGGACCGGCCTTGGTCGCGCCACGCCCGGTAGAGAACAATATGGCTCGCGAACAGCACCGGCACCGCCCAGAGTGGGATGAGTGCCAGTGGCAATTGGGTGATCTCAATCATCGAGCCGGGGCGGGTGACCGTGAGCCAGCCGGCGGTGCCAACCGCCAGAACAAGGTCGGCCGCGCCGACCAGGTTCCACCAGAAAAGGATCCGGCGAAACGAGGCGCCTTCCGGCCAGCAGAGCAGGCCCAGCGCACCCGCCGCCGCCACGATGTCACCCCAGCCCGCCCGGTGGGCAAACTCCGCCGGCATCCTCCCCTGCGTGTGCAGCCACAGAAAATAGGCCCCGATGAAACGGATCAGATGGAGGGCCAGTATCGTTCGGGGACTGAGCGCCAGAACCGCGGCCTTCAGCCCATTCACCCGGGTGAGCGCAACGGAGAAGCCGGCGGTCAGGCTCGCGATGAGCAGCGGACCGGCGAAAACGGGCAGACGGGCGAGCAGATGAAGCGCACCGGCGACGGCGGCGGCGAGGCCCCAGACGGCGAGCAGCACCAGGAGGCGGAGGAGGGAGGCACGCATGGAGAGGAGGATTGGGTTGTTGTGTTACTTGCTTTTAACAAAAGACGGGGAAGAACCCGTCTCTTGCAATTCGCAAGTTATTTCTTTTCCCTGCCGCCATGAACCGTTCTTCCGGCCAATCCGGCTCTGCCAGCCGCCGTGCCACGCCACTTCGTTCGCCCTGTCCCGTCGCGGGCTCACTGGACTTGCTGGGCGACCGCTGGACGCTGCTTGTCATTCGCGACCTGTTCTGGGGCAAAACCCGTTATGGCGAATTCCTCACCTCGCCCGAAGGCATTCCGACCAACCTCCTCGCCGATCGCCTCGCGCGGTTGGAGGCGTCCGGACTTGTCACCCGCGTGCCCTACCAAACAAATCCTCCGCGTCACGCCTACACGCTTACCCCGAAGGGGAAGGACCTGAAACCCGTGCTCGCCGCCCTCGTCACGTGGGGCAAACGCCATGTGCCCGGCACCAAGACCCGCGCCGAGCTGGCCGTGGAATCTGCTTGAACTCGCCGCTTCGCACAGCCGCTCAATCGGCCAGTGCGCTCATGGGCGCGATGCAGGAAGCCGGGAAATCCGGGAACTCAGGAAATCAGAAACTTAATTCTGTGGCCTGAACCTGAGTTCCTGATTTCCAGATTAACAAACTGGCGGGTTCCCTCGTCACTCAGCCCAGCGCGGCGAGGTAGTTTTTCTCGGCGACGTCCCAGTCCACGACGTTCCAAAAGGCGGCGATGTAGTCGGGGCGGCGGTTTTGGTAGTTCAAATAATACGCGTGTTCCCAGACATCGAGGGCGATCACGGGCTTGCCCTCGATGCCGGCGACGGCCTTGCCCATCAGCGGGCTGTCCTGGTTGGCGGTCGAGCCGACGGCGAGTTTCTTGTCCGCGCCGACAACGAGCCACGCCCAGCCGGAGCCGAAGCGGGTCGCGCCGGCCTTGGCGAAGTCTTCCTTGAACTTGGCGAGTCCGCCGAGCTGCGCTTCAATCGCGGCGGCGAGCGAGCCTTTCGGCGCGCCACCTTTCCCGGGGCCGAGAATGGTCCAGAAAAACGAGTGATTGCTGTGGCCGCCGGCGTTGTTGCGGACGCCGCCACGGATGGCGTCGGGGACTTTCGTGAGGTCGGCGATGAGCGCGTTCACCGGGAGGTCGGCGAGGGCGGGCGTGTCCTTGAGGAGGTTGTTGGCGTTGGTAATGTAAGCCTGATGGTGTTTGCCGTGGTGGATTTCCATCGTGCGGGCGTCAATGTGCGGCTCGAGGGCGTTGGTGGCATAGGGCAGGGCGGGAAGGGCGTAAGGCATGGGAGCGGGAGGTTGAGGTTGAAGAAAAACGGGAACGTGAAAGTGGCGCGCATCGTGCGCGGCGTCAACTGCGGTTTGGTTTTGCAAAATGAGATCAAGCAGGAAGCCAGGAAACCATGAGCCGGAAAATCAGAAAGGTTCAGTTCCTGACTTCATGGTTTCCTGCTCAACTTTGGCTTTCTCACTTCGCCTCGCGACGCTTGGCGCCAAAGAATGCCTAGATCAGCTCCCGTCTCACTAATCCTCGCGGCGCTTCGCGCGGAAAAATTCTTGGATGAGTTCACGGCACTCCGCCTCCAGCACGCCGCCGGCGGTCAGCTCGACGTGGTGGTTGACGCGCGGGAGGTCGTTGAGGTTGGTCGCGCCGCCCAGGCAGCCCATCTTCGGGTCGGGGACGGCGTAGCAGACGCGCTTCACCCGCGCCATGAGCATCGCGCCGGAGCACATCGGGCAGGGCTCCTTGGTCACAAAAACGGTTGCGCCGGCGAGCCGCCAGTCGCCCAGCCTGGCGGCGGCCTGCGTGAGCGCGAGCATCTCGGCGTGCGCGGTCGGGTCGCATGCGGACTCGACGGTGTTGTGGGCCGAGCCGACAACCTCGCCGCCGAGCTCGATGACGCAGCCAATGGGAGCCTCGTCTGCGCGCCAGGCGTCCACGGCCTGGTTGTAGGCGAGGGCCATGTAAAACGTGTCGTCGCGCACGAGCTGCGAAGGGAAGCGTTTTTCAAACGGACAGGGCAGGGGAGTGATGGCGGGCGGCGGCATCGGGCGCGGGTGGCGGAGGAAAGCCTTGACTTACCCGACGCGTTGCCGCCTTACAAGGTGCTTTCACCATTACACCACACATGATTTCCCCCCGCCTTCCCGGCTCCGCCTGATATGCCCGACGACAAAGTGATCGAAGTCGAGGGGAAGATCGTCGCCGTGTTGCCCGGCACGATGTTCAAGGTGCAACTGAACAACGCCACCCAGCACATCGTGCTCGCGCACATCTCGGGCAAGCTGCGGAAAAATTTCATCAAGATCGCCAACGGCGACAACGTGAAGATGGAGATGAGCCCCTACGATTTGGAAAAGGGCCGCATCACCTACCGGATGCGCGACGCCGCGCCGCCGCCGCCAGGCCATCGCCGCCGTCGGTATTGAGCGCTGATTTTACAGACCGTCGCGTGAGGAGTGGGAGCGGATAGCGCTGCGTTCACTTCAGGTCCGATTTTGCCGGGCCGGGCCGCTTTCCGGCTGTGGCCCGCTTCAGGAGAAACGCGATATTGGGAGCGGCCGTCCCCGCGCTCACGCACAGGGCCACGTCGGAATTTCGCATGTGGAATCCAAGTTGCCCCGCGCCTGACGGGGTTGTTTTCTTCCGCCGTGACCGCGCCTGCCAAAATTCCCGCTCTTTCTGACGCCGCACCCGCCCTGCCGCCAGCGTTGGACGACGCCATCACGGACTTCGGCAACTCCCTCAGCCTCGAACGCGGCCGCTCGCCCCGCACCCTCGAAGCCTACGAGAACGACCTGCGGCAATGTGCGCGCTTCCTCGTCGCGCGCGGCATCCGCACCTGGGCCGCCGCGACGCCGGCGCACGCCGAGGCGTGGCTCGGCTCGCTCCACCGCCTCGCCGCATCGAGCGCCAGCCGCAAGCTCTCGGCGCTGCGGATGTTCGCGCGCCACCTCGTGGCGGCCCGCGAGCGCGCCGACGACTTCACCGCTTTGCTCACCGGCCCGAAGCTCCGCCGCAAGCTCCCCGCCACGCTTACGCTCGCCGAGGTTGGCCGCATCCTCGCCGCGCCCACCGGCGGCGGCGCCCACGCGCTCCGCGACCGCGCCATTCTCGAGCTGTTTTACTCCAGTGGCCTGCGTGTGTCCGAGCTGGCCGGGCTGATGCTCCAGCAGGTGGATTTGGAAAACGGCTTCGTGCGCGTCATGGGCAAGGGGTCGAAGGAGCGCCTCGTCCCCCTTGGCGGTGCGGCCCGCACCGCGCTGGTCGCGTGGCTCGGGTCGGGCCGGCCGCAGTTGGTAAAAACAAAAAAAACCGGCAGCCAGTTTTTTCTCAGCAACCGCGGCACGGCGCTCTCGCGCAAAACCGTGTGGGTGCTCGTCAAAAAACACGCGAAACGCGCCGGCCTCACGAAAGCCGTGAAACCGCACCTGTTGCGCCACTCCTTCGCCACGCACTTGCTCGGTGGCGGGGCCGACCTGCGCGCGATCCAGGAGATGCTTGGCCACGCCAACATCTCGACCACGCAAATCTACACCGCCGTCGAGCCGACGCGCCTCGTCGAGCACCACGCGAAGTTCCACCCGCGCAACCGGGAAAAGTGACGCCCGCCCGGGTGGCGGGCGCGGGGCGGAAGGGCGGGCTCCGTCAGCTGCCACTGCCCTCCGACAGCAGCCGGGCCAGCTCGGCGTAGCCCTGGGCCTTGAGCTTGGTCACGAGGCCTTGGTCGGAATCCTTGCGCACGAGCGACGCGCTCAGCCGCGTGTCGTCAAACGGGGCCGTTTGCACCATGGCCCATTGGCCGCTGGCGACATCAATCACTGCGGCCTTCAGCCGCAGCCGCATATTCTCGCGCTCGTCGGGGATCAGCGAGCCGGCGAACGGCACCCATGAGACGATCTTCGTCGCCTGATCCACGTGTTCCGACTCGATCACGCCCCAGCAGCAGACGATCTTGGCGTAGCCGCCGAGCGCGGCCGCCAGCCGCAGTGACTTCGCATAGGATTGCGCGGCATCCTTTTTTGCCACCGGCTTCCCGGAGAACGTCCCGACCAGGAAAAATTTCCCCAACGCCTCCTGAATCGGCGCGTCGGGAAAATCCGCGCCCGACTGGATGAGCAGCACCTTGTCGGCGCGGGACAGCCGCACGCCCTTGGCGTCGCGCAACGCGCTGGCGATGTCGGCGTCGGTGACGTTGACCGACGCTTCGACCCCGAGCACGTCGAACTCCGAGAGCTCCCCGCGGTAGCCGTTGTTCCCCCCATAATAGCCGGAGTTAGAGATCGAGCGCGTCTCGCAGGCGGCGAGCAGCAACGCGAAGACGACGCACGCAAGGAAGCGGAGGGGAGTTTTCATGGGGAACGGCAGGGTTGGTAAGGAGAGGGAACCGACCAGTCAGAGACGCCCCGGGGCGCAAAGGGTTCCGTCAATTCAGTCGCGGGAAACTTTTCGCATCTCGGAGGATCCAGATTTATTCCTGCGGTTTGCGTTGCTTGCGCGTCCTTGTGCCCAGCTCGGGCCTCCGCCACCGGCCGCTGGGTTTTCAGAACCCGAAGTTGAAAACGCGCTCCAGTTCCGGTGCCAGCGCGAGGTCGCGCGGGGTGATCATCAGGCGGTCGAGCGGCAAATGGTCTGGGCTGGAGCCATCGTAATAGCCGATGACGGCGCGATAGGGCTGCCAGTCGAGATCGCCCAGTTTCACGAGCCGGCCGAGCGGTTTGCCGGTGGCGGCCTGCCAGCCTTTGTAGACCAGCTCGGAGCAGTAGATGCTATTGTCGTCCAGCTCGTAGCGGTAGTCATAGGGTTTGCCCAGCAGCCGCTCCATGCCGGCGCGCATCGCCGGGATGTTCGCGCGGTGTTCCGGTCGGAGCCGGTAAACGGCGAGGTGGCTGCCGCGCCCGCGTGCGATCCACAGGAACAGCGGCGTGTAATGCACATTGCCAATGGCCTCGATCACCATCCAGCGCCCGTCCTGCCGCACCACGGCACCGCAGTGGGAAAACGGCGAATGTGTCGCGCCCTCGATGGTCTCGACGAGGTCGGAGCCGCCCGGCAGCGACTGAAAAACCACATCGCCTTCCTGTGGGGTGTAGGCCAGCCACACGGCGACCGGCCGCGCGACCAGCACCACTTCTGCGACCAACACCGCCAGCAGCAGGCAGGCGCGGATTCTTCCGCCACGGGTGATCGGGAACCAACGCATGGAGCAGGCTGCACGAGTCGCGCGCCGGTTGGCAACCGTGGAATCGGGGTGGCCGCAGTTGCTTGCCACGTCCGGCCGCCGCGCATGGCGGGCAGGCGTCTGCAGGGTGTCTGGCTGACAGACGCCGCCAAGAAAAGCGGCCCGGGCAAGGCCCCGGCCCTGCCCCGGTGAGTTAGCGCCCAAGGTTGACGGTTGCAATTTCCCGGCCTGTTCCCACGCTCACGGACCTTATGCTTTTTTACCCCACCTTGAAAATGCGGGCCAGTCTTGCTGTCTTGGCCGTTGTGCTAAATTTCGCCGCTGCGCCGCTGCTGCGGGCCGCTGCCCCGGCCAGTTTGCCCGCGCCGATCCCGGTTCAGGCCGGTGCCGCGGCAGATCAGGCGGCCATTTATCCCTTTCAACCTGCTGCAGGCAAAAGCACCGGGGGTGCGGTGCTCATCGTCCCGTCCGGTGGCACCGCCAGCAACCCCAACGGGGAAGGGGCCCAGCTCGCCCGCTGGCTTAACGAGCGCGGGGTGGCTGGCTTTGTCTTGCGCGGCGCGGCCACCGCCGACGATGTGAACCGGGCCCTGCAACACCTGCGCGCCGATGCCGCCGGACTTAAAATCTCCCCGCAGCGCATCGGTCTCCTCGGCTTCGCCGACGGCGCGGCCCTCGCCGCCGACGCCGCCTACAACCATCAGATCGCCGCCAACCCCGCCGCCGCCGATCCGCTGGAAAAAATTTCCAGCCGGCCCGACTTCATGGCGCTCATCTGGGGCTCGGCCGCGCCCGGGGCCGGGGCGGTGCCGCCGCCGGCCACCTTCCTCGTCGGTTCCTCCAGTACCGCCGACGGCCAGGCTGGCATGGTTGACCTGTGGACTCTGCTCCGTGGCGCCCGCGTTCCGGTGGACGCGCATTTCTTCGCCAAGGCCGCCGCTGGCTCCGGCCTCGGCGGCGACAATCCCTCGCTCGGCTCGTGGCCGGAGACGTTTCTCACCTGGGCGAAGTTCATGGGCTTTCTCACTGACGGGCCGCGCGTGCCGCTCAAGGGCGTGGTGACGATTGATGGGCGCACCATCCCGCACGGCTACCTCATCCTGACGCCGGTGGACTTCGTCGGGGCGGGGCCCATCGCGGCGCAGATTTTGAATTCCACCGCCAACGTGCCGATGGGCCAGTTCAGCGTGCCCGCCAACCTCGGCGCGGTGCCGGGCCGTTACCGCGTGGACGTGCGCGAGAACATGACGCGCTGGCTGAGCAACTCGTTCACCAACGGCCTCACGAGCGGTAACAGCCCCGCCGCCGTCACTTTCGGCCATTACCGCCCGCTTGCGCCGAGCGTCGCCGACCAGCTTTCCTTCACCAAGGTCCGCCCGGGCGACAAGCAAGACTACATCGTCGAGATCAAGCCCGACGCTGCGGCCAACCTTGACCTGAACATTTCGGTGTTCAGCAGTGACTCGCCCGCGCCGCCGCCCTACGGCGACACCGTCACCATGAAAGGCGCGCCCTCGGGCGGGCTGCTGAACGGCGCACAAAACCCCGGCCAGATCGCCTACCTCGACCAGCTCAACCATACGCCGCCCGGCCCGGTGCCCGGCATCCCCGAGCCGATCCTCCTCTGGCCCGAAGGCGCACCCGGCGCGGTGGCCGACGCCAACGGGGTCTTCACCGACGAGGACAAGCCCGCGATCTATGCCTTCCCCGCGCCTGCCGCCGGCAACACCGGCGCGGCGGTGCTCGTCCTCCCCGGCGGCGCGTTCACCAACCGCGGCATGGACAATGAGGGCGTGCAGATCGCCAAGTTTCTCAACCGGCATGGCATCGCCGGCTTCGTCCTGCGCTACCGCATCGGCGCGAACTACGGATACCGGCCACCGAACAGCATGCCAGTTTTGGACGCGCACCGCGCCATGCAATACGTCCGTGCCCACGCCGCCGACTTCAAGATCTCGCCCGAACGCATCGGCACCATCGGTTTCTCCGCCGGCTCCGAACTGGAGGGAGACGCGTTTTTCAACAGTGTCCTCCCCGGCGACCCCGCCGCCGCCGACCCGCTCGACCGCGTCACCACCCGCGCCAACTTCAACATCCTCATCTACGGCGGCCGCAATCTCACGCCCGCCACCGCCGCCGCCTCACCGACGACGTTTTTGTTCAACACCATCGAGGACAACGGACACCTCGGCGTGGAAGTCTCGGTGGTGAACTCGCTCCGAGCCGCCGGCACGCCGGTCGAGGCGCACTGGTATCAATATGGCCCCCACGGCACGAGCATGTCGCTCGGCGACCCGGAACTCGGCCAGTGGCCCGAGCTGATGGTGAAATGGCTAAAGACCGGCGGCTGGCTCGCCGCCAAGCCGGCGGCGAAATGAGCCGCTAAAATCCGGTGGCTTCATTGTTCCCTGGGTCCTCTTTTCGGGTTGAACTTTACGGGCAGTATTTCAACTGGACGCCCCTTACGCCCCCTGCAGTAAAGAAAGCAGGGAAATCAGATTCTCGTCACCCCGGCCAGATTTCCGCCGGCCACGGATAACTGCCCGGCTTGATGAAAAGGAGCGGGCCGGCCGGATCGGCGGGCCGCAGCACGCCGACGCATTGAGCCGAGACTTCGCAGGCGCGCAGGCGTGTCCATCCGAGTGCGCGCATGACGGCGGCGGTGGTCGCCCCACCTTCGAGGAGCAGACGGGCCGGCCTCGCCTCGTGCAGGATGGCGGCGACAGACACTGCGAGCTGGCCGACCAGTTCCGCTGGCGATCGTCCGTGCGTGGCGGATCCGTGGCCGATGCCCATCAATAGGCGGTGCGATGCGCGCAGAGCAGCAACGGCGGCGGCGACATCGTGTGGCAGGGCGAAGATCGGGATGCCCTGCGCCGTCGCCGCCTCGACGCGCTGCGCCCAAGAGGCCGCGCTGCCGCAGACGAGAACGGAGGGGGAAGGCGGAATGCGGAGTACGGAACGGGGAATGGCGCGGGCACCGGCGGCATGGAAGGTAGGGGCGCAGTCTTGCTGCGCCCTTGTTGCCTGCACGCGCGGCGGGGTGCGCCGGGCCAGCAGCGCTTTGAAAAAATCCGCCGCGCCCACGGGCAGGGTGTCGTCGCCCACCTCCGCTGCGCAAAGCGCCATATCCGCCATCGTCTCGGCGTTCGGCGTGGCCACGTCGGCGAGGTCGTCGCCGAGCAGCTCCGCCACCCGCGAGGTCGTGCGCGGATGCGTGGGGTCATGCGCAAAGACCGTCTCGTGCAGGGGCCGGCCTTCGACAAAATAGTTGCCGGCGCGAATGACGCGACCGCGCGAGGGATTGGCGGGAAGGATGACGATGCGGACCTTGCCTGCTACGCGGGCCATCGCGCGTGCCTCGGCCAGCACCGGGCCGCGCAGAACGGAATCGCACTTCTTGAAAATCCAGGCCGGGCGCGCCGCGACCACCTTGCGCGCTACAGTTTCGGCGACACGTATGGCCTCTGCGGGCGGGAGCAGGCGTGTGTCCGTGTCCACGCAGATGACGGAGGCGTCGGTGCCAGCGGTGAATGCAGTCTGCACCTCGGCGCTGAGGCCATGACGCAGGGCGACGCCGGCCAGCTCGGCCGCGCCGCTGAGGTCATCTGCGATCACGACAATCATGCGCGTGTTCCGTTGGGGTGGCCGTCATTCTGCGCGGCCATCAATCCCGCGCGCGCGCTGCCAGCGGTCGGCGAGCGTCACCGCCAGCGGGCAGAGCAACGCGGTCGTGATGACGGCGATGGAGATCTGCGCGGTGGCGACGCCGACGATGCTTTTGTAGGCATCGGCGTTCGGCGAGTTGGCGGCGACGGCGGCGGCGGCGATGGCGGCGGGGGTGGCGGTAGCGTTGCCCGCCGCGCTGGCGTCGGCAAACGCCGCGAGCCGCGAGCGGAAGCCGGCCAGCCCCAGCGCGAGCCACATCGCGCCGCCGGTGAGCAGCACGGTCATCAGGCCCAGCGTCACGCCGCCGAGCACGAGGCCCGTGTTGGTGAAGACGGCGAGGTTCATGCCGGCGCCGAGCGCGAAGGCAAAAAACGGCACCACCAGCTTTTCCCCCGGCTGGAGAAAGAGGCGGATGTCGTCGTCGAGGTTGCCCAGCAGCAGCCCGAGCGCGAGCGGCGCGAGCACGGAGAGAAAGACCACGGCGGGGAAGCGCTCGCCCATGAGGCCGAGCGCGATCATGGTGAAGAACGGCCCGTCGTTGAGCGACTGGACGGAGATCGCGCCCACGTCGCTGCGGTTGCCATACTGGCCGGTGAGGGCGGCGAAGAGGCCGCCGTTGCCGTTGGTCATCGCGGCTACGACGGCCAGCGTGGAGAGGCCGAGGAAGCCGTGGAAAGGGTCGGACATTTTTCCCAGCGCG
>CAIQBC010000129.1 GCA_903869955.1 uncultured Opitutia bacterium
CTCGTGTGTGCCGAGCGGCGCGCGGTGGATGCACAGCGGCGTGGCCTTGGTGTTTTCCGCCGTCACGTATTCGAGGCCGAAGCGCGCGGGCACCGCGAAGTCCACCTGATTCGTCGCGATGGTGAACTCGCGACCGACGATGCTCCACACCTGCACGTCAATCTTCGGCCCGTAGAACGCGGCCTCGTTGGGCACCTCGACGAAGTTGATGCCGCTCTCGACGAGCACGCGGCGCACCATGTCCTCGGTCTTCTTCCACAGCTCCGGTTCGTTGACGTATTTCTTGCCCAGTCCTTCCGCCGCGTGCGTGCTGAAGCGCATCTGGTATTTGCCGAGGCCGAAGATGCCAAAATACTTCAGATACATCTCGTTCACCGCCTTGAACTCCGCCGCGAACTGCTCCTCGGTGCAGTAAATGTGGGCGTCGTTCATCTGCATCGAGCGAACGCGCATGAGGCCGAGCAGCTCACCGCTCTGCTCGTAACGGTAGCAGGTGCCGTATTCCGCCAGCCGCAACGGCAGGTCGCGGTAGCTGCGCGGCAACGCACCAAAGAGCTTGTGGTGGTGCGGGCAGTTCATGGCCTTGAGGTAGTAGCGCTCTGTTTGTCCTAACGAAGCCGTCATAACATTGACAAACAAACGGCCACGCGCGGCACGAGTAAAAGCCTCTTGATCCTCGATTGGCAGCAAAGCGAGAGCATCATCAACTGAATTGCTTTTCAGATTCTCGGCTTTGTCCAAAAACGGCTTCATTGTTCTAGCCAGATCGAGATCAATCTCAGTCTGGCGTGATTTTTCTTGTTGGGAAAATTCCTTGGCTGCGCCTTCGAGACCAAGCTCCATCGGCGGAAACATCGAGTCCGCGTAGTAAGGCAGATGGCCGGAGGTTTTGTAGAGACTCTCGCGCGCGATGTGCGGCGTGCGGACGCGCTGGTAGCCGGCGGCGAACTCAGTTTCCTTCGCCAGCTTTTCCAGCTCCTCAATCAAGACCGTGCCCTTCGGCAGCCAGAGCGGCAGGCCGGGGCCGACGTCCTCGGTGTCGAACACGAAAAGCTCCAGCTCCTTGCCGAGCTTGCGGTGGTCGCGGGCCTTGGCCTGCTCGAGGTTGTCGAGGTGCTGCGCGAGTTCCTCCTTCGTGGGAAACGCGGTGCCGTAGATGCGTTGGAGCTGCTTGTTTTTCTCGTCGCCGCGGTGATACGCGCCGGCGATGGAGAGGAGCTTGAACGCCTTCAGCTTCGCCGAGTAGCGGACGTGCGTACCGGCGCAGAGGTCCATGAACTCGCCGTTCTGGTAGAACGAGATTTTTTCGCCCTCGGGGATGTCGGCGAGGCGGCCGAGCTTGTAGCGCTCCTGCCCGCGCGCGCGGATGATCTCGGCGGCCTCCTCGCGGGAGACCTCCTTGCGGTCGAAACGCTGGTTCTCGTCGGCGACCTTCTTCATCTCAGCCTCGATGCGCGCGAGGTCGTCGGCGGTGAACTTGTGGTCGAGGTCGAAGTCGTAGTAGAAGCCGGTGTCCGTGGGCGGGCCGATGTCGAGCTTGGCCTCGGGAAAGAGGCGCAGGACAGCCGTCGCGAGGATGTGCGACGCGGAGTGGCGGAGTTCTTCGAGCGGGGACATGGACATGGTCGGAAGGTGTTATGTGAACCACAGAGGCACGGAGGACACGGAGAAAATAAAGGTGCCTAGTAAATCAGGTCTGGCTCTGTGCTCTCTGTGTCTCTGTGGTTCAAACAAAATCATTTTTTCAGCGGCTCCAGTTTATAGCCGTCCTTGCCGTCGAGCATGGCCCAGCCGGCGGCGGTGAGCTCTTTGCGGAGGCCATCGGCGGCGGCAAAGTCCTTGGCCTGTTTCGCGGCCCAGCGTTTTTCGGCGAGGGCGGTGATTTCAGTTGGGACGGTGGCTTTCGGCGCCGCCGGCTGATGCAGATCAAGACCGAGCGCAAACATCACGCGGTCAAAGGACGCCGCGTCAGGTTCGCCTTCCTTGCGGTTGATGATCGTGAACAAAGCGCCGAGCGCGCCGGGGGTGTTGAGGTCATCCTGAAGCATGGCCAGCACCGAGGCAAACGCATCGTGCGCGGCACCAGCGGCTGCGAGCGAGGCGCGGTGGGCCCGCAGGCTCGCGAGCGCGCTCTCGGCGGCGTGCAACGAATCCAGCGTGAAGTTGAGCTGCTTGCGCGGGTGGCCCATCAGCAGCGCCAGGCGCACGGCCATCGGCGAGTAACCTTTCGCGACGAGGTCGCCGAGCGTGTAGTAATTGCCCTTGCTCTTGCTCATCGTCGTGCCGTCCACGAGGAGGTGCTCGCTGTGATACCAGTGGCGGGCAAAAATCGTTCCGTTGCAGCACTGGCTCTGGGCGATCTCGTTTTCGTGGTGGGGGAAGAGTAGGTCCACGCCGCCGGTGTGGAGATCAATCGTTTCGCCGAGGTGCTTTTTGATCATCGCGCTGCACTCGATGTGCCAGCCGGGGCGGCCGGCGGCGGCGCCGGAAGGGCCGGGCCATTGCACGTCGCCGTCCTCCTCGGGCTTGTGGGCCTTCCAGAGCGCGAAGTCGCCCAGATCGTCTTTGTGGTCGGCATCGAAGGCGGAAGTGGTGACCTTGAGCTCGCGCTCCTTGATGCGCGAGAGCGCGCCGTAGCCGGGGAACGAAGCGATCTTGAAATACACCGAACCATCAGGCGCGCGGTAGGCGTTGCCCTTCTCCATCAGGCACTCGATCATGTCCACCTGCTCGCGGATATGGCCGGTGGCGGTGGGTTCGACGTGGGGCGGGAGGCAGTTGAGCGCGGCGCAATCAGCATGAAAGAGTTCGGTCCACGTCTTGGTGATCTCGGCGAGCGGGCGTTTTTCCTTTTGCGACTGGCCGATGGTGCGGTCGTCCACGTCGGTGAGGTTGCGGACGTGCCTCACCTTGTCCGCGCCGAACTCGAGCTCAAGGAGGCGACGGATGACGTCGTTGACGACGAAGGTGCGGAAGTTACCGATGTGCGCCGGGGCATAGACCGTCGGGCCGCAGTTGTAGAAGCGGAAGACACCGTCGGGGGACGGGCGCAGCTCGCGCAGCTCGCGCGTGAGGGAGTCGTGAAGTCGGATGGGCATGAGGTGCGTGGGACTTTGGGCACAAAATGGCGCAAAAGGCACAGGTTTTTTAACCACAGAGGCACAGAGGGGCGAAACTGCATCAGGTTTGGAGGAGAGCCAAGCCATCGGAGGGAAGCCGATTGGAGTCGCGGCGAAAGGCAATACCGGTTTCGCGCAGGGCGGCATGCATGCGAGGGATGTTGGTGTAGGGCTTCTCGGGGAAATTAGGGAACAGGTTCATGATGTCGCAAACATTACGTCCGACCAATGCAGCAAAAGAGGCTGGGCCACAGTTGGCGCGATGGACGCGATAGGCACGCCTAACATCCAGCGGGGCAAAGAGCAAATCGAGGGCACTCTCACCATGAGCGGGTGACGATTCCATCCAGGATCCGGTCGTGATCGATTGTGCGGGAGAGATCATGAGCGCGGAAGGAGTGCCTTGGAGGCATCATCATTGCCATCGCGATTCCTGCGTATCATTCTTGGTCGAGCGCAGGAGGCCAATCGCTTAACATGCTCGCGGTCAAACCCGCATGGCCCCCTGATGCGACCTTGGACCCATTGCCAGAAATGTCACCCGATGCTTTGGAGCCGTCACCAGATGTTTCCGCCGACACTTTCGAACCATCTCCGGCAGTGTCAACGGACACGGGCGATCCGCGTGTCGTCATACATGCGGCAATGGAAGCCTATGCCAGCCTGCTTGAAGCCGGAGACTATGCCGCGGCCGCCGAGACCTACATGCAATTGCCGCCAAACATGACCGGTCGGCAATTGGTGGAATCGCTCCAAAAAAATGCCGATTTTCCCGACACCGTAAAAATGCTGATTGAGGCGACGAGAGCGGCCCAGACGGAGACGCCGGAATACAACGACACCGGCGACCTCGCCACCTACCGGCTCGCACAGCCAACGGACGGCAAGACCATGGTGCGCTGGAAGAAAATCAACGGAATATGGTATGTGGATGCCTTTGAATGATCATGAGTGCCCGCCCAAGACTGAACGCAACCGAGAGCTGACTCCGGCGACAAGCCGTTTCTCCCCGGCCCGCCGGCCAGCCGCGGAGAGATGGGAGAGACTTTCGTTGCGATCGGCCCAGATTCCTCCGTCTGCCGGAGACTTGCTTTGCCGGCGGTGGTTTTTCATCATGCGCCGACATGACCCAGTCCGAACGCTCTAAAAAGTCTCCGCCGCCCGTCCGCACACCACAGCCATGAGCGACGAACGCCCTTCTCTGGCCGACCTGCGCATTGACCGCACCGCCGCGCCGCGCCGGTCGGCACCCTCCGGCCGGGCGGTCGCCGTGCTGGTCGCAGCCGTCCTGCTCGCGGTAGGCGCGGCGTGGTGGTTCAACCGCGCCCGGCCAGTCACCGTGCGCACCGCGCCTGCGCGCGAGGTCACGGCCAGCGGCCCGGCCACGTTGCTCAATGCCTCCGGCTACGTCACCGCCCGGCGCGAGGCCACTGTCTCGTCGAAGGTCACGGGCAAAATCCTCGATGTGCTCGTCGAGGAGGGGAAGCGCGTCGAGCTGGGCGAGGTACTGGCCCATGTGGACGCCTCCAACACCGAAGCCAGCCTCGCACTCGCCGAGGCGCAGCGCGACGCCGCGAAGCAGGCGCTCGCCGAGACCGACACCAACCTCGAGCTCGCCGAGGCCGACCTGCGCCGCCAGCGCGAGCTCGCCGCCAAAAGCCTCATCAGCGCCTCCGACCTCGACCACGCCGCGTCCAACGCACGGGCCCTCCGGAGCCGGCACGACCAGACGCTCGCGGCCATCGCCGTCGCCGATCGCCAGGTGGACATTTGGAAGCAGCAGCTCGACGACACCATCATCCGGGCGCCGTTTGCCGGGGTCGTCGCCTCGAAAAACGCCCAGCCCGGCGAAATGATCTCGCCCATGTCTTCCGGTGGCTTCACGCGTACCGGCATCTGCACGCTCGTGGACATGACCTCCCTGGAGATCGA
>CAIQBC010000130.1 GCA_903869955.1 uncultured Opitutia bacterium
CGCACCTCAACGCCTTCCGCGAGGCGCTGGTTGAGACGCTCCGCAATTTTTTCAAGCGGGACTACGATGCCGCCGACATCCGCCAGTCCATTGACGCCGCCGTCGCCGTGCGCGTGATGGAGCCGGTCTTCGAGTCGCAGACGAAGACGAAGCTTGGTTCCGCCGCCGTCGCGCCCGACGGGCCGTCGCTGAAGGAATTTGTGGGCAAGTTCATGCAGCAGTCGCTCGACGGCTATCTGCACAAGAACCGGGAGACGGCCGACGCGCTGCGCCAGAAAATCGAGGCGAGCGAGATCGAGCGCAAGGAGCTCGCCGGCATCCGCGGTCTCGCCCGCGAGCGGGCGAAGAAAGCCTCGCTCCACAACCGCAAGCTCCGCGACTGCCGGCTCCACCTTGGCGACCGCAGCGAACGCGCCGAGGAGAGCACGCTGTTCATCGTCGAGGGCGACAGCGCCGCCGGCTCGCTCACCGCCACGCGCGACGTGCAGACGCAGGCGGTCTTTGCGCTGAAGGGCAAGCCGCTCAACACCCACGGCCTTTCGAAAAAAGTCATCTACGAGAACGAGGAATTTCACCTCCTCCAGTCCGCGCTCAACCTGGAGGACGGCCTCGACGGCCTGCGCTACAACCGCGTGGTCATCGCCACCGACGCCGACGTGGACGGCATGCACATCCGCCTGCTGCTGATCTCGTTTTTCCTGCAATTTTTTCCGGACCTCATCCGGCAGGGGCATCTGTTTATCCTGGAGACGCCGCTCTTCCGCGTGCGCAACAAAAAGGAGACGCGCTACTGCTACAGTGAGCAGGAGAAGCAGGCGGCGGTCGCCGCGCTCGGCGTGACCCATGAGATCACGCGTTTCAAGGGGCTGGGCGAAATCTCGGCGGGCGAATTTAAGGATTTTATCGGCGAGAATATCCGGCTGGAGCCGGTCTCGATGAACCACCTCGCCAGCAGCGACGAGCTGCTCGGCTTCTTCATGGGCAAAAACACGCCCGAGCGGCAGGACTTCATCATCGGCAACCTCCGCGTCGAAAAAGACCTCGTTACCACTTAAAGACTCCTCCCGATGGCCAAACGTAAGAAATCCTCCAACGACCAGCCCGAGTTCCCGCTCGATGCGCCCGTGGCCGGTGACCCCGGCCCGGTCGCGGCGAAGCCGGCTTCGGTCTCAAACGTGAAGGCAAAGGCCAAAGATTCGGCTCCCGCTCCCATTTCGTCTTCCTCCGCACCCGAGCCGGCGCCGCCTCCTGCCCCGAATCTGTCGGGCGGGCCGCGGCGCAAGGGCGAAAAAATCCAGGACGATCCGGCCCCCCTCGCGAGACACTACCGCAACTGGTTCCTCGAATACGCCAGCTACGTCATCCTCGACCGCGCCGTCCCGCATCTCGACGACGGCCTCAAGCCCGTCCAGCGCCGCGTGCTTCACACGCTCTGGGATATGGACGACGGCCGTTTCCACAAGGTCGCCAATGTCGTCGGCGCAACCATGAAGCTCCATCCGCATGGCGACGCCTCCATCGGTGCCGCGCTCGTCGCCATCGCCCAGCGGGGCTGGCTCATCGAGCCGCAGGGCAACTTCGGCAATGCGCTCACCGGCGACGATGCCGCCGCCCCGCGTTACATTGAGGCCCGTCTCACGCCCGTCGCCCGCGAGGTGCTTTTCAATCCCAAGACCACCACCTGGCAGCTCAGTTACGACGGCCGCAATAAGGAGCCCATCACGTTGCCTGCTAAGTTCCCTATTGTCCTCCTCGAAGGTGCGGACGGCATCGCCGTCGGCCTCTCGACCAAGATCCTCCCGCACAATTTCAACGACCTCTGCCGCGCCGCCATCAACCACCTTCAGGGAAAAACCTTCCGCATCTTCCCCGATTTTCCCACCGGCGGCACCGCCGATTTCACCGAATACAACGACGGCGAGCGCGGTGGCAAGGTGAAGGTCCGCGCCCAGATCGAGGCCCGCTCCAAAACCCTCCTCGCCATCACCGGGCTGCCCTATGGTGTCACCACCGAGTCGCTCATCGAGTCCATCCTCGCCGCCAACGCGAAGGGCAAAATCAAGATCAAGCACGTGGATGACAACACCGCCGATGCCGTCGAGATCCTCGTCCACCTCCCGCCTGGCAGCGACCCCGCGCAGGTTATCCAGCAGCTCTACGTTTTCACCGCCTGCCAGACCGCCCTTTCCCCTGCTGCCTGCGTCATTGTGCGCGACGAAAAAACCGGCGACGACCGGCCGCAGTTCCTCGGCGTGCGTGAGCTGCTCAAGCGCAGCGTGGACGCGACCCGGGAGCTTCTCAAACGCGAGCTGGAAATCAAACTCGCCGAGCTGGAGCAGCAATGGCACTGGGACTCGCTCGAGCGCATTTTCATCGAGGAGCGGATCTACCGCCGCATCGAGAAATCCAAGACGTGGGAGAACGTCCTCGCCGAGATCCGCGAGGGCCTTCAGCCGTTTCTGAAACAGCTCCGCCGCGAGGTCACCGACGACGATGTCGCCCGCCTCACCGAGATCCGCATCAAGCGCATCTCCGCCTACAACCGCTTTCAGGCCGACGAGGCCATGAAGAAGATCGAGGAGGGCATGAAGGAGACCAAGGCGAACCTGAAACGTCTCACCGACTACACCATCGCATGGTTCGAGCTGTTGCAGGAAAAATACGGCAAGGGCCTCAGGCGCCGCACGACCTACGACGAGATCGAGCAGATCAGCGCCGCCGCTGTCGTCTCGGCCAACCAGCGCCTCTACGTCAACCGCGAGGACGGCTTCATCGGCCTGAACTGGCGGCAGCACGAGTTCGTCACCGAGTGTACCATCCTCGACAGCGTGCTCACCATCATGGGCGACGCCTCGCTCAAGGTCTCCAAGGTCGCCGAAAAGACCTTCATGGGCCGCGAGATCAGGCACATCGCCATCTGGCCCGCCGACGGTGACACCAAATTCTACACCATGATCTACCGGGACGGCCCCGAGGGAAAATCCTACGCCAAGAAATTCCAGATTGGCGGGCTGTCGCGCGACAAGCTATACCCGCTGGCGAAGGCCGAAGGCTCTAGGCTGGTCTGGCTGGAGGTCAGCGACCGCGAGAAGGACATGCCGAAGACCGTCCACATCTCCCTCGACGGTCGTTCTGGTGCCCGCGTCCGCGAAATTGATTTTGACCTGACCAAAATCCCCGTCAGCACCCGCAATGCGAAAGGTCTCACCATCACCAAGTGGGCGATCAAAGAAGTGAAGCGCACGGATCTTTCGTTGGGCTAAAATCGCGAGCTTCTCTTATCCGGAGGGATTAAAATGGAACTTTACTTTACCGGAGACATCGATAGCTGATGGCGTTGGTGCCGGAGTCAAAATTTACGGCCGTGTGGATTTATGTTCAGATGGTCCCCTGCTGCGATTGATTGGAATTAATCTATATATTATAATCTGTATTATTTTAAAATAAAATGAAAATTCACTTTACCCCATACATTGCTTTATTCGTCGTGCTGAGTAATTTATTCGTGAGTTGTTCAAAAAAGATTGATGTTGATTTAGCCCGCTTGAATGAACAAAATCTTTGCCGTGCCTTTGTCTTGGCGGCGACCGCTAACAATAGCGCTGTTTTGGAGCAATTATACTGGCCGGGATCGAATAAAGAATTGTTGGATATTGAAATCAGTGATATGATGCGAGGATTCAACGGCGGGAGTGATTTCGGAGGAAAATCAACTTTCGTTGATTTCGAATTTGTTTCGCTTGATCTATATCACCAGTCATTCGACGAAACTATTTGGCATGATAGGAACGGCAGGCGGATATCCAACGGCGAAATTCCGGCGAAAGTAGTTCGCTTTAATTTCATCCTGTCTGCATCCGGTCTCAGCACAACTGGTCACATGACTCTGTTCCAGACCATCGTTATGCACGACGGGAAGTATTATTTTAATTCCATCAAATACGCCAAGTGATCTGTTCCCGGCCGAATTGACGTCGGTGATTTGGCGGAATGAAGGTAAGCGTCGCTCCGGGTGCCCCCTTGACAGAGGCGTAACTACGAGAGGTGCGGCAGAATCGGGCTGGAAGTCTCGTAGTTACGGGAACTACGACCCGCTGGTAGCGCGCGGTTGCCACCGGGATGGCAGCAGGGGCCGCAGATCATCCTGGAGGTCAGGCCCGGCAGCCGGGAGAGCACATCCTTGAGGTAAGCATGGGGGTTAGCTCCGCAGAACTCCCGTTACATCACGGGGGAGGGGCCGAGATCGCCCTGCTGGCGGGGGGCGGGGCGGGCAGACGGCCGGTGAGACGGGCGATGCATTTGATGGCATAGTAATAGGATCGCTCGCGCACCAACTGCGGATCGCCCGCCGTACCCGCCACGCCGAGCTCGGACACATCCTGCAGGACCGTGCCCTCGTCCGGGTGCAGCGCGATCCAAGCGAGCATTTTGATGAGCTGTTCCTGAGGGAAAACGGCTTGCAGATGCGCCAGCACCACGCCGGGGATGTAGCGCTCGGAGGCCTGCTGCGTGATGTCGGCCACGGCCGCCACACAAAGCAGATTCCGCACGCGCTGGAGATCATCCCCGCGCGCGCCCGGCTCCCAATCGGGCAGCGCGTCACGCACTGCATTGACTTGCTCCTCCGCGAACGCGTCGGGCAGCTCGTCCTCGGGGGCAAACGGTGCCACGACGCCGTAGTCGCCCGGCCCCCGTAAATCCAGTGCGGCAATGTCCTTCGGCGTGAGCTTTTTCCACGGAGACAGCGGGTCCGCCGGCACGACGGCTGGTGCGACCACGACCGTCACCGCCCCCCGGTCGCGCACGCCCGCCAAGGAACCGGCAACCAGCCACACGGCTAGGATGAGCGCCAACCAGCCCTTGCCCCGCAGCGTGGCAAAGCGCTGCCCGAGATCCCAGCGGAACAGCTTCATCGCGGCCAGGGCGGCGGCGAGGCCGGTGAGGGCGAGCACCGGCAGTTGAAAAGACAGCGCGGACAGGTCTGCGCCGGTTGCCGCCGCCTGCATCGCCTCCACCGCATAGCGGCCCGGGAAAAAATTGGCGAGGCGCTGCGCCCATTCCGGCAGGCTGGCAAGGGGCACCGCCACGCCACCGATCACCAGCATGGGGAGAAACACGCACTGCCCGAGCGCCTGCACGGCCGGCACCGTGTCCGCCAGCATCGCCAGCAACAGCCCGAGCCCGATGAACGCCAGCGCGGAGACCGCGAAGGCCGCGGCCAGCGCCACCGGGTGGGTCGGCATCGGCAGGCCGAAGGCCAAGGCGGTAGCGAGCTGCAGCAGACCCGCGCTCGCGATGATGCCGAACCGAGCGACGATCGTGCTGGTCAGCAGCACCCCCAGCGGCACCGGGGTCAGCCGGTAACGCCGCCAGACGCCCTGCTCGCGTTCGCTGACCAGGGTGGTTGGCAGGCCGAAGCACGCGCCGCCAAGAATCGTGACGGTGAGCAGTTCCCCAAGATGCCGGTGCAGCGGCACCGCCTCGTTCCGGTAAAGCACCAAAAAAACGCCCAGAAACATCAGCGGGAAAACATAGCCGTAGGCTAGGGCCATGCGGTTGCGCAGGTGCAAACGCCATGAGACGGCGAGATGCGTGAGAAAGCCTTTCATGGCGAAGAGGCCTCCGGGGAAGCTGGTGCGGTGGTGAGCCGGAGGAAGACCGACTCTAGCGAAGCCGGCCTCACCTGTAGTTCAACCAGCCCGAGAGATTGTTCCGCCAACAGGGCCGTGATGCCCGCAAGGGTGGCGACCGCGTCGGCCGTCTCCCACCGCGCCGTGCTGCCCTCAAGCGTCACCACCCCACCCTCAGCCAGTTGGGCGAGCCGCGCGGGATCGGGCGGCCGGGCCGTCACCAGCGTGACCGATTGCCTCGCCCGCGCCCGCGCCACTAGCTCGCGCGGGGTGCCAATGGCGACGACCCGGCCTTGGTTCACGATGGCGATCCGGTCGCACAACTGCTCGGCCTCGGCCAGCTCATGGGTGGAGAGCAGCACGGTATGTCCGGCCGTCTTCATGCGCGCGATCTCGTCCCGGATTTCCCGGCGAGCCTGCGGATCAAGCCCGGAGGTGGGCTCGTCCAGCACCACCAGCTCGGGCCGGTTCACAAAGGCCAGCGCGAGCGAGACCCGTTGCCGCTGTCCGCCGGAGAGCGTTTCGAGGGGGCGGTCGGCCTGGGCCGTCAGATCAAAACGCGTCAGCAGAGTTTCGGGTGCAGCTGCATGCTCGTAAAACGAGCCGAACAGACGCAACGCTTCGCGCGGCGTGATGCGGCCCGGGAGCGAGGGAGACTGCGGCGCG
Source organism: uncultured Opitutia bacterium (assembly GCA_903869955.1). Taxonomy (GTDB): domain Bacteria; phylum Verrucomicrobiota; class Verrucomicrobiia; order Opitutales; family Opitutaceae; genus CAIYUN01. Next base: position 6,297 of record CAIQBC010000130.1, read on the forward strand.
ACGCCGATCTTTTGCTTGGCGGCCGCCGGCTGCCGCCGCAGGTCGAGTCCGCCAATGGATATTTCACCCTGATCGGGTTCGCGCAAACCGACCAGGCACTCAATCGTGGTGGTCTTGCCCGCACCGTTTGGGCCGAGCAGGCCGAAGACCTCGCCCCGCTCGAGTTCGAGGCTTAGCTCACGCACCGCCTCGACCGCGCCGTAGCGCTTGGACAAAGAGTGGATGCTAACATGGGCGGGCATGATAGTCTTTTACGAATGGCGTGGCATTCTGGTCGCCACCGTCGGTCTCAATGGCGTGAGGGTGTTGGTCACGAGCATGGGGCCATATGAAGCTCACCCTGAAGCTGCCCACAAGGCGTTTCTCCCCGCTTGCCAGCTCCGCACCCTTTCCGCATAGCCTGTCGGGCGCTTCATACCGCCATGCCCAAGCTCACTCCCCGCCTCATCCACCACAAGGACGGCTCGCTCTGGGCCAAGTGCTGGCTGATGGCCGGCCAGATGCACGGCCATTGGGAATGGTTTCGTAAGGACGGCACGCGGATGCGCTCCGGACATTTCGACCGCGAGGTACAGTGCGGCGAATGGATCACCTACGACCAACAGGGCAGGGTTCGTAAGGTCACCCAGATGAAACCGCAGGGCGCGCCGCGCGTCGCCAAAAAATGAACCGTCTCCTCGCCGCCGCCTTTGGCCTGCTTCTCGCCGGCTGCGTCACCCATGAGCCGCGCAATCTCGACGCGGCCAAGGCTGCCGTCCGCCACTACCGTGACTCGGGCGATTACGACCGCGATATCGGCACCGTCGTCGCTCAGGCCAAGGCGTGGATCGAAACCCGTGCCGGCCGCCACGCGCCCGGTGAAAAGCTCGCCCTCGTCCTCGACATTGACGAGACCGCGCTTTCGAACTTCCCCTACATGAAGACTCACGACTTCGGCTGGGACGATGGGTCATGGAACGCGTGGATCGCCGCCGGCGAAGCGCCGGCCATCGCCCCGGTGCGCGAGGTTTTTGCCACCGCGCAGCGGCTCGGGGTGGCGGTATTTTTCATCACCGGCCGCGAGGAGCCGCGCGACCGGCCCGGCACCGAGAAAAACCTGCGCGCCGAGGGCATGGGCGACTACGCGCGCCTCATCATGGCCCCCGCCGGCGGCCCCAAGCTCACCAGCGCCCAACGCAAAACCGCCGCTCGTGCCGCGCTGGAGCGAGAAGGCTGGACGATCATCGCCAACGTCGGCGACCAGGAGAGCGACCTCGTCGGCGGCCACGCCGAGCGCCCCTTCAAGCTCCCCGATCCGTTTTATCTGACGGAGTGAGGTCCGGTAGCGCAGGTTCCGGTCAAGCAACGTGGTCGAGGTGTTGGACGTGGAGGGGGTGCTTTATGCGCCGGGGCGGGCGGCGCGGACAAATTGTTTCCCATTCGCCTCCGGCTGTGCAGGCTGCGACCCACATGGACGACACTTCTCTCACGGGCGCGCAACGCGCCAGCCTGCGCGGCCTCGGTCAGACGCTCGAGCCCGCGCTCAAGGTCGGCAAAGGCGGGCTGACGCCCGAGTTCTACACGGAGCTTCGCCGGCTGTTTGCCGACCGCGAGCTGGTCAAGCTGCGCTTCCTCGGTGCCGACCGGCCGACGCGCGCCCAGCTCATCGCGCACATCACCAGCCACGCCGGGTGCGTGCTCGCCGGTGCAGTAGGTCACACGGCCTTGTTCTACCGGCCGAAACCCACGCCCGCGCCGTCCACGTCGCCATAGCAGAAGCCGCGAGGCTTCCGGCGAACCTCGCGCATCCTGCCGGCAATACCCGCCGGCTACGCGGCTTTGCTGTCGCGAGGGCACGTTTGTCGTTGGAAAAATCGGCCGGGGTTCCACCGTGCGGGCCGTTGACACTTTGGGCGCCTGTTCGCAGCGTCGCCGGCATGTCCACCCCATGAAAAAACTGATCCCCCGTCTGTTTGCCGTTGCCAGCCTCGCGCTGCCCGCCGCCCTCCGCGCCGCCGACGCGGTCGCCGCCCCCGCGCCCGTCCCCGCCGCCAACTGGCACTCGCAATCGCTTCTCCAGTCGCTCGCGGCGATGGCGGCCTTTGCCCTCACCGGTACCGTGCTCGCCATCATCGGCTACAAGCTCTTCGACAAATGCACCCCCGGCGAGCTGCACAAGGAGATCATCGAGCACCGCAACGTCGCCGCCGCCATCATCGCGGGCGCTGTCATCCTCGGCGTGTGCCTCATCATCGCGGCGTCCATGGTCGGCTGACGTGCGCCCGCCGTGAAACGCAGCTCCAGCGTCAAGCTCCTGCTCGCGGGCGGCCTCGCCGCCGGCGCGCTCACGGCCTGCGGCCCGAAGCCGGCGCGCGTCAGCCCGGAGAGCGTCTATCCCAATGACTACCGGGTGCCGGGCGCGGGCTATTACCACGCGCCGTTTCACGCGTTCTACGCGCAGCCCTACAATTTTTACGACGCGACGCGGAAACAGTATTTCTACGGCGGCCAGTGGGGCGCGTCGCCGTTCCAGAGCGTCGTCAACCTCTCCGCGCCCACGCCGGCCGCCGCGAGTCTCGCCGAGGCCGCGCGCACCGACATCTCGCGCGGCGGCTTCGGTGGCACGGGCGGCGGCTACTACGGGGGCGGCTACGGGGGCGGTTTTTTCTCCGGCTCCTGATGCGACGCCACCGCTGCCAACCCCGGCCCGACTGGCGGGCCAAGGTCGAGGAGATCGGCCTCACCTACCACTCGCACGAGCACGGCCCGTATTGGGACGAGTCCGCGTGCTACGAGCTGACCGCCGCCGAGGTGGACCGCCTCGAAAGGGCCGCGCATGCGCTGCACTACCTCTGCATCGAGGCCGCCGAGGCCGTGATCAAAAACAACTGGTGGCCACGCCTCGGCATTCCGCCCGCCGCCGTGCCCGCCATCCTGCGCTCGTGGGAACGCGACGACTTCAGCCTCTATGGCCGCTTCGACCTCGCGTTCGGCGGTGGGGGTGAGCCCAAGCTCCTCGAATACAACGCCGACACCCCCACCGCCCTCGTCGAGGCCGCCGTCGCGCAATGGTTCTGGCTGCAGGAAATGCATCCGGGCGCCGACCAGTTTAATTCCATCCATGAGCGGCTCATCGAGGCGTGGCGGCGCTGGGCCGGCACGACGGTTCATTTCAGCAGCGTCAAGGAGCACGCCGAGGATATCCAGACCGTGCTCTACCTGCGCGATACCTGCGAGCAGGCCGGCGTGGCCACCCGGGAGGTGTTCATCGAGGATATTGGCTGGAGCCGCAGCCGGGAAATTTTCGTGGATCTCGCCGGCGAGCGCATCACGCGTTGCTTCAAGCTCTATCCGTGGGAATGGCTCTGGCACGAGGAGTTCGGCGCGCACCTCGCGGGCGACCCGGTGCAGTTCATCGAGCCCGCGTGGAAAATGCTTCTCAGCAACAAGGGCCTGCTCCCTGTGCTCTGGGAACTTTTCCCGGAGCATCCCAACCTCCTCCCCGCGCATGACACCGCCGCGCCGCTCGGCCCGCGCTATGTCCGCAAACCCCGTCTCAGCCGCGAGGGGGCCAATGTCACGTGGGTCGAGGCCGGCGTAACCATCGAGGAGACCGGCGGCGACTACGGCGAGGAAGGCTTCGTCTATCAGGCCCCGGCCGAGCTGCCCGACTTCGACGGCCAGCATCCGGTGTGCGGCGTCTGGGTCGTGGACCACGAGCCGGCCGGCCTCGGCATCCGTGAGGACGCGCGTCGCATCACTGGGAACCTCAGCCGCTTCGTGCCGCATTTTTTCCTGCCATGAGCTACCCCTCTGCGTCACCGCTGCGCGTCGGCTCGGCCGGGACCCTCGACGGCAAACATTACACGGTGCGTGGCCGTGCCGTGCTTTGCACGGAAGTGGATCAGGAGACGGATTACTGGCAGGAATTCAACCTCGTGGACGGGGCGGGCGGCACGGTGACGCTCGTCTTTGAGGAGGAGGAGAACGGGTGGGCGTGGAAGCTTTTCAAGCTTTTCGACCCCTCCTGCCCGCTGTCCGCAGCCGAGGCCGCCGCCAAGCGCGTGGGCCAGGGAGTGGACCTCATCGGCCGGTCGGCGCGCGTCACTCTTGTGGGCCGCTCGCGGGTGGTGCAGACCGAGGGCGAGATGTCCGAAGGGATGGCGCGCGGCAGTGTTGCCGATTATTTCAACGCCGATGCGGCTGGCGAGCAGCTCGTCGTGAGCTGGACGGGAAGTGAGGTGGAGTTTTATCGGGGCCGAAAAATCTCGGTTCAGTCGGTGAGTGCGGCGTTCGGGCTGTCACGCGCGGTGCTCGATCCAGGCCGGTCGTCATGGGGTGGGGCATCCTCTGGCTTCCAGGGCTCCGGCAGCTTCATGGAATCGTCCGGGGTGAAATTTGTGGTGATTGTCGGAGCCGTGCTGTTTTTCGGGTGGATGTTCCATGGAGTCTGGAGAGGGGGTGAGTCATCTACCACCTCCCCGCCGGTGAAACTGGCCGCCCCCTCCTTCCGCCTCGCCAATGGTGCGCGGGGCACGCTTGCCGGCACCGATTACACCGTCACCAGCCACGCGTTGGTCGAGGTGGCGGGCATCGGCGGAAAATTTGAACGGCACGAATACGGCCTCGTCGGTCCCAACGGTGCGACTGCGCTCCTCATCCACGCCTTCGACGGCGACGCCCACGACTGGCATCTGTTTCGCCCGGTCACGTCGCCGGACGGGCTCACGCCTCTCGCCGCCGCGTCGAAGCGCGCGTCGGACTCCTTCGCGTTGGACGGGGCCACGTTCAAGGTCAGCGGGCTGTTTCTCTGCCAGACGCTCGCACAGGACGGCGACCCGGCCGCCACTCCCGCGCAGGGCGGCGTGCTCTACGGCTTCGTCGCCCGCGCCGGTGCCGACACGCTGCTCGCCCGTTGGTCGGAGTCCGCCCTCGCGCTCCGCGTCGGCCGCGCGTTGCCCGAGGCCGAGGTGCTCGCCGCGCTGGCCAGAAAACCTGAGTTCGTGAGATGACGCCCCAGTTGCCGCTTGCCACGCGCTCAGGCAGGGCGCGAGCATCGCGCCGTGACGCCTTGGCCCCAAAATTACGCGCCGCTTGGTGGGTTCTCCGCGCTCGTCGCCGCCGTTCCCGTGGTGTTGCTGCTCGGCCTGCTGGCGTTTGCCCATGTCCGCGCGCACCGCGCGGCGCTCGCCGGGCTGCTGGCGGCGCTCGCGCTCGCGGTCGGCATCTACGGGATGCCGGCGAAGCTCGCGCTGGCGGCGGCGGGCCTCGGCGCGGCGTTTGGGCTGTTTCCCATCGGCTGGCTCGTGCTCAACGCGATCTTCATCTACCAGCTCTCGGTCGAGACGGGCGGTTTCGTCGTGTTGCAAAAGCAGATCGCGGGGGTTTCCTCCGACCGCCGCATTCAGGCGCTGCTGATCGCGTTCAGTTTCGGTGCGTTCATCGAGGGCGTGGCGGGCTTCGGCGCGCCGGTGGCCATCGCGGGTGCCCTGCTGATCGGGCTCGGTTTCGCGCCACTGGAGGCCGCCAAGCTTGCGCTTATCGGCAACACCGCGCCGGTCGCCTTTGGCTCGCTGGGTCTGCCCGTCACCACACTCGCCAGCGTCACCGGCCTCGATGTGCATGCGCTCAGCCAGATGGTCGGGCGGCAGTTGCCGGTGTTCTCGCTGGTCATCCCTTTCTGGCTCGTCGCGGCCCACGCGGGCTGGCGCGGCATGGTGGCCGTGTGGCCCGCCTGCCTCGCTGCCGGCGCGAGCTACGCCACGGTGCAGTTTCTCGTCAGCAACCTCCACGGCCCGTGGCTTGTGGATCTCGCGAGCGCGCTGGCCTCGATGGGCGCGCTGCTTGGGCTGCTGTGCTTCTGGCGGCCCCCCGACTCGGCTGGCGCCGTTGTCGCCGTCCCGGCGACGGAGCCGTCTGCGCTCGCGCCAACCGGCGCCGGCTTGCGCGCGTGGCTGCCGTGGGCTTTTCTCACGGGCTTCGTGTTCGTCATCGCGCTGCCGGCGGTGAAGGACGGGCTGAACGGCCTATTTGCGCCCAAGGTCGCTGTGCCCGCGCTGCACCTCGGTTTGCAACGGATGCCGCCCATTGTGAAGGCGCCCGAGTTGGAGAAGGCGGAATTCACCTTCAATGCGCTCTCGGCCACCGGCACCGCGCTGCTGCTGGCCGGAGTGGCCGCGGGCCTGTGCCTTGGCCTGCGCCCCCGTGCACTGGCCGCGCTGTATGCGCGCACCGTCTGGCGGGTGCGCGCGCCGCTGCTCACCATCGCACTGATGCTCGCGCTCGGCTACACGACGCGCTACAGCGGGGTGGACGCCACACTGGGGCTGGCGTTCGCCGCGACGGGCGGGTTGTTCCCGTTTTTCTCGCCGTTGCTCGGCTGGCTGGGCGTTGCGCTCACGGGCAGCGACACGGCGTCAAACGTCCTTTTCGGAAACCTGCAACGCGTCACCGCCGAACAGTTGCACCTCCCGCCCGTCCTGACCGCCGCCGCCAACAGCGCCGGCGGTGTCATGGGCAAGATGATTGATGCTCAGAGCATCGTCGTCGCCGGCACCGCGACCGGCGGGAACGGTGGGACGGACGGTCGCGCCCCGGCGGCCGCAGGATCGGGCGAGATCCTGCGCGCGGTGTTCTGGCACAGTCTCGCGCTCGCCTTGCTCATGGGTGTGCTCGTGTGGCTGCAGGCGACTATTTTCCCCAGCGTGATTCCGGGCCGCTAGGAAATTTGCCGATGACGGGGATGCGGCGGCCAAGGCGGCCACTCAGGGGGTGGGCGCCCCGCCCACAACTGGCCGCGATTTGTCGCTGTGACCCGCGCCTTGACGCTCGCGCCCGGTTGGCGGCATCGTGCGCCCATGGATTCCGTCCCGCCCGCGGCGCGCAAGCTGCCGCTCGCCAAACTCGCCCTCGTTGCGCTCGTGCTTGCCGTCATCGGTTTGCTTGCGCTGCGCTGGGTTGGCCTGCCGGAGCTTAAGGTGCTGGCTAAACAATGGCTGACGGTGATGCGCGCCGCCGGGCCCCTGCCGTTCTTCGTGGCGTGGGCGGTGCTGCCGTCGTTCGGGGTGCCACTGTCAGTTTTCACCCTCAGCGCGGGGCCGATGTTTGGCGAGCGGCTCGGTCTTGGCGGCGTGCTGGCGGGGGCGGCGGCGAGCCTCGCCTGCAATCTGACCCTCACTTACTGGCTCGCGCGGCGCTGGCTGCGGCCGTGGCTGGAAAAGCTGGTGCGGCAGGCCGGCTACCAGATTCCCGAGGTCGGGCCGGATGACCGGCTGGAACTCACGCTGCTGCTGCGCATCACGCCGGGACCGCCGTATTTTTTCCAAAGCTATCTGCTTGGCCTGGCGGGCATCCCCTTCCGGCTTTATTTTACCGTCTCCCTCGCCGTGGCCATGTTGCATACGACGGGGCTGGTGATTTTTGCGGAATCCATCGCGGAGGGCAAAGGCCGGCTGGCGGTGGTGGGGGTGAGCGTTTTCATTGCCGTAATGCTGGGCATCCATCTTCTGCGGCGGCATTATGCCCGGCGGAAGACCCCGGCTGCACGTGTAGAGGGAGAGTTTAAAAAATGAAGCTGCGGCCAAACCCGCCTGCCGCCGCTGAGGCGGCGGAGTTGTTTCCTCCGGGCGATTTTGGCGATGAGGCGGCCGGCCCGGCCGCGCGCGTTGAGACGGTGAGCGAGTTCACGCGCCGGCTGAAGGCCCTCATCGAGAGCGGTCTCGCGCCGTGTTGGGTGCGCGGCGAGGTGAGCAACCTCCGCGCGCAGGCGAGCGGGCATGTTTATTTCTCGCTCAAGGATGCGGGCGCGCAGGTGAGCTGTGTGCTGTTTCGTGGCGATGCGGCACGGCTGGCGGCGCCGTTGCGCGAGGCGACGCAGGTGGTCGTGTTTGGCGCGGCCGGCGTCTACGAGGCGCGTGGGCAGTATCAGCTGGTCGTGCGCGTGGTCGTCGAGGATGGGGTGGGGCGGCTGCAACGCGAGTTCGAGGCGCTCAAGCGGCGGTTGGCGGACGAGGGGCTGTTCGCGCCCGAGCGCAAGCGCGCGATTCCCCTGCTGCCGCGGTGCGTGGGATTCATCACCTCCCCGACGGGCGCGGCGGTGCAGGATTTTTTGCGCATCCTCACCCGGCGCGGCTGGCGCGGGCGCGTGGTCGTGCTGCCGGTGAAGGTGCAGGGGGAGGGCGCGGCGGCCGAGATGGAGGCCATGCTGCGGCTGGCGGGCCGGCTGGAAATCTTTGACCTGCTGGTGATCGGGCGCGGCGGCGGAAGCATCGAGGACTTGTGGGCCTTTAATGAGGAGGCGCTGGTGCGCGCGGTCGCGGCGAGCACAGTGCCGGTCATCTCGGCGGTGGGGCACGAGATTGACTTCACACTCTGCGACTTTGCGGCGGACGTGCGCGCGGAGACGCCGAGCGCGGCGGCGGAGCTGATCTCAAGCGCGTTTGTCGCGTTCGCGGAGCGTGTGGCGCGGGCCGGCGTGGCGCGGACTGCTGCGGTGACCGGCGGGGTGGAGCGGGCGCGCGAGCGGCTCAACCACGCGCGTTAACGGTTGCGGCTGCTCACGCCGGCGGCGCAGGTGGAGCGCGGCTGGCTGCGACTTGACGACTGTACCAACCGGCTCGCGGCCGCGCTGGCCAGGGCGGCGCAGGGCAAGCGCGAGCAACTGGCGGCGGCCCGGGCCACGCTCGTGCAACGCTCGCCCGAGACACGCGTGCAGTTCGCGTCGCACCAGCTGCTCGCGCTGTGGAAACGCCTGCAGGCAGCCAGCCCGGCGTCGGTGCTGAACCGCGGCTTCGCCATCGTGCGCGACGAGCGGGGAAAACCAGTCGCACGCCGCGCGGGCCTGCGCGCCGGCCAGCGGCTGATGACGGAGTTCGCCGACGGTGCGGCCCCGGTGCGCGTGGAGCCGGGTGCATGATGAAAGCCGGCGGCTGTGCGGTGGTGTCCGTTCGAGGGGGTGGGCAACACTGCGGCGCGCAAATTCCATGCACAAAGTAGTGAAACTACCCAGCGGCTTCGTCGAACGGAGGCTCTTCGCGGTCCTGTGTATTCTCGATGGGGTGCGGTGACTATTCCGTAAATGCCATTCTCGGATTCGTTTCGAGGAAGGTGCGGATGGCGGTGGCGAAGGTGGTGGCGAACTCGGCGTGTTTCTTTTCGCCCAGGCCGAAGATGCCGTGCATCGCCGCCTCGGTCGCCGGATACTCGCGCGCCATCTGGCGCAGGGTCGCGTCGCCGAAAATGACGTAGGCGGGCACGCGGCGCTCGTCGGCGAGCTTTTTGCGGAGCTCGCGTAGGCGGGCGAAGAGAATCTCGTCGCACGCGATGTCGCCTTCGCGGCGAAGGACTTTGCGGGCCTTGGGCGTGTCCATCGGGCGTGTGAGTGTGATCGGGGCGCGCGCCCGGAGCACCGTGAGACCCGACTCGGTGAGTTCCAGCACGGGAAACTCGCCTGTGCTTTGCGCGACATGGCCGAGGCGCATCAGCTCACGGCCCACGGCGGCCCATTGCGGACGCGAAAGTTCCTTGCCGATGCCGTAGGTGGAAAGCTGCTCGTGACCCCAGCGGCGGATTTTCTCGGTGTCGGCTCCGGTGAGCACCTCGGTCAGGTGGTTGACGCCGACGCCAAAGCGGCCGGCCTCGCGGATACGATAGACGCAGGAGAGAAATTTTTGCGCGACGAGGGTGCCGTCGTAAGTGTCGCGGGGTTCGAGGCAGTTGTCGCACGCGCCGCAGTGGTCGAACGGGAACGTCTCGCCGAAGTAGGCGAGCAGCTCGCGACGGCGGCAGGCTGAGCTCTCGGCGTAGTGGGTCATCAGGCGGAGCTGGGCGCGGGCGACGTTGCGCTCGTGCTCGTCGGTCATCTCGTCAATGAAGTGGGTCTGCTTGGCGGCGTCGCCACCGCTGAAGAGGAGGAGGCAGTCGGCGGGCAGGCTGTCGCGGCCGGCGCGGCCGGTCTCCTGATAATAGCCCTCGATGTTTTTGGGCAGGTCGTGGTGGATAACCCAGCGGACGTTGGGCTTGTTGATGCCCATGCCGAAGGCGATGGTTGCGCAGATGATCCGCACTTCGTCGCGGAGAAACAGCTCCTGATTTTCGGAGCGCTCGGCGGGCGTGAGGCCGGCGTGGTAGGCCCGCGCGGGCAGGCCGCGCTTGGCGAGCGACTCGGCGACGCGCTCAGTCGCAGCGCGCGAGGCGCAATAGACGATGCCGCACTCGTCGGGGCGTTTGTGGATGAAATCGAGGATTTGTTTCGACGGCTCGTCTTTCGCGAGGACGCGGTAGGTCAGGTTGGGGCGGTTGAAGCTGGCGACGAAGAGGGCCGGCTCATGCAGGCGCAGGTGCGTGATGATGTCGGCGCGGACGCGCTCGGTTGCCGTGGCGGTGAGCGCCATCACGGGCACGCCGGGGAGCAGGTCGCGGATCTTGGTGAGCTGGCGGTATTCGGGGCGGAAGTCGTGGCCCCACTCGGAGACGCAGTGGGCCTCGTCAATGGCGATGGCGGTGATGTTCCAAGCCTTCAGGTTTTCCGCCCAACCATCGAGCAGGAGGCGCTCGGGCGCGACGTAGAGCAGCCGCCATTCGCCGCGATGCAGGCCGGCGAGGCGCGAGCGGGCCTCGGCCTCGCCGAGGGAGGAATTGAGAAACGTCGCCGCGACCCCGGCGGCCTGGAGCTGGTCAACCTGATCCTTCATCAGCGCGATGAGCGGCGACACGACGACGGTGAGTCCGGGACGCACGAGGGCGGGAAGCTGGAAGCAGAGGGACTTGCCGCCGCCGGTTGGCAGCAAAGCGAACGTGTCGCGTCCGGCGAGCGTCGCTTCGATGATCTCGCGCTGGAGCCGGCGGAAGGCGGGGTAGCCGAAGGTGGTCTGGAGCGTGTGGAGGAGTTCGTTGTCGGTATCGGGCACGGCGGAGGAAAGTTCTGCGTGAAGGTCGCGGCAGTCCACGGCAATTTTTTTGCAATCGCTGGCAAAAACATGGCGTTGACAGCCCCCGGCCCGACCTTAAATTCCCCTGTCACCCACATACATGGTGAATCTTTCCGAAGACTGTTTAGACTCCCGGCGTTGCCGAGCGCACCTTTCACAGGCTTTCGTTTCTTTTGCCTCACGAGTTGAGCCAACTGCGTCCCGTTGACACCCGTGGCCCACCTGTCCTCCTCCCCCCGCCCGGATCAGGCCGACCCAGCGTCAGCGGCGTGCGATTTTGCCAAGCAGTCGAGCCTTTATCAGGAGTTTTTGGCCGAGCGGGAGGAGATCCTGAGGCACAAGTGGCTGGAGTCGGAGCGGTTGGGGCAGGATGTCGGTTTTGAGCGGGCGTTGCTGGACTGGATTCGCAAGCATCGCGAGAGCTGGCGCACCGCCCGCCGCGCGCAAAGCACGCCGCCCATGCCTATGCCGCCACCGCCCGGCCCCGGCAGCGGACGGACGGGCTGAAACTGCTGTTCTTGGCCCGCCAGTGCGGAGTGCTCCTCTTGGTTCTGGTTCGCGTGGCTGAGCCGAATGTTCACACCACCCGATCTGTCATTGGGCCGCTCCCGGTGAACGCGGCGAGGTTGGCCAGAAAATGTTCCACGATGGCCTCGTCCTGGTCGTGGCGGCCGCCGGCCGAGTGCGGCGTGCAGTAGAGGTTGGGGGTCGTCCACAGCGGGCTGTCCGACGGGAGCGGCTCGGTCTCGAACACGTCGAGGCAGGCCGCGTCGAGCCGGCCGGAGCGCAACGCCTCGATGAGTGCGGCTTCGTCCACCGTCGTGCCGCGGCCGACGTTGTAGAAACGCGCGCCGGGCTTGAGGCACGCGAGGCGGCGGGCGTTGACGTAGCGGTGCGTGCTGGCGTTGTCGGGCAGGATGTTCACGACATGGTCGGCCAGTGGAAGCACGGCGGTGAGCTGCTCCTCGGCCACGACATGCACGCCGGTCTCGCTGCGTGCGCGGCGGCGTAACGCGTAGATTTTCATGCCAAAGGGCGCGAGCAGCGCCGTAAGCCGGCGGCCGATGGCACCGTAGCCCAACAGCAGCACCGTTTGCCCGGTGAGCAGGCGCGAGGCGGCACGGCAGGGGAGATAGTTCCAGCGATGGTCGCCGAGCTGGTCGCGGTGCGAGGCGTGGAGCTGCCGGCCGAGCGCGAGCATGAGCGCAAGGAGGTGCTGCGCGCAGGGATCGGCAAACACGCCCGACATGCACGTGAACACCGCACCGCGCGTGCGCCACGTATCTTGAAACTCCGGCGTGTCGTAGCGCGTGTAGCCGGCGCTCGTGACTTCGGCCCAACGCAGCCGAGGGGAGGCCAGGCAGGCCGCCGGGTCCGGCTGGCCGAGGGCGATGTCGGCCTCGGCCAGCGCGGGGTCGGGGCGGCCGGTGTCGAGCACCGAGGTGGAGGCGTGCGCGGCGAACACGAGCCGGTGCGGCGTGATGCCGGTGGCGAGCCGCTGCGTGGCGGCGTCAGTGAGCTTGGCGTTGGACCAGATGGTCAGTGACATGGGAGGAGGATTTCAGAAAAAGATGCAGGAAACGGAAACAGGAGCCGGCTTTTCGTGGTCCGTCCATGGTCACGGAATGATTCCGCCGGTACGCGCGAGATACCCATAGCGTGGGCTACGTGGCGCCACTTACTTGCTGACATCCGGTAAGTTGAGCTTCTGGCCGATCTTGAGCTTCGTCCAGTCCACGCCGGGATTGACGAGCGCGAGATTCACCAGCCTCGTGCCAAGCTGTTGGGCGATGGACGCTCCGGTGTCGCCGGCCTTCACCACATAGGTTTCCCCGGTGGTGGGGGTTGTGGTGCCAGAGGGCGTGGCGCCTCCGAACGGCTCCACCACGAGTGCGAAGGGCATGGCGGCGTTGGCGGATGTCACGAAATTTTTTTGCCGGTTGCTGACGAAGCGTAGCTTGCCGCCGACGGAGACCCGCGCCTCAAGGCGCGTGCGGTGCGGCGGCTGGATGTCCTCCGCCTTGTAGTCGAGCTGGAGCGCCACAGGGGCCGCACCCGGCGGCGCGACCGACTGCGAGGTGAGCGGCAGGTCGTCGCGCGCGACGTCGAGTAGGAGTACGGTGACACTGGCGTCGGCCGGCAGCGTAACTCCGTCGGACCAGCCGACGGTGACGTTGAGCACCTGGTTGCCCGTCGCCAGCGGCGTGGTGTCAACATATTGACAACCGGTGAGGGCAAGCAGGCCAGCGGACAGCGTGGCGGAGAGCAGGCGGGGAATTTTCATGGCGGCGGGGGAGGGCGCGGCCACACGACACCGTAATTCGTCCGCGTCGGCAAGCCCGGAAAATGGTTGGCCAAATGCCGTCTTGCGGTGTGCCCGCGAAAACATTCAGTCGGCCCGTGCCTATGGCCCGCCCCGCACTCCTCTCCGGTCCCGCTTGGCTGCTGGCCATCGTCTGGGCCGTCCTGTCTGTCGTTCCGTCGGTTGCGCGTTCTGAGGAGGTGCCAACCGAGCCGCCGAAACTTTACCAGGAAAAGCTCGCGCCGCTTCTCACGCAGCTGGCTGAGGCGCTCAGGCTGCCGCTTGCCCTCGGCAACGACCAGCCCTCTGGTGCGATCCTGCTCGACGAGCGGGTCCAGTTCGTCGAGGCCGACGGCCGCCGCCTCACCGTCCGCCAGGTCGCCTACAAGGCGCTCACCGATGCCGGCGCTAAGGAAAACGCCGAGGACGTTTTCTCCTACCGCAAGAAGGAGCAGAAATTTTACCTCGTCCGTGCCGAGACAATTCAGCCCGACGGTTCCGCCTCACCGGTGCGGCCCGACGCCGTCCTCCTTCAGTCGCCTCAGCGCCAGGCGCAATACGCGCTCTATGACGATCTTGCCGAGGTGCGTGTGATCTATCCCGGCGTGAAACCCGGCAGCGTCACGCACGCGATTGTCGTCATCGAGGACCTGTCGGTGAAGATGCCCGGCGAGTATATGCAAACCTTCACCTGGCCCCGCGCCTGGCCGATGGGCCGGCAACACTACGCAGTGGACCTGCCCGCGGCGCTCGTCTCCCGGTTGCAAGTCAACCCGCTCGGTGCCGGCCTGCCCACGCTCACGCGCGAAACGTTGCCCGGCGACCGCGTGCGCCTCACTTGGACGCGTGACCAGCTTCCCGCCGAGCGGCCCGAGCCCTACGCCGCCCCATCCGACCAGGTCGGCCCGGCCCTCGGGCTCACTACGCTCAAGTCGTGGGATCAGGTCGGCCAGTGGTTCAACGCGCTCGCCAAGGGCCGCGACCAGCTTGCGCCCGCTCTTGCCGCGCAGGTGGATGCGTGGACCCAGGGCATCACCGCGCGCGACGAACTCATCCGTCTGCTCCTTGCCCGCGCCGCCGACGACGTGCGCTACACCGGCCTGGAGTTTGGCGAGGCCGATTACCAGCCGCACGACTGCAACTAGGTCTGGGCGAACCAATATGGTGACTGCAAGGACAAGGCTACCCTCCTCGCTGCTTTCCTCCGCCACAAGGGCATCCCGGCCAACATTGTCCTGCTCAACACCGACCACGCCGGTCTCGTGGATCACCGCACGCCTTCCCATCAGGTCTTTACCCATGCCATTGTCGCGCTGCCCGATGGCAAGGGCGGCTGGCAGTTTTGCGACCCGACCATTGCCCACGCACGTCCCGGCCTGCTCAGCCCGCACGACACGGACCGCGAGGTGCTCGTCGTCACGGTCAACGGTGCCGAGTGGGTGCGCACCCCTGCACAGCCGGCCGGTGGCCTCGACCACCGGTTCGACCTCAAGCTCAGCCCGACGGGTGAGCTTTCCGGCTGGTTCACCCTCACTGCCGACGGCTACTTCAGCGCGAGCCAGCGCGAGCGCTTTGAAAAGCTCAACCCCGACGAGACCCGCGACAGCCTCACACGCCTGCTGCGCGGCTTCTACGCCGGCGCCGAGGTCGTGGATGTCGTCAAGCCCCCCGCCGATGCCCCTGCGTCCGACGCCTCCTATGTCATCAAGGCGTATTTTCTCGTGCCCCAGAGCGGGAGCAACAGTGGTGCCGCCACCGCGCTGACCTTTCCGCAAAGCGCCGCGCTCTTCTACGACGTGGGCCACACGTCCGAACGCCGCTCAGGCTTCTTTGTCTGGCGCGAGCACCTTGCCATCCGCGCCACTATCGCCCTGCCTGCGGGCCTTGCGCCCACGCGTTTGCCCGATGCCTACCGCCTTGCTTCCCCTGTGGGCGCGATGAACGCGCAATGGCGCTTTGCCGACGGCGTCTGCCAGATGGAGCTGCAGCTCGACCACCCGCAGGCGCTGATCGCCCCGTCGGATTTTCCCCTTTATTACAACGCTCTCCAGTCGCTCCGCACTTGGCTTGAGCAACCCGTCGTCCTCGCTGCCGGCGGTCCCGCCCCGACGGCACCTGCGACCGCCGCCGCCGACCTCGATCTTCCGCTCATGCCCACCGGCGAGGGCCAGATCAACCTCGTGGACGTCCGTTATCCCGAGTCGGGCAACCGCGCCCTGCGGCGCGCCGCCCTCGACAAGACCCTCCAGTTTTTTCCCAAGGACAAGGGTACGGTCTTCCGCGCCAACGTCCGCCTCGCCAGCCTCGATTGGAACGAGGACAAAAACCAAGCCGTCGTGGACCGCCTGCGCCCCCTCCTCGCCGGCTACCAGGCCGACGTGAGTCCGGAAATTTACTCTTGGGGCGAGAGCATGCTCGGCCTCGCGCTCTCCGAGCTTGGCCAAAAAGACGAGGCAACGAGGATATTTGTCCGCCTCGCCCGTACCCCCGCCCTCTCCGAGTTCCGCCGCTCGCTCGAGGCGCTTCACGCCGCCAACCTCCTCCAGACCGCCGCCCCCGACGAAGCCATCGCCCTCCTCGCGGAGGCGACCAAGCTCGATTCCGAATATCGGGGCAACCTCTATGCGCTCCTCGCCCGGCTCCTGCTCCGGCAGGGCAAGGCCGCCGAGCTGCGCACCCGCCTCGCCGAGCTGCGCCAGTCCCACCCGCAGGAAACCGAGGCCGTGCTGATCGAGCTCGTGCGCGCCTCCGCCCGCTGGGACGAGCCCGACGAGGACGCCCGCCGCCAGACCTTGCTCGCCCTCGTCACGGAAAACGCCCTGGCCCCCTCGGCCGGCCTGACAGCCGCCCTCGCCGAGGCCGGTGGCCGCCAGCTTCTTGCGCAGGCCGTTGGCGACATCCAGGCCCGCCTTAAGTCCCTCGCTGCCGCGACCCCGCCGCCCGCGTGGCTTGCGCCTGTCGCTGACGATACGCTGAAAACCTTCGCCGACTACGACCGCGCCGTGACCGAGGCCGAGAAAAAAAATGACGCCGCCCGCTGTGTCCAGCTCGCGGCGCAGGCTCTCGCCACGTTGCCACCGGGCGCCGATTTTTCCCGCCGCCTCTGGCTGGCCGCCGCCAATGCCGACTGGCAGGAGCGTCTCGCCACCCCGCCTGGCCCGGTCGAATCGCTCACGGCTTTGCTCGACCTCTGCGAGCGGCTCCCGGCCGGTGACACCTACCGGTTCGAGGGCCGCATGCTCCGCGCCACCCGTCTCGCACGGGATCGCGATTTCCGTGCCGAGCAGGAAATTTACCAAGGGCTCCTCGCGCCTGCCGCCGCCCTGCCCGACACCTTTCTCGCTGCCGTACACAGCCGCCTCGCCCTTTGCCTTGAAAGTCAGGGCGACTATGCCGCCGCCCTTGCCTCCTTCCACGATCTTGAGCCGCATCTCGCGGATTCGGCCAAGGCTGCGGACCGTTTTCTTCACGCGATCTTCATCAATCTCCATGAGGACCGCCCGGCCGAGGCGCTGCGCGAGATCACATTGCTCGAAAAAATCCCGGCCACCATCCGCGAACAGGCTGTCGGCAAAGACATCATTGCCGAGCTGGTCGAGCTCGGCCATTCGGGCCACGCCGAGGAGTTCTGGGCCGCAGAAAAAACCTGGTGGCCTGCCTGGGAGGCGCTCGCCCGCGACCTCGGCCTGCCTGCCGCCGGCCCCGAGACCGTCGCGCCCGTCATCCCCGACCTCCCTGCGCTTGGTGCCACGCTGGGCCGCGCCCAGCGTGCCAACGACCGGGTCGCGTATTTCCAGTCACTCCGCCCGCTCCTCAGCGCCGCCCGCTGGCTGCCCTCCTCTACGTTTCAGCTCGTCAGCCTCCAGACCGGCCCGCTGCTCATGTTGGATGCCGCGCACCGCCCCGCTTGGCGGCTCGCGCTCATCGGCCTGTTTGCGGCCAAGGCCCCGGAGCTGCCCGACAATGGCCGCCGCCGCCAGCTCATGCTCGCCGCCTACCAGTTGGACGCCGGGCAACCCGTCCCGGCCTTGCGCACCATCGCCGCCTACCACGCCGCCCGCCCGCCCACCGACTTGATCACCTACGCGATGAACCGCATCTGGGGTTTCGCCGCCCTCGCGCGTGCCGCCAGCCCTTCACCTGGGCTGCTCGCCACTGCGCTCAACGGCCTCCTTGGCGGCTCCGCTGCCGTGGTGAAGACCGAGCTGGCCGGGGCTGCGCAGGCCATCGAGCACGACTTGGAGAATCCCGACTACACCGACCAGCGTGCCAGTGCCGTCACCGTTCTCGCCGACCTTTTTCACTCCTTGGACCGTACCGACGACGAGGCCAAGCTTCTCCAACGTGAGCTGACCGGCAAAGTCCTTGCTGCGGACAAGGACGCGCTCGACAAAATCTCCGCCCGCCTCGGGGCGCTCACAGGACCCGCCCATTTGGCCAAGGCCGTGCGGCTCTGGGTCGCCGGGCATCAGCCCGCGTGGTATGCCTTTGCCGAGCCCGCCCGCCTTGCCGACCCGCGTCTCCGCAACCTTGAGACCGTGTTGAAAAACGCCGAGGCCCAGCTCGGCCCGGTCGAGGCCGTCAAGCTCCGCCTCCTCGTCGCGCAGGATCCCTCGCAGTCGCCGCAATTGCTCGGCTCCGCCTGGGGCGACGCCCTCCGCGGCCTGCTTAAGCTCACCAGCACGCACGCGGAGGCCCGCCAGCTCCTCGACAGCCTGCTCGACGACCAGGATTTTGACCTGCCTATGCGCCTCGGGGCGCTCTCAATTGCTCTCTTCGACGCCTATGCCCAAGAGCAGCCCGAGGACTATGCGCGCTGGCGCAAGCACCCGCTCAACGCCAGCTTCAGCGCCCAGCAGCAGGACACCCTCGTCGTCCTGGATGAGTTCATGGCGGCCGACCACAGTTCGAAGGACGCCCTGCTTGCGCTTGCCAAAAAACTCACCGCCGGGCTGCTGTCGCAGCCGGCGGTTGGTGCCCTGAAGGACATCGTTGGCGTGCTGCTGCGCCTTGGCGAGACAGCGGCGGCCCGCCAGCTGGTGGACGGGCTGCCCGCGTGGCAGTTTGCGCCCGACGTGTCCACGCCCCGGCCCACGCTCCAGATCGAGTTTGCCCGCCAGCTCCGTGCGGCCGAGGCGCTCGCGCCGCTTCACGCTGCGCTTGTCCGACGCGTGGTGCAGGAGTTTCCCGCGCTCCCGACCGCGCCGCCCCTGCCCTACGCCGCGTTGCGCCGGCAAAATTATGTCCCCGGCCTTCCGCCCGATGTGACTGAGCAGGCCTGCCTCTGGCTCATCCAGACCCACCGGTTCGACCCCAGCAACCTGAGTTTTTGGGGGGTGTTCCTCCAAGCGTTGCAACGGGAGCCAAAAAACGAGCCGCTGGTGCTCGACCTTGCGCGCCTCCTTATCGAGCAGCCCGGTGACGACAGCCAGCGGGCTGGCTCGATCGTCCTTCTCCTGTCCGCACTTGATCTGGACAACGCCGGCCTCCGTCAAAAATTGGAGCCGCTGTTCGCGAAATACCGGCAGCCACTCGCCGCCCCGCAAACCTACGCCATCATCCGTGATTACGAGATCCGCGTCGCCCTCCGCACCGGCCAGCCCGTGGATCTCGCCACCGCCTACGACGGCCAGCGCGGCTCAGCGCCCGCCGCCCACCGCGATCACCTGCAAATTGTCCAGGCGCTTCAGGCGCGCGACCTGCCCGCGCTCAAGCGGCTGGTTGACGCAATCCCGCCCGAGCAGTTGCTCGACCCCGCGCGCCTGCCCGTCATGCTGCCCGCGCTTGATCTCCTCGGGCTGAAAGACGAGGCCAAGCTCGCGCGCGAGGCGGCCCGCCGCCAGCTCCGCCAGATGATCCTGTTTACTTGGGCCGTGCCGGAGGACAACGTTTTGCGGGAGATTTTTCCCTTGGCCCATGCCCTCAACGAGCCCGACCTGCTGCCGCCGCTATGGGTGCAGTTTATCCGCACCAACGCCCGCAGCCCTTTCGGCCAGTTGCACATTCTCTGGCTCGATGCGATGCAGCACCGGGACTGGGCCGCGGCCGTCGCTCACACCGACGAGCTGTTGAAAGCCTATCCGACCTCCTACGGCATCTATTGGCTGAAAGCGCAGGCGCTCTGGGGGGCCGGCCGCAAGGCTGAGGCCGCCGAGCCCCTCGCAACTTACGCCCGCTTCTCCAAGGATGAAGTGGACTATCCCGAGGCCGTCACCGGCCTCAGGGAGCTTGGCTTGCCTGTGCCGTGAAACGGCGCAAATTCACGGTTGCCGCACCCACCGGCGGATGGTTTACCCGTCGCGTCATGTCAGCCTGCCAAGCTTTTTTAATTTTGCCGTTTGCGAGCCTGATTTTGGCGGCCACCGGCTGCCAGACGCCCGGTCAAAAGGCTGCTGCCGCTGGTACCGCCCTCGTCAAGTTCGACTCCAAGCAGGCTGAGGTCATTAAAGATCGCGGCAATGCCAAGCAGCGGAAGGGCGACCTCGACGGCGCGATTGCCGATTACACCCTCGCACTTGAGCTCGATCCCAATTATGATCTCGCGTACAATGACCGTGGCAGCGCCAAGTCGGCCAAGGGCGACCAGGAAGGCGCCATCACCGACTTCAACCGTGCCATCAATGACCATCACACCAAGGCCACGCTAATTTACATCAATCGTGGCATAATCAGAGAGAATCGGGGTGATTTGGACGGGGCCATGGCCGACGCCAATGCAGCACTCAAACTCGACCCCAAGCTGGCCGTGGCCTACGTGGTTCGGGGCGGTGTCCACCTTGCGGCGGGCAGGTTGGACGAAGCCGTTGCCGACTATACCCGTGCGATCGAGCTCGATCCCAAGCTCAACGGAGCCTTTGCCAGCCGGGGAGTGGCGCTTGGCAACAAGGGCGATTTTGATGCGGCAATTGCTGATCTCACCCAGGCGATCCGGCTAAATCCGAAGATCGCTTCATACCATAGCAGTCGCGGTGAAGTGTATGACGCCAAGGGCTTGCTGGATGCAGCAACCGTAGATTGCGACCTGGCCTTTCAGCTCGACCCCAAGCTGTCGGGAGCCCACCTGTTGCGCGGCAAGATTTTGCTTCACAAGAAGGATCCTGATGGAGCAATCCAATATCTCAACCAAGCGATCGCGCTTGCCCCGCAGAATGCGTCGGCGGCTTACAATGAGCGCGGCATCGCCCGGCACGCCAAAGGCGACCTCGTCGGAGCAGACGACGATTACAGCCACGCGCTCGTATTGGTTCCAAATGATTACTCCGCCTATCTCAACCGCGGACAGACACGGTCCGAGCAGGGCCGTTTCGATTTGGCCCTCGCCGACTTCACCCGGGCCATTGAACTCCAGCCCCAACGGGCGCGCGCCTACAATCACCGTGGTTACGCCAAGCTGCTCATGAAAGATCTGGACGGTGCCATCACCGATCTCACCCGCGCCATTGCGCTCGATCCTGAGCTTGTGATCGCCTACCTCAACCGGGGCAACGCCCGAAAGGCCAAAGGCGACCTCGCTGGCGCTGAGGCCGACTTCGCCGCCGCCAGCAAGCTCAAGCCTCGCTTCGGCGAAGAGCCGTTGTCGCTCCTGCCGCTGCCACGTCTGCCCTAGTCCGGTCTCTCGACCGAAAAAATGTCACGCGTGCGCGTGTAGGTGTCGCCGCCGAGGCGGCCGATGAGATCGAGCTTTGCGGGATCGGGCCGGCCGTTGGAGCCGGGCACGGTGTCGCTGACGTGAGCAAGCAGGATGCGACCGAAGACGACGTTGGCCGCCATGGGCCCTTCACCAATCTGCACGATGCGGTCGAGCACGCACTCAAACGCCACCGGCGCGGCGGCCACGCGCGGCGGGCGCACCCGTGCGCTCGGCACGGACGTGATGCCGCCTTGCTCAAATTCGCTTACGCCATACGGCAGCGATGCGGAAGTGGCGCTCATCTGCCCTGCCAGCGCGAAGGACACGAGGTTCACCACAAATTCGGGCACCGCCTCGATGTTTCGCACGGTGTCCTTCTTCATCCCGTCGGGATGGTTGGCGACGGAAAACATGAGCGTGGGCGGGCGGGCGCAGACACCGTTGAAAAACGAGAACGGCGCGAGGTTGGTGCGACCGTCAACGGAAATGGTGGAGACCCACGCGATGGGCCGGGGCATGATGGTGCCGATGAGCCACGGATAAATCTCACGCGGCGGAAGCGCGGTGAAGTCGAGCAGCATGGGGTGGCGCGAAATTTCCTACCCGCCCGCGACTGGCGGGATGAAGACCAGTTCGGCCCCGTCGGCCAGCGGCGTGTCCCATGGGGCAAATTCGCCGTTGATGGCGACCCGCAGCCGGTCGCCTGGCAGCGTGAATCCATGGCGCACCCGCAGTTCGTCATAGAGCGCAGCGGCGGTCAGGGCGGCGGTCGCAAGGGTCTCGTGCGTGAGGCCGCGTTGCTCGCGGAGGATGGCAAAATACTGGAGGCGGACGGTTTTCATTTTTTGCGTGATGGGCGGCTCTTTGTGGCCAACGGCCCCGCTCCTTCGGCTGCACGCCAATTTTTCTTCCCGCCCGTTTTTTCCTGTAAACGGATTTCTTTGATGACGATGCCGTGGCTCGCGGCCTTGCCCATGTCATAGAGCGTGAGGGCGGCCACGGTCGCGCCGGTCAGGGCCTCCATCTCTACGCCGGTCCTGGCGTGGGTCTCGGCGCGGCAATGAATCGTTACGTCCACCGTGCCATTGGTGGCGGTCGGGCCGGCCTCGATTTTGATCCGGCAGTCATCGAGCGGCAGCGGGTGACAGAGGGGGATCAGTTCAGCGGTTTTTTTCGCGCCCATCACGCCAGCGAGGATGGCGGTCTGGAAGAGCGGGCCTTTCTTTGACTGGATTTCGTTGCCGGTGACGAGCGCGGCGAGCGCGGGCGGCAGCGTGACGACGGCGACGGCGAGCGCGATGCGATGGGTCACGGCCTTGCCGCCGATGTTGACCATCGTGGGCCGGTTTTGGCTGTCGAGGTGGGAGAGTTGGGGCGGGGGTTTCATTTCGGCGGCTTGGCTGCGGGAGGTGTGGCGGCGGGCTTTCCCTTGCTCGGCAAAAACTGGCCCAGCCACTCGACCACGGGTGTGGCCCACGCCGGCTCGTCGCGCTCATAGACCCACTGCGTGCAGAGCAAAAAAAGAAGGAACAGCACCCCGCCGGCGAGCAGCAGCTTGTTCATCTGTGCCGCAAACCGGATGAGGAGCACGACGACCACAAATCCGAGGATCGCGATCGCGATCGTCCACCACGTGTGCGGGGGCACCTGCTTGAGTTGCTCTAGTGTGGTGGCGGCAAGGAAGTGCATGATGGTTGGATAACGTAACGGCGCCGCGCAATTTTTCGAGCGCAAAGCGCAATCGCGGGCGTGCAAGCAATAACGCGCCGGGCAGAAACGCCGGGTGCTCACGCCCGGTCGCGTGACTGGCCTCATCTGCGCCCTTCGGCAAAGTGCGCCATGTGTGACATCCGTGTGACGGGTGCGGTAAAGGCTCGTTTCATGCGCAGCCGTCCGCAACATCACCCGCCTTTCTCCCGCCACCATGGCTGCCCAGCGCTCACGTCCCTCCTCCCAGCTCCCTGCTTCGGTTCCTTCCACCGGTTCGGGGCGTGTCGGCTCAGGGCCGGTGATCCCCGCCGCCGGGCCGGATGCGGCCGGACGCGTCATCATCCCTGCGGCGCGTGCCCACCCGGTTGCACCGCCCGCCAAGCCCGACAAGGCTGCGTATTTCAACCGCGAGCTGAGCTGGCTCGCGTTCAACCGTCGCGTGCTCGAGCAGGCGCAGAGCGAACGGCATCCGCTGCTGGAGCGGGTGAAGTTCCTCGCCATCTTCAGCTCCAACCTCGACGAGTTCTTTGAAATCCGCGTCGCCGGCCTCATCCAGCAGGCGGACGATGGCGAGGTGGGCGAGGCCAGCATTGACGGCCTCGGGGCGCGTGAGCAGCTCCGCCGCATCCATTCGGTCGTGGCTTCGCTCGTCGAGGACCAATACAAATGCTGGCACGGGCAGCTTATGCCTGCGCTCGCGCGCGAAGGGGTGCTGTTTCGCACGGCAAAGGAGCTGACGGCCGCCGAGCTGGCATGGGTGGAAAATTATTTTCGCGAGCAGGTCTACCCCGTGCTCACGCCGCTTGCGCTCGACCAGTCGCATCCGTTTCCGCTGCTCGGCAACAAGACGCTCAACATCGTCGTCTCGCTCGCCGCGCCGGGTGCCGCCGCCGGCGGGGCCGCGCCCGTCGCGCTGCTGCCGGTGCCGCGCATCTTGCCGCGTCTGGTGCGGATTGAGCCGGCGGGTGCAGGCGCGCAGCAGTTCATTTTTCTCACCGATATCATCAAGCTCTGCGCCGGCACGTTGTTCCCCGGCTACCGCGTGCGGGGCGCACATGCCTTCCGGGTCACGCGTAACAGCGACCTCTACATTGACGAGGAGGAGGCCGAGAACCTGCTGAAGAAAATCGAGGACGAGCTCCGCAACCGCCGCCGCGGCGCGGCCGTACGGCTCGAAATCGAGGACGGCGTGCCGGATGCCATCTTCACAACGCTCTGCGAGCACCTCGCCCTCTCTCACGAATATGTCTTCCGCCTCGGCGGCCCGCTGAATCTCCTCCGGCTGATGAGCCTCTGCGACATTGACCGGCCCGACCTGAAGAACCTGCCGTTCACGCCGGTCAACGTCTCGCCGCTGCACGAGCCGGCGCGCATCTTCGACACGTTGCGCGCGTCGGACGTGCTGCTGCACCATCCCTATGATGCGTTCCAGCCCGTCGTGGATTTTGTCGAGCAGGCCGCGCGCGACCCGGCGGTCTTCGCGCTCAAGCAGACGCTCTACCGCACCAGCGGCGACTCGCCCGTCGTGCGTGCGCTCATGGAGGCCTCGCGCAACGGCAAGCAGGTCACGGCACTGGTCGAGTTGAAGGCCCGCTTCGATGAGGCCAACAACATCCAGTGGGCCAAGCAGCTCGAGGAGGCGGGGGTCCATGTGGTCTATGGCCTCGTTGGCCACAAGACCCACTGCAAGTGCTCGCTCGTTGTCCGCCGTGAAGGTCCCGGGCTGCGTCACTATGCGCACCTCGGCACCGGCAATTACAACCCCGGTACCGCCCGCCTCTACACCGATCTCAGCCTCTTTACCGCGCGCGCTGATCTCACCGCCGACGTGGCGAACCTGTTTAACACGCTCACGGGCTACAGCCGCGCGCCGGTGTTCATGCGCCTGCTCGTCGCCCCCTTCAACCTCCACGAGCGCATCCTCGCGCTTATCTCTCGCGAGACGGCCAATGCCGCCGCCGGTCGGCCCGCGCGCATCCTCGCCAAGCTGAACTCGCTGGTGGACAAAACCGTGATTGATGCGCTCTACGCCGCTTCGCAGGCCGGCGTGACGGTTGAGCTCATCGTGCGCGGCATCTGCTGCCTCGTGCCCGGGGTGCGCGGCCTGAGCGAGCGCATCCGCGTCCGCTCGCTCGTGGGCCGCTTTCTCGAGCATGCCCGGGTGTTCTATTTCCAGAATGACGGGGGTGACGGCGGCCCGCTCATCTACGCCGGCAGTGCCGACTGGATGCCGCGCAATTTTTTCCGCCGCATCGAGGTCGTTTTTCCGGTGGACGACCCCGCGCTGCGCCGCTGGGTGACGGACGAGCTGTTCGGGATGGAACTGGCCGATACTGAAAACGCCCGCGAGCTGCACGCCGACGGTGGCTACCTCCCCGTCACGCGCGCCGACGGCACGCCGGCGTTTTCCGCGCAAAATTATTTCATGGCCGCCGCCGGGCAGCGTGCGTTGAGCGGGGCGGAGCTTTAGCAGGACTCATCAACCAATCACCTCTCGCGCATACGATTCGAGGTAGCCGCACTCAACGCACCGGTAGCTCTCGATTCGGCGATGCTCGCCCTGTGATTTTGTGCCAAAGAAAATGGATGTCCTTGGTTGGCCTGCGATCCAACGCAAGGGACGCTTATGTTCGACCAGAAAACCTTGCTGCATTTCCGCGCTGCATTGCTGGCATTTGATGATGCTTTTCATCTTGTTTAAGTTGGGATCAATCACGCAGATATATCCCGGCCATGTCTCTGCCCATCGTCCATTACAACGACCCCGTGTTGCGCAAAAAAGGCGCTCGCGTCACCAAGTTCGATCCTGTGCTCGCTGCACTTGCCGCCGATATGGTTGCCACCATGCACGACGCCGAGGGCATCGGGCTGGCCGCGCAGCAGGTTGGCCGCGCGCTCCAGCTCTGCGTCGTGGACTTGCGCGAGACGAAGCGGGAGTTCGCTTGGGAGCTCGATGGTGCTCGGCCGCCCCTGGAGCTGTTCATGCCGCTCACGCTGGTGAATCCGGTCGTCACGGTGCTGCCGTCGGACGAGACGATTTACGAGGAGGGCTGCCTGTCGTTCCCCGGCATTCGCGGCGATGTGGTCCGGCCCGACACCATCCGGGTGGATTTTCAGGACGTGCAAGGCGTGCCGCACACGCTCGCTTGCACCGGCCTGTTCGGCCGTTGCGTGCAGCACGAGGTGGATCATCTCAATGGCGTGCTTTTTATTGACCGTATGGAGAAAAATATCCGCGCCTCGCTTGACGATGCGGTAAAGGCGCTGGCGAAGGAAACTCGTGAACTGGTGAAGGGGTGAACCATCGCAAAACACGCCCGGCGCAAGCGGGTTTCGGAGCGAGCCTGAAAATCAGGCAGGGCGTCTGTCTTGCCGCCGCCGCCCGCCCTTGTCCGGCATCTGCAAGACAGATGCCTAACGCCGAACCGCCTTCCTTACACCGCGTGGGCTTCGATGAAGGCGCGGATGGCGGCGGGTGTCGCAACGAGCTTGTTTTTCACGATCGGTCGGACCTTCAGCACTTCCAGGCCAGGATCCGTCGGTTCGATGCCGATGGCAGCCCTGATGGTGTCGGGAAACTTGGCGGGGCTGGCGGTCGCGAGCACCACGCTGGGGCGGTCGGGGGCAAGGTCTTTGAAACCGCAGGCGGTGTGCGGGTCGGCGACATAGCCGTAACGGGCCTGGATTGTTTTGATGATGCCGGGGATCTCGGCGTCGGTGCAGCGCGAGGCGGTGAAGGTGTCGCGGTTGAAGTGGGTGAAGGTGTAGCCGCCGGTTGCCTTGAAGGTCGCCATGATCTCACGCACTTTGTCCGGGTCGGAACCGACGCTGTAGTAAAGGAACCGCTCAAAGTTGGACGCGACCTGGATGTCCATCGAGGGGGCATGGCTGGGCCGCACGGGGCCGAGGCGGTAGTCGCCAGTCGTGAAGAGGCGGTGGAGGATGTCGTTCTGATTGGTGGCGACCCGGAAGCCACGCAGCGGCACCCCCATTTTCTGGAGCAGCCAGCCGGCGAGCACGTTGCCGAAATTGCCCGTGGGCACGACGAACTCGGCTTCGCTGCGCACGTGGGCCGGCAGCCGCAGCCACGCCCAGAGGTAATAGACGCACTGCGCAAGCACACGCGCGAGGTTGATGGAGTTGACGGCGGAGAGACGGTGGCGGATACGGAATTCCTGGTCACCGAAAATCTCCTTCAAGGCGGCCTGCGCGTCGTCGAAGCTGCCGTCCACCGCGAGCGCATAAACATTGGCCGCGCCGGTGCAGGCCATCTGCCGCTCCTGCAACGGCGAGACGCGGCCGTCGGGATAGAGGATGAAGATGGCGGTGCCGGGCTTGCCGAGCAGGCCGTGGATCGCCGCCGCCCCGGTGTCACCCGAAGTGGCGCCAAGGACGTTGATCTTCTCGCTGCGCACGCGGCACTGGCGTTCGTAAAGGTTGCCGAGGAGCTGGAGTGCGAAATCCTTGAACGCGAGCGTCGGCCCGTGAAACAGCTCCAGCACGAACAGGTTTTCGCCGAGCTGCTTCAACGGCGCGATCTCCGGGACGGAGAAGCGCGTGTAGCTCGCGGCGATGAGCGGTCGCAACTCGGCCTCGGGGATGTCGGTGGCAAAGCGGCGTAAAAACTCGAAGCAGAGATCGGCGTAGCCAAGCGGCGCGAAGCGCGCGAGGTCGGCGGCGGTAAACTGCGGGAGCGTCTCCGGCAGGAACAAGCCGCCATCGGGGGCCAAGCCAACGGCAACCGCATCCGAAAACGAATGCGGCGGAGTTTGCCCGCGAGTGGAGATGTAGCGCATGGAGGCGGGTAGCGAGGTTGCCTGATTTGAAGCTCAGGGAACTATCTCGACGTGTTTGATGTCGCAAATCAACACGGCGTTCTTGGGGATAGAAATGAGTTCGGCGTCCCGGTAACAGAGGTGAGGACTGGCCTTAAATCGTCGATTGCCGCCAGCACGAATACCCTCCAAGCCGTATCGAAAACCGGCGACAAAATTCCGGTCACCAACAGTCCAGATAGCCTCTTGGTCTTTGTGCAAGAAATCACCCCGATTGAGCAGGATGTCGTATGTGAGGCGAACCCGGTCACCCTTCATCAGCTCGCGCCCGGCTCCTGGCGTTTCGCTGATAATTTTGATGCCTGATTTTGGCATAGCCCGAAGTGGCCCCTAGGGCTTCTCACCCCAGCCCAAACGCCGCATGCGCGACGCGGGCAGCCTCGTCGGCTTTGTCTTTGGCGATGACGACGGAAATCTTGATCTCGGATGTGCTGATGAGCTCAAGGTTGATGCCGGCTTTGGCCAGCGCGTCGAAAAGCGTCGCGGCCACGCCGCTGTGCGTCCGCATGCCAACGCCGACGACGGAGAGCTTGGCGATGCCCTCGTCCACAGCGACGTCGCCGCCGACTTCCTTGAGCACGGGAGCAAGCGTGAGCTGGGCCTTGGCCTTTTCGGTGAGCGGCACGGTGAAGGTGAGATTGGCGAGGCCGCCGCGGCCGATGTTCTGGACGATCATGTCCACGTTGATGTTCGCGTCGGCGAGGGCGCGGAAGACTTTGGCGGCAGTGCCGGGCTTGTCGGCGATGTTGCTGACGACGACCTTGGCCTGGTCCTTGTCCACGGCGACGCCGCGGACGACGACCTTTTCCATGTAGGCGACTTCTTGTTTCACGATGGTTCCTGGGTTGGTGTTGAAAGACGAGCGAACTTCAAAAACGACGTTGTATTTTGCGGCAAACTCGACGGAGCGCGTTTGCATGACCTTCGAGCCCAAGGACGCGAGCTCGAGCATCTCGTCATAGGAGATTTCATCGAGCTTCTTGGCGTTTTTCACGACGCGCGGGTCGGCCGTGTAGACGCCGTCCACGTCGGTGTAGATCTCGCACTTGTCGGCCTGCACGGCGGCGGCGAGGGCGATGGCGGTGAGGTCGGAGCCGCCGCGGCCTAGCGTGGTGACCTGACCTTCCTCGTTGATCCCCTGAAAACCGGCGACGATGACGACCTTGCCGGCCTTGAGGTCGGCGATGACGGGTGCGGCGTTGATGGTTTTGATTTTGGCCTTGGTGTGGACCTTGTCGGTAAAAATGCCGGCCTGCGCGCCTGTGTAGCTGACGGCGTCCACGCCGACGCCGTGCAAGGCCATCGCGGTGAGGGCGATAGTCTCCTGCTCGCCGACGGCGAGAAGCTGGTCCATTTCGCGCTCGCTGGGATTGGCGCAGAGCGCCTGCGCGCGGGCAATGAGCTCGTTGGTCACGCCGGAGCGGGCGGAGACGACAACGACGAGCTCGTGGCCCTCGGCGCGGAAGGCCTTGATGCGCTGCGCGACGTTCTTGATGCGCTCGACGTCACCCACGGAGGTGCCGCCGTATTTTTGGACGATTCTGGCCATTCGGTGAAGCTAGGAGCTAGAATTTAGGAGTTAGGAAACGAGACGCCATCAGCCGGCGAAGTCGCCGATGCGGAGGAGGAGCGGTTTTTCGAGGACGCAGGCGAGCCTGGTCAGGCGCGCGACGGTGGCGCGGATGGCCTTCTCGTTGCTCTCGTGCGTGGTGAGGATGAGCGTCGCCGCGCCGCGCCGGGCGCTGGGGCGCTGCACCATGCTGGCGATGCTCACGCGCGCGTGCGCGGTCGCGGTGGCGATCTTGGCGAGCACGCCAGGCTCGTCCTTCACATCCAGCCGCAGGTAATACCGGCCCCGCACGCGCTCCAGCGGCGCGAGCGGGCAATGCTGGCGCACGGGCACGGGCAGCGGGGCGTTGCCCCGGCGCAGCAGGAGGACGGCGTCCACGATGTCGCTGATGACCGCGCTGGAGGTGGCGTCCTGCCCGGCGCCGCGGCCGATGTAAACCGTCTCGCCGACGACGTCGCCGTTGACGGAGATGCCGTTCTGCACGTCGTTGACGTTGGCGAGCACCTTGGTGAGGGGCAGCAGCGTCGGGTGGACGCGCACGAACAGCTCGCCGTTGGCAAAGTCGCGCGTGATGACGGCGAGGAGCTTGATCGCGTAGCCATGCTCGCGGGCAAAGTGGAGGTCGGCCTGCGTGATGGCGGCGATGCCCTCGACGAGCATCGCCCGCGTGGGCACCCACGCGCCGTGCGCGAGATAGGCGAGGATGCTGGCCTTGTGCGCGGTATCCCAGCCCTCGACATCGAGCGACTCGTCGGCCTCGGCGTAACCGAGGCGTTTGGCGTCGGCGAGGATGGCGGGGTAGCCGAGTCCCTCGCGCTCCATGCGCGTGAGGATGTAATTGCAGGTGCCGTTGAGGATGCCGTAGATGAGGCCGAAGCGGTTGGCGACGAGGCCCTCGCGCAGCGCCTTGATGATCGGGATGCCGCCCGCGACCGACGCCTCAAAGAAGAAATGGCCGCCGTGCGCGCGCGCCGCCGCGAAAATCTCGGGGCCGTGCGCGCAGAGCAGCGCCTTGTTGGCGGAGACGACGGTCTTGCCGAGGCGGAGCGCGGCGAGCGTGACCTCGCGGGCAAGCGTGGTGCCGCCGATGAGCTCGCAGACGATGTGGACGGCGGGGTCGGTGGCGACGGCGAGGGGATCGGTGGTGAGCCGGGTGGCGGGGACGCGGACGGCGCGCTTCTTCTTGAGGTCGCGGACGCTGGCGCGGTGGAGGTGGAGCTTCACGCCGAGCTTGGACTCAAGCGAGGCGCGGGCGCTTTCGAGGTGTTTCCACACGCCCTGCCCCACGGTGCCGAGACCGCAGATGCCGATGTTGATGGTGGAAAGCTGGCTCATCTTGTAGGGGCGCAGTCTTGCTGCGCCCTTTTCAGGCAAAAGTTGAGGCTGAAGATCTGGCTCATTGCTGTCGAGCGTCAGGGGACGCGGGCTTTTTCACAAACTTGTTTTCGGTGCCGTTGCAGAGGCGGACGATGTTGGCGCGGTGGCGAATCGTGACAAAAACGGCGATGACAGCGGCGAGGCGGAGCAGGAGCGGCGGCTTCTGGAGGAAAAACGCGGCAATAGGTAGCGCGAGCGCTGCGAGGATCGAGGCGAGCGAGACATAGCGGGAGATTTTAAAAGTGACCCACCAGACGGCGACGGCGATGACGAGAACCCAAGGCATGAGGACGAGAAAGCCGCCGGCCGTGGTAGCGACGCCTTTGCCGCCACGAAATTTTGTGAAGATGGAATAACTGTGGCCAATAAGGGCGGCGAGCAGACTTAGAACACTAATCCACAGCGCCGAAGACTGATCATTTGGAGTCAAATCGTCGATGTGCTTACCAGCGGCGATCAGCCAAAATAAATTTAGCCATCCCGCTGCTAGCACACCTTTGATGGCATCAAGCGCAAAAACTAAATTGCCCGGCCCGGCACCAAGAACACGGCGAACATTGGTTGCGCCGGGGTTTTTGCTGCCGACCTCGAAAATGTTCACGCCATTTGCCTTCGCCACAAACCAGCCGAACGGCAGCGAGCCTAGGAGGTAGCCGACGACGGCAGCGATGAAAAACGGGAGGAACATGGCCGGAATTTTTTAACGCAAAGTCGCAACGGCACGAAAACCGCAAAGGCCGGTGGAATCAGAAACGAGCTTTGCGTCCTCCGCGCCTCCGCGTCTTTGCGTTAAATTTCTGGTCGCGTGCCGCGCTCACAGCTGCACGAACTTTGCCAGCTTGATGGCGGGGTGGTTCTTGAGCTCGGCGCGGGCGGACTCGCTCGGCTCGTGGTCCACGCGCACCACCATGTAGGCCGTGCCGCCCGGCGTGAGGCGGGAGAGCGACATGTCGGCGATGTTGACCTTGTCCTTGCCGAGCAGTGTGCCGACGGCGCCGACCATGCCGGGCTGGTCGAGGTTTTCGAGGACGAGGAGCGAGCCCTCGGCGGCGACCTCGACCTCGCGGCCGTTGATGCCGACGATGCGGGGCTGGTTGCCGCGGCCGATAAGTGTGCCGCGCACGTTGGTCACCGCGCCGTCGCCGGCGGTCGCCTCCAGCTCGATGAGGTCGGTGTAGTCGCCGGCGTCGCTCGTCTTGACGACCTCAAAGGCTAGGCCGAGGCGCGACATGAGGACGGGGGCGTTGACGGCGTTGACGCCGTCGCCGCTGATGCGGCGCAGGAAACCGTGCTGGATCGAGCGCGTGATGGCGTTGGCGTCGAGATCCACGATGCGGCCTTGGTAGGTGACGCGGAGCTTGGCGAGCTGCTTGGGCGAAATCTGCTGGAGGAGCGTGCCGAGCTTGGCGCCGAGGTCGAGGTAGGGCGCGAGCACCTTGGCGGCGGCGGCGTCCATCGAGGGCATGTTGACGGCGTTGCGGACGGCGCCGGTGCGGAGCACGTCGGCGATCTGCTCGGCGATCTCGATGCCGACGGACTCCTGTGCCTCGGCGGTCGAGGCGCCGAGATGCGGGGTGAGGACGACGTTGGGCAGGGCGCGGAACTCGCTATCCTTGGCCAGCGGCTCGTCCTCAAACACGTCGAGGCCGGCGGCGGCGACATGGCCGCTCTTGAGCGCGGCGAGGAGCGCGGCCTCCTCGATGATGCCGCCGCGGGCGCAGTTGAAAAGGCGGACACCCTTCTTGCACTTCGCGAGGGCCGGGGCGTTGATCATGTACTTTGTCTCATCCGTGAGCGGCATGTGGACGGTGATGTAGTCGGCCTGCGGAAGCAGCTCGTCGAGCGAGACGGCCTCGACACCCATGGCCTTGGCGCGGCTCGGGGCGAGGTAGGGATCGTAGGCGACGACCTTCATGCCAAACGCGAGCGCGCGCTTCGCGACCTCGCCGCCGATGCGGCCCATGCCGACGATTCCGAGGGTCTTCTTAAAAAGCTCGAAACCGCTGAGGGTCTTGCGGTCCCACTGGCCGGCTTTCATCGAGGCGGCGGCCTGCGCGACGGGGCGCGCGCCGCAGAGGATGTGCGTGAACGTGAGCTCAGCGGTGGCAATGGTGTTGCCGGCGGGGGTGTTCATCACGACGACGCCGCGCTCGGTGGCGGCCTCGACATCCACGTTGTCCACGCCGACGCCGGCCCGGCCGACGACCTTGAGCAGCGGCGCGGCGGCAAAGACGGCGGCCGTGATCTTCGTCTCTGAGCGGACGGCGATGGCGTGAACGTCTTTGACGAGCTCGAGGATCTTTTCCGACGAGGAGCCGTAGGCCTCCACGACTTCAAAGCCCGGCTGCTGGCGCAGGAAGGCGACTCCCTTGGGTGAGATCTTGTCGGCGACGAGGATTTTCATGGAGAAAAGGGGGCCAGCGAAACAGTTCTGCCTGGTGGCAGGCAAGGAAAAGGTTGGTCGGGTAGTGGCTCAGTTTGGTAGGGACGGCTCTCCGAGCCGTCTGCGGCCGCCGCGTAGAGCCCCCTTATCGTGGGGCTGTTTGTTCTCATCTCCGGGGCGGTCAATCAAGGGGTTGTCGCGATCGGGATTGGCTTTTTGATGATGCTGGGCGGGTTGATTTTATCCGTGCTCAAGGGCCAAAACCTGCGCGTCACCCGCATCCACAACGGCGAAGCGTGGATCGCCGGAGTGGCCTTGAATTTTTGGCATCGCTCCCTCCCTGCGCGTGAGAACAGTTTGCGGCATGGCTGACACCGACCGCCTCGCCCAGCAGATGCGTTTCATCCTCGAAGCCGACCGGCTCAAGGAAATCTTCCGCCAGTCACTGCTCACCCAGAGCCGTCGCCGCGAAAACGATGCCGAGCACTCGTGGCATCTCGGCCTCATGGTCATCGTGCTCGCCGAACACGCCAATTTTCCGTCGCTCGACCGGCTGCACGTGCTGAAAATGCTGCTCATCCACGACCTCGTCGAGATTGATGCGGGAGATACGTTTGCCTACGACGAAGCGGCGCTCGCCGGTCAGCACGAGCGCGAGGCGCGCGGGGCCGAGCGCGTCTTCGGGCTGCTGCCAGCCGACCAGGCGGCGGAGTTCCGTGCGTTGTGGGACGAGTTTGAGGCAAAGCAGACGCCCGAATCGAAATTCGCCGCCGCGCTCGACCGCCTTCAGCCGATGCTGCTCAACGCCCACACCGAGGGCGCGGCCTGGCGGAAACACGGGGTGAAGCTCGCGCAAGTCCGCGACCGCAATGCTCATATCGCCGATGGCTCGGGCGCGCTTTGGGACTACGCTGCCAACATGATCGAAACGGCGGCGGCGGTCGGGCATCTGGAGAGATGACGGCCGAGCTAAAACCCACCCTTGTCCTACGTACCACTACGTTTACCATCTTTATGCCCGTTTATTCACCCGTTTTAGCCCGTTTCTGGGCCGTTTACCAAGCCGGGCGCCCACTTCCACTTTTCCTTCTTTTACCTCTGAAATTTTCCTTTCACTCCTCCGTTTTTTGGCTTCCACCCGTTTTTCACCCGTTTATTTGAGTCCCAGTCGGCCAGTCAATCTCGCACCAAGTAGGGCAGGCGTCTGCACCCCAGACATCGTTGGGCCGACAGCCTGTCAGGTCGGCCCCGGCCCGTCTGCAAGGCCTTCGGGACGACGTTTACGCGTCAGCACCCGCCACGGGAAAAAATAGGTCGCATAGATTACGGCGTATACCACGAAGTTCTCAAGCTGCACGAGGTGCGCAAAGAGAAAGAAAAAAATCAGCAAATGCATCCGCAGGACGTTTTTGTAGGGGGTTAGCATTCCGGTGAAGCCGGCCGCCTTGCGCCGTGCGATGGCCTCCGGTGTCACTGCCGTGTCCGGTGTGGGTGGGATCCGAAAGGCTGCGCGTTCGGCGATGAATGCCATGGGCAGGAAAATCCAATAGCGTCGTAGCACCTCCTCATAGACGGCCAGTCCTGCCAGGCCATGATTGCTCTGGTCGTTGACTGGAAAAAGCACCTTCAGGAACTGCGCATAAATGTAATGAAACCCTCCGAAGTGGAGTGTAAAAAATATCAGCGAAAACAGGCCGGCTATGAGCAGCACGACCCCGCCCATCGCCACCTGCCACCATGGAAGCTGTTGCAACAAGGCCCGGTCGTGCCATGCGCCCCGCATGATGGTCGCGCCTGGCCCGAAAATCGCCCATATGATTATGGCGTGGCCGACAACGAGACTCGATAGCCACAAGCTCCATATGAGGTCGGCCGTGTTCCAGCCCGCCCACCATGCGGCACCGAGGCCGAGCACGAACGCCAGCAGGTCAGGCCACACGCCCGTCCGGCTTCCGGATGCAGCCGTTGACTCCGACCCGTCCATGTCACTTCGCGTGCTCGATCAACTCGATCTCGTAGCCTTCGGGCGCGTCAATGAACGCGATGGTTGAACCGCTCCCGGTCAGCGTCGGGCCGTCGCTGAGCTGGAAGCCTTTTTTTGCCGCGGCGGCCGTGAACGCCGTCAGGTCCCCTACCTCAAACGCGAGATGCATCAGGTCCGGTTGTACTTCGACAGGGGGTGCACCCGGCGGCATCTGGCAGATCTCGATCTCTTCCTCGCTGTTCGGCGTGGCAAGAAACACAATCTGCGCGCCGCGCGGCGAAATGCTGCGCCGGGCCACGGTGAGACCAAGTGCGTCCTGATAAAATTTCACGGTGCGTTCGAGGTCGTTCACCCGCAGCCGGGTGTGGAGGAGTTTTTTGACGTTGGGCATGGGCGAACAGGGTGGGGGATCGGCGATGAATGATGGGTTTTGTCGCGTTGATAAGGCAACGCCCATGTTCTTGGCTTGGCCGCCCCTTCTGTTTCCCACTCTTTGGTTCTGACTGCTATCCGGCTCACGCCCGCGTCCGGGGCGGCTCGACCTCGGGCAGAAATCCCGTCAACAATCCAATCAGTGGCAGCCAGGCGCAGACCTTGAACACAAAGCCGATGCTGGTGTGGTCGGCAAACACGCCCAGCAGTGCTGAGCCAATGCCGGCCATGCCAAACGCCAGTCCGAAAAACAGGCCCGCGACCAGACCCACGTTGCCCGGAACCAGTTCCTGCGCATAGACGATGATCGCCGGGAAGGCCGACGCCAGGATCACCCCGATGCAGACGGTGAGGGCGATGGCGACCGGCAGGTTCACATACGGCAGCAGCAGCGAGAACGGCGCCACGCCGAGAATAGAAATCCAGATCACGCGCTTGCGGCCGATGCGGTCGCCCACCGGGCCGCCGATGATGGTGCCCGCCGCCACGGCAAACAGGAATACGAACAACGCATACTGCGCCTGCGGTACCGAAAGCTTGAAGCGGTCAATGAGGTAGAACGTGTAATAATTGCTCAGGCTTACCAAGTAGATGAATTTCGAGAAAATCAGCACCACGAGGACGGCCAGCGCCCACGCCACTTGCCCGCGAGAAAGTGCCAATCGGTGCTCCGCGCCGTGCCCCGTGCCTTTCGCCCGACGGTCGGCGAGATGCCGCCGATACCAGCCGCCAACTTTCGACAGGACAAAGATGCCCAGCAGGGCGATGGCTGAAAACCATAGGATCGAGCCCTGGCCGTGCCGCACCACGACCAGCGCCGCCAGCAGCGGACCTAACGACGAGCCAAGGTTGCCGCCCACTTGGAAAAGCGACTGGGCAAAACCATGCCGCCCACCCGAGGCCAGCCGCGCCACCCGCGAGGCCTCCGGATGAAAAATCGCCGACCCCACGCCCACCAAAGCCGCCGCAGCGAGAATGGCGGGGAAACTGCCTGCCTGCGACAGCAGCACCAGCCCGACGAGGGTTACGCCCATGCCTGTGGCCAGCGAATAGGGCTGGGGCCGGCGGTCAGTGTAGAAACCCACGAGTGGCTGGAGCAACGACCCGGTCATTTGAAAAACAAATGTGATGGTTCCGATCTGGGCGTAGTTGAGCCGGAACGAGTCCTTCAGCACGGGGTAAATGGCGGGAAGCAGCGACTGGATCGTGTCGTTCAGTAGGTGCGACAGGCTCAGCGCGAGGAGGACGGTCATCACCGTCGTCTCGGCGGTGGACTGGCCGGGATGCTTCGGTTCGGGAACGGAGGTTTTGACGGCGCTCTGACTCATGTGGCCGTCACAGTCACCGGCGCTTTTTGGGAGTCAAGAAACCCGCTGTTTTCGAGTCGGGGCCAACAATTGGCGGGGGAGGCTGGTGCTCGGAATGGATTTGATCCTACGGGGCTTGCTTCCAAAGGCACTGCTTGCCCATTGACGGATTGATTCTTCTGCTAGGCGGCAGCCGAACTGGAGCCGTTTTAATTTTCCGAACTTCGAATCGTGAATCCTCAGATGGGAGGTAAATCCCCGACAGATGGCCTCGCTTGGGGTCCGTGATTCCGTTGGTCGCCACTAGCAACAGGTCAAAATGTAACATTCGTGGAGTTGCATGCCACCGGCCGAGGCGTAACTCTGATGTAACAGCGCAGCCATTCACTGAGACTTTCCTCCCCCCGCGCCCATGAAGACCACCCTTAGCACCAAACCGGCAAATCCCGCCGTCAGTATCCGCGAACTTTCTGCCAAACTCGTCGCCGCGAAGAAGCGTGCACAGGCGGCAAAAGCCGATCTCAAGCAGGCCCGCAAGGCTTGGAAACATGCCAAAAAATCCGCGAAAGAGACACGTAAGACGGCCAAGGCGCTGAGAAAGCAACTGGCCGCGGCCAGGGCGGCGCTGGCCAAGAAGGCCAAGGCTGCGAAATCGCGCGCCGTCGCCACGCAGACCAAGCATACGTTACGCAAAAAGCCCGGCGCATCCAATGCGGTCGCGCCGGTAAAAAATGGGCTCGTCGCACCCGCTTCCCTGCTCCCCGTGCCTGTCCAACCCGCCGCCACGGATGCACCTGCCGCGCCAACGGTCTGAGTTCCAAGTCCGCCACCAGAGCAGGCCATGCCCGCCGGGAAGTTTCTGTGGGCTGGTTTTCATACCGCTTCGTCGCCAAGACAGGTTTCGACGAGGCGCGCGGTCTTGATCCAAGCATGGTCGGGCGGTACGGTGCGCTTGAAGCCGGCAACATTCTCCAGCGGCACGGGCACGCACTCGGTGCCTTTGACGGCGACCATGATGTTGTAGTGGCCCTGGGCCAGCAGCTCACCGGCCTTGGTGCCGAGACGTGTGCAGAGCAGCCGGTCAAACGCCGTCGGCGGGCCGCCGCGCTGCACATGGCCCAGTGACGTGACCCGTGCCTCGACGCCGGTGAGTTGTTGGATATGTCGGGCGAGCCGGCTCGCCACCGATTCATGTACCAGATGAACGGCATCAGGCGCGTGGGGCGCGAGGACGGCTGGTGCGGTGGCGGATTCAGTTTTTCGCTTTTTTTTGCCGTGCAGCGCACGACGTTCCGCCTCGGAGCGGGAAACGATGCCCTCGGCGACGGCGATGATGGAGAAACGTTTCCCGCTGCGCCGGCGCTGCGTGAGCGTGCGGACCACGGCGTCGAGATCGTAGGGAATCTCCGGGATGAGAATTACATCTGCGCCGCCGGCGATGCCGGCACCGAGACACAGCCAGCCGGCGTCGTGGCCCATGATCTCGCA
>CAIQBC010000131.1 GCA_903869955.1 uncultured Opitutia bacterium
CGACGGGCGAGGTCCGGTCGAGCTTGATTGTGCCGTCGAGGTTCACGACCCGCACGCGCCATCGCAGGCCAGCGAGCGCGGCGGGCGTGTGGTTGACGAGGGTGGCCTCGAAGGTGTCCTGCGTCATCATGATGTGGACGGGCTCGCAGGCCTTTTTCACGGCGAAGTAGGAGGCGAAGGGCTCCAGCGAGTAATCGTAAATCTGCCACACGAGGCACGGCTGCGCGGGGTGGCTCATCCAGGTGATGACGGCGGTGGAGGGCGCGAATAGCCGCGAGAAACGCGACTCATACATCGCGCGGAAGGTCTCGTAATCGGCCAGCTGCGCCAGCCGGACAAACCCCGCGAGACTCTCGAACGCGCCGAAGCGCCGGGGCAGCACCGTCTGGAGCGCGGCGTTGACCGGGTTGCCATTGCCCGTGACGAGGTCGTGCTCGGCCCATGCGTCGTTGGGAAAATTCGGGCCGAACCAGTCCTTTTCAGGCATCATTGCCTGCACCGCCTCAAGCGTGGGAATGGACGCGCTGCCGATCTCGGTCTTGAAGGCGACGTTCAAGCCACTGGACGCGCCGGTGTAGTAGGCGCGTGGGAGCTGGTAGCTGTAGGGTCCGCCGGAGCTGACGCCGTTGCGGGAGGTCGAACTGGACTGATAGTAGCGAGCAGGGTCGAGTTCGCGGAGGATGGCGGCGTTGCCCTGGTCAATCACCGCCTGCGGGTCGCCCTCGTTGCGGCCGCACCAGATGACGATGCTGGCATGATTGCGGAAGCGCAGGACCGTGTCGCGGACATTGGCGAGATACAGGCCGGCGTCGAGCGGGTTGAGGCCGTTGTTGGGGTTGGCCTGGAAAAACTCGTCCCACAGCATGATGCCGTAGCGGTCGCACAGGTCGAACAGGTCCTCGGTTGTGCTCTGGCCAACCCAGTTGCGGATGATGGTGTAGTTGGCGTCGCGATGCAGGCGCACGATCGCCTCCAGCCGATCGCGCGGGAGGCGCTTCATCGCGTCGTCCATGCCCCAGTTGCCGCCCTTGGCATAGACCGGCACGCCGTTGACGGAGAGCGTGAGGTTAGTCGAGCCGGGGACAAAATAGGTGACCTGGCGGATGCCGACGTTGAGTTCCTTGGTGTCCGAGGTCGCGCCGGCAATGTCGAACGCGAGCCGGAGCGGATAAAGGTTGGGCTCGCCGAAACCGTTGGGCCACCACAGGCGCGGCTTGGTTAGATGCAAGGCCGGGGTGTTGCCGGGGGCGAGCTTCACGACCTGCGAGCCCTGCGACGGCAGCGTGACGGGCGCCGACTGGAATGTGATGTCGCCGAGCCGGCCCGTGAGCACGCCGGTCTGGGGCGAGGCGGACACGTTTTTCAACGTGACCTCGATGCTCACGTCAGCGGAGTCGGTGCGAGGCAGCGGCAGGTCGGTGGTGACGAAGGGATTTTGCACCAACACGGGGCCGCTGGCGGAAAGGGAGACGTTCTGCCAGATGCCGCTCTGTCGGTCGCGGATGCCCGGGACCCAGTCCCAGCCGATGGAAGAGACAAAGGTCGGCCCGTCCTGCCCGAGCGGGCCGTTGACGCCCGCGCCGTTGGGGCCACGCTGGTTGGCCACGGTCTTTTCCCATGGGTCGCCGGGATGCGGCGGCGGATGGATGAGCACGGCGATGGCGGCCTTTTCGCCCGGCCGGACGTGATCGGTGATGTCAAAGTTGCCCCGGATGAACGCGCCCGTGATTTCTCCGGTCTTCACGCCGTTGACCCAAATTTCCGCGGCGTAATTGATGCCGTCGAAATTCAGCCACACGCGCTTGCCGACGTAGCTTACCGGCACGGTGAGTTCGTTGCGGTACCAATAGGAAGTGCGGGCTAGGCTCTCGGGGATGAGATTGGGGCGGTTGTTCTCGCCGTAGAGCGGGTCGGGGTAGAGGTGGTTGTCCACGAGCGTCGCCAACACGGTGCCGGGCACGGTGGCGCGATACCACGCTTTCGCCGACGGGCCGGGAGCCTGCGTCCAGCCGGAGGAGAAACTCGGGCGGTTCGGTTCGGGATTGAGCGGCCAGCCCTCGGCCAGGCCAGCCGGGCTGGTGTCGCCGCGGCGGAGCTGGGCGGTGCGAGGGAAATTGCGGACTTCTGACGGGATGACGGTCGCGGTCGGCGGGTTGGCGCCGGCCGTGGGTGGTGGTGCATAGGGCACGGGCCGGTAGATTTCCGGTGTGAAGCCGACACGTGAGATCACCGCGCCGTCGGTCGTGACATGCGCGATGTCCTGCATGAGCCAACCTGAGGTGAGTGTGACCGGCGCGGGCTGCACCGCCGCGTCGCCCGCCGCAAAAACCGCGCGCGCGGCAAGGGCGAGCAGGAGCGGCATAGCGAAGCAGAAACGCATGGGCAGGGGGACTAAGAGCATAAAATTATGTATCAAATGACGACTAACGTCCAAAAGTTAGGCGTCATTTCATTGGGATATATCCCTAACAAAATGGCCGATCAAATAGGCTCGAATTATGGTGTAACAGGCACCGCGGGGCCCACGGCACCACCCGGAGCCGTTCCACTCCGCCGGCCTTGGCCGCGTCCACCGGGCGGACCACCTGCACCGCGCCCCGCGCGCGGCGGATTTTGCACGCGGATGGCCACGTCCTTCGCGGCGCGGGTCTGCGTGCCGGACGGAGTGAGAAAGCCGAGGTCTTTCATCCAGTCCATGAAGCGGTCGGTCCAGGTGCCGTAGGGGCGGCCGTT
The DNA here is from genome assembly GCA_903869955.1 of uncultured Opitutia bacterium. Lineage (GTDB taxonomy): Bacteria > Verrucomicrobiota > Verrucomicrobiia > Opitutales > Opitutaceae > CAIYUN01. The sequence goes on from CAIQBC010000131.1 coordinate 2,734, forward strand.
GCGGGCGGCGTTGAGGCCGCCGTTCCAGCGCTCGCCGGCCTGGTCGTTCGAGCCGGGGTGCGCGCCCGCGCCGTAGATGTGCATCTCGACGTTGGGAATCCGCGCGGCGAGCATGGCGGCGAAAAATTGATCAGCCCACGCGGCGTGATCGGAGTCGCCCGCCCCGGCGCCAGCGATGAAGGCGGGCGGCGTGTTGGCGGGAATGTCGGGCGGCGTGCGGCCCGGCGCGAAGGGGGACGGGCCAGGGTAAATCACGCCGATGAAGTCAGGGCGCGAGGGAACGCCGGCGAGCAGGTCGCCGGGCTGGTTGTTGTCGGCGTCCCATTTGGCGAACAAAACCGCGGCGGGCGTGGCCAGCTCGGCTCCGGCGGAAAAACCCATGATGCCGATGCGGTTGGGGTCCAGTTTCCAGTCCTTGGCATGCGCCCGCACGAGGCGGATGGCCTGCTGCGCGTCATACACTTCGTC
>CAIQBC010000132.1 GCA_903869955.1 uncultured Opitutia bacterium
GGGCGCGCGATCGGCGGCCTGGTAGGCGATGCCGAGTCCGCCGCCGAGATCCACATGATCGATGGGCAGGCCCGCCGCCTGGAGACGCTCGACAAGCGCCAGGACTTTGCCGGCGGCTTCGAGGATGGGCGCGTAGTCGAGAATCTGCGAACCAATGTGGCAGCTGACGCCGGCGGCGCGCAGATTGAGGAACGCGCGCGCGCGGAGGTAAACGGCTTCGGCGGCATCGATATCAATGCCGAACTTGTGATCGCGCAGGCCGGTGCTGATGTAGGGGTGAGTGACGGCGTCGACGTCCGGATTCACGCGCAAAGAGAAGCGCGCGGTGCGCCCGAGGAGGCCGGCAACTTCGTCGATGACGGCGAGTTCGCTTTCCGACTCGCAATTGAAGTTGCCAACACCCTTCGCCAGCGCGAATTCGATTTCGGCCGCCGTCTTGCCCACACCGGAAAAGACGATTCGCGCCGGGTCGCCGCCCGCCGCAAGGACGCGGTGGAGTTCCCCGCCGGAGACGATGTCGAAGCCGCTGCCCGCGCGGGCCAGAAGAGAGAGAATCGCAAGGGTGGAATTGGCCTTCACCGCGTAACAGACCAGGTGGGGCAAGGCTCCGAACGCCGCATCATAGTCGCAATAGGCGTTGAGAATGGCGCGCGCGGAGTAGACATAACAGGGCGTGCCAGCCGAGCGCGCGACCTCTTCCAGATCCACCTCTTCGCAAAACAGGCGGCCTTCATGATAGCGGAACATCAGGGCTTCACCCGCATCACGATGAGGGTCTGATCGTCGAAACGTTCGGTATTGAAGGTGTCCAAGTCCTTGAAAATCTCCTCTACGATTTGTCGCGGCTCGAGGGTCTGCACGCGGCGCACGACGTCGGCGAGGCGGTGACGACCGTATTCGTCGCCGGCCGGGCTGAGGTGGTCGCTGACTCCGTCGGAAAACAGAACGACCAAATCGCCGGCATGGGCTTCGAAGATTACTTCGTCGTACTCGCGGTGCGTCAGCAGGCCGAGGGGCACGCCTTCGGCGCGAATCTTGAGGATCTCGCCCGCTCGGCAGACCAGCGGCGGGGAGCCACCCGCATTCGAAATGGTGAACGTACCGGCGCGCGCATCCCAGAGCACGAGCAACAGAGTGACGTAGCGGCCTTCTACCTGGCGCTGCATGAGGGCGTCGTTCAACGCCTTCATGAGTTCGGCAGGACTGCGGCGGCGCGGTGCAAGGGCGCGCATGCGTCCGCTGACCATGGCTCCGTAAAGGGCGGCGGCTGCGCCTTTGCCGCTGGAGTCACCGAAGGCGATGGCGTAGTGGGCGTCGGGGTGTTCGAAAAAGTCGTAGAGGTCGCCCGAAATCTCGCGCGCCGGGCGGAGGCCAATGGCGGTGTCGAGCCGTTCCATGGGCGGAGCTTCGGCGGGGAGCAGGACGGTCTGGAGATCGAAGGCAGCGCGCAGGTCGTCCTGCATGCGGCGCTCGCGGTCGGCAATCTCGGCGTAAAGGCGCGCGTTTTCCAGCGCGATGGCGACGGCGGGCGCGAGAAGCGTCAGTGTGCGGGCATGCTCCTCGGTGAAGTAGCCAACGCGCTCGCTTTCGAGGTTCAAGACGCCAATGACGCGGTCCTGCATCATGAGCGGCACGGCGACTTCGGCGCGGATGCCGGGCAGCGCGCCGATGTAGCGCGGGTCCGTGGAGACGTCGTGCACGCGGATGGCTTCGCGGGTAGCGGCGGCGTGGCCGGTGATACCGCGGCCGAGCGGAATGTGATCGAGGCTGACGCGCTGATCGAAACGAATACTAAAGCGGTGACGGAGCACGCGCTGGGCTTCGTCGATGAGCAGGACGCTGAAGGCGTCGTAGTTGATGAGGTTGCGAACGGAAGTCGCGACCTTGCCCAGGAGCTCATCCAGATCGAGGATGGAAGAAAATTCCTGCGAGACCTTCGACAGCGTACGCAGAGTGCGGTACTGTCGCTCCGAGCGGCGGAAGAGGCGCGCGTTGTCGATGGCGCTGGCGGCGCGGCCGGCGATGAGGCGGAGCATGGCGCGGTCGTAATCGCCGAACGCGCCGGGGCGGGAAGACTGTAGGTCAATGACGCCAACCAGGTGGCCGCGCGCCGTCATGGGGACGGCGAGTTCGCAGCGCACGATGTCGGAGCCGAGGTAGCGGGGATCGTGCTGCACATCCGGCACGAGGACGGCTTCGCGAGTGGCGGCGGCGCTGCCAACAATGCCATCGCCGACGGGCACGGAAAGATTGCGCATCACCTCTTCGCGGTGGCCGACGCCGTAGCGGATGCGGAGGTCGCGCGTCTTTTCGTGATGGAGCAGGACGGCGAAAAGATCGTAGGGTACAACGCGGCGCACGACGGCGGCGAGGTTGGCGAGGAGTTCGTCGAGGTCGATGGTTTCAGAAGTGACGGAGGCGACTTCGAGGAGAAAATCCAGAAGCTCACTCCGCTCCTTAAACCGGATGGCCGGTTTGGTGCGCGCGGGAGGCATTCGGTCAGGCCTCCGTACGGGTCGCTTCGACGATGGCGACGCTGGCGCTGGCGCCGACGCGGCTGGCTCCGGCGGCGACCATGGCGCGGAGCGCATCAAGAGTGCGTATGCCGCCCGAGGCTTTGACGCCCATGGAGGGGCCGACGGTGCGGCGCATGAGGGCGATGTCCTCCACAGTGGCGCCACCTTTGCTGAAGCCGGTAGAAGTCTTGACGAAATCGGCGCCGGCCTTTTGGGAAAGCTGGCAGGCGAGGACCTTCTGCGCGTCGTCGAGGAGGGCGGTCTCGATGATGACCTTAAGGATGGCGCCGGCCGAGTGGGTGGCGTTGGCAACCGCGCGGATGTCATCTTCCACGACGCCCGCTTCCCCGCCCCTGAGCGCGCCAATGTTCATGACCATATCGACTTCGCGAGCGCCGGCGCGGGTGGCAGCGAGGGTTTCGGCCACCTTCGATTCTGTAGACGTGGCACCCAGGGGAAAGCCGACGACGGTGCAGGTGAGAACGGGCGATCCGGCCAGTTCAGCAATGACGAAGGGGACCCAGAAGGCGTTGACGCAGACGCTGGCGAACTCGTAAGTACGGGCTTCGGCGCAGACCTGGCGGACCTCGGCGCGAGTAGCCTCGGGCTTGAGGATGGTGTGGTCGATGAGGCGCGCGATGGAGCGGTCGAAAGGCATTGTGCGGGTGGAAAAGACCAGCGTAGCAGAGGTGGCAGGCAGGGGGCGCCCTTACGAAGGATGTGAGCAACTGCCAGGCGTGGAGCCCAGCTCAAGCCCCGAGGGTGACGCGCTGGATGCCGACGAATTCGAGGCACCAGCTATTCGTTCTTCGGGAATGGCAGCAGCGCGCGGCGAGTGGCGGCGGGCGTGGGGGTGCGGGCCACGTTCATGACGAGCGCGAGGTAGGCGTAATAGCCTTCGAGCGTGGTGGCTTCGACGACACCGGCTTCGCCGAATTTTGCGAGAACCCGCGCATAGGTAGGATCGCTGACGCTGTAGTGCTGATTCAGCTCCGTGCAGAAATCGTAGATGGCAGCTTCATCGTCGCTGATCGGGGAGGGGCGCCGGCCATCGGCGATGGCGGCGATGAGGTCGGCAGAGAGACCGGCTTTCAGCGCGTCGGGGTAATGGGAGCTCCACTCGTAGCTGTTGGAGTAATGGCGCGCCGCGATGATGATGGCGAGTTCGGACCAGCTGGAAATGTTGA
>CAIQBC010000133.1 GCA_903869955.1 uncultured Opitutia bacterium
CGTTGCGGATGTCCTCGCTGATCTGGTAGTCCTCGTTGAACGCACTGATGAAGAACTGGAGCACGAGCAGCGTGAGAAAGTAAGTGATGATCGGGCCGAACTGGGCGGGGTCGGAAAACGCCGCACGCCAAAGGACGAATACCGCCGCGAGGTGAAACAGCGAGAACAGCCCGCGCACTGCGAAATTCCAGCGATACACGAGGTTGCCCTGCAGCCCGATGAGGAAGGCGTGGCGGTATTTGGTCAGGGCGGAGAGCATGGGCCTGATTTGACCACGGATGGACACGAACAGACCCGGATGTGCCCGAGCCTACCTGCTGCCGCCCAGCAGGCCATGTTCAGCCGATTCTCGGCCACATGGTGTATGAATCTAACCGTGTGCATCCGTGTTAATCCGTGGTGGAGGCTGCAGTCCTTCAGGCCTTCAGCCCAAAGCGCTCGATGACTTCCTTGGCGAGGTTGCGGTAGGCTGTCGCGCCGGGCGAAAGCGGGTCATAAGCAAAGATGGTCTTGCCGAAGCTCGGTGCCTCGCTCAGGCGCACGGTGCGCGGGATGACCGACGCGAAAATTTTGTCGGGCAAATGTTTTTTCACCTCCTCGACGACCTGCCGCGAGAGGCTCGTCCGCACGTCGAACATCGTCATCACCACGCCGCCGAGCTCGAGCGCGGGATTGACGCCCGCGCCCTTGAGACGGTCCACGTTTTTCAGAATCTGGCCGAGCCCCTCCAGTGCCATGTATTCGCACTGGAGCGCGATGAGGAGAAAATCGGCAGCGGCAAGGCTGTTCATCGAGAGCATCCCGAGCGAGGGCGGACAGTCAATGATGACGGCGCGGTAGCCGCCGCTGGCACGGAGCGGCTCGAGCACGCCGCGCAGGCGGGCAAGGTAGTTTTCGGTCTGCGCCAGCTCGATCTCGGCGGCGGCAAGGTCCTCCTCGCTGGGGATGAGGGCAAGGTGCTCGATACCGGTGGGCGTGACCATGTCGAGCGCGCCGCCCTCGCCACGTAACGGGCCGTAAAGGCTGCGGCCCTCCTGTTTCTCGACGCCGAGCGCGCTGGTGGCGTTGGCCTGCGGGTCGAGGTCAACGAGCAGCGTGTGGATTTTTTTGTCGGCGAGGGCGGCAGCGAGGTTGACGGCGGTGGTGGTCTTGCCGACGCCGCCCTTCTGGTTGGCGATGGTGAAAACGGTGGTGGGCATCGGGAGGTTGGCCCAAGGATTTACGCCCCCGGCCCGCAGGGTGCAAGCGCGGGGTATGGCATGTCCCTGCCGGGCCGATCAATGGGCAACCAGGCAGTTTGGGTGTGGCCCGCAGCGGCGGTGACGCCAAAATTCGGCTTGCCGGCACGCGACTGGCAGACCAGAAAGCGACCGCGTCTTTTCATGGTTCGCCAGAGTAGCTCAGTGGTAGAGCAGAGGACTCATAAGCCTTTGGTCGCCGGTTCAATCCCGGCCTCTGGCACCATTTATGATGGGCCGGCCGCGCGCGCGGGGCGAGGACGCGTTTGAAGGACAGTAGCCCGCCCTGACAGTCGTGGCAAATCAGAGCGGATGCAATGGCTGAGCCGCATGCCTTGGCCATGCCGAAAAAGCTTCCGATCTCCTCCAGTAGCTTTTCCTCTCATATTTTTTACAGCTGCGGCAAATCAGATGCCTCGACTCCACGGCCTCACCGGCGCCGCCATCCCCATGAGCCGACAGAAGCGGGTTTCCCGTTGACCGACAGGCGCAGAGTTTGGTGTCATCGCCTCATGCTGCCCAGCGTCCTGATCGTTGACGACGAGAAACACACCCGCGAGGGGCTGCGGCAGGCGTTGGAGGACAACTACGATGTGGCCGTCGCCGCCAGCGCGGACGAGGCGTTCAACCTTTTGGCCGCACAGGAGTTCGACGTGATCGTCACCGATCTGCGGATGCCCGGCAAATCCGGCCTCAAGGTCATAGACAGGGCGCTCGCGCTGCCGGCCAAGCCCGCGGTCATCATGATGACCGCCTACGGGAGCATTGACTCCGCCGTCGAGGCGATGAAACGCGGCGCGGTGGACTTTCTCACCAAGCCCGTCAACCTCGAGCGGCTTGAGGTGCTCATCCAGCGCGCCCTCCGGACGCGCACGCTCGAAGTCGAGGTGAAGCAACTCCATGAGCGGCTGGATGAAAAATTCTCCTTTGCGGCCATCGTCGGCCACTCGCAGAAGCTCAAGGACGTGATTGACCGCGTGAAACTCGTCGCGCCGTCCAAGGCGACGGTGCTCATCGAGGGGGAGTCGGGGACGGGGAAGGAGCTCGTCGCGCAAGGCGTCCATCAGGCCAGCCCGCGCGCGCGCGCGCCGTTCATCGCCGTGCATTGCGCAGCACTGTCGGAAAACTTGCTGGAAAGCGAGCTCTTCGGGCATGAGCGCGGAGCGTTCACCGGCGCCATCGAGCGGCGGGTGGGACGGTTCGAGTCAGCCGACGGTGGCACGCTGTTCCTCGACGAAATTGGCGAAATCTCCGCCTCCACACAGGTAAAGCTGCTGCGGTTTTTGGAAACTAGGGCCATTGAGCGCGTCGGCGGCAACAAGCCGCTGGAACTTGACGTGCGGCTGGTGGCCGCGAGCAACCGCAGCTTGGAGCGGCTCGTGCGCGAGGGGAAGTTCCGCGAGGACTTGTTTTTCCGACTCAACGTCGTGCGCATCACCATGCCGCCGCTGCGCGAGCGCGCGGAGGACGTGCCCTTGCTGCTGGCGCATTACCTGAAGTTTTTTGCAACGGAAAACGGGACCACACCGCCGGCCGTCGAGCCGGGCGCACTGCGGTATCTGCAGGCGTATGCGTGGCCGGGAAACATCCGTGAGTTGAGGAATTTTTGCGAAAACGTCGTCGTGCTACGGCGCGGCGGCAAGCTCACAGAATATGATTTGGAGCCAAAATTTCGCGGCGAGGTGACGATGGGCACTGCCACCAGCTACGTCACCGACGTGGTTCAACGTCCCGGAACGGGAACGAACAGCCAGATCAACGACTTGGCCGGCAACCCAGCCAATCAGGCCCATTCGCTCTCTGTCGCTGACAACGAAAAACGCCTGTTGCGCGAGGCGCTCATCAAGGCACGCGGCAGCCGCACCGACGCGGCAAAACTAATGGGGGTGAGCCGTCGCACGCTGCACCGCAAGCTCGCCCAATGGCCGGAACTCGACGTGCTTGACAAATGAGAGACCGCGCCCGCGCCGACCCCAGATTGCCTGCGCAAACGCTTCCGCCTCCGGAAGCGATGCGCGAACTGAGCTTGGGCACGCACCGGCAGCGAACGAATCAACTTTCCTTTAAGCAGTAGCGGGCCAATTTTGGGTTCCGTCTCATGTGTCTTCGCACCCTTCTTTTCACCCTCCTGCTCGCCGCCGTGCCGCTGCACGCTGCCGACTTCGTCGTGGTGGGGTCGGATCTGCTCGGCGAGAAATTTTCCCCTGCCCTGACTGCTGTCGCCCTACGCGCCGGGCTGACGCTGAAACTCCAGCTCACCGGCAGCCGCGCCGGGCTGGACGCCTTGCAGGCCGGTCAGGCCGACCTCGCGCTGCTCGTGTTTGCCCCGCAGGAAAAGCCGCCCGGCGCGCCGTTCGTGATGCGGCCGGTGGCCTATCACACGGTTGTCGCGATTGTGCCGGCGGGCCTGCCGCTGGAGCAGGTTTCGTTCGCCCAGTTGCGCGCGATTTATTGTGCGAGCGAGGGTGACCAGCCGCCGAAAAACTGGGCCGATCTCGGTGTCCCTCTCAGCAACGAGTGGGCTCACCTCGGCGTCAATCCGGTGATCAGCGGCCCGGGCGGTGGCCTCGCCTACGACTTGTTCCGTCACATGGTGCTGCCGTCGCCCGGCCTTCGGACCGTCGTGACAGTGGAGTCGGACGGACCGGCCGCGTTGAACCGCCTTGTCGGGGGTGCCAACGGGGTCGCCATCGTGGCCGCACTGCCACCCGGGCGTAAGGATTTGAAGGCCCTCTCCGTCTCGCGCGGCACGCGCGACGTGCCTTTCCCGCCCACGGCGGAAAATATTGTCAGTGGCGACTACCCCATCCGCCTGCCGCTGCAGGCCGTGTTTCGTGCCGACGCGGCAAAACGCCTTCTCCCGCTGCTGCGTCTGCTCCATGGCGACGCGGCTGCAGCCCTCTGGCTGGACGCGCAACTGGTGCCGCTGCCGGCCTCGGCACGCGCCGGACAGATGGCCGAGCTTGAGGCGATGTGAAAAAAGCGGTTGACGGGCCGCACATGCGCCCGTTTGCTCAGCCCGGTTTTACGCAGGCGTAGCTCAGTTGGTAGAGCACCACCTTGCCAAGGTGGACGTCGAGAGTTCGAGTCTCTTCGCCTGCTCCATTTCATCCCAAAGCCCCGTATCCTAGATGGTTACGGGGCTTTTTGTTGAGGAGATTCGCGAGAAGTCCTAACGTTTAACGGTCAAAGTCCTAACGTTAACGTGGAAGATGCCGAAAACGCCGAGGGTAAAAATCCGCCAAATGCCGGCCGTGATGCGTGCTCACCCGACGAGTTGAAGCCCTCAAATTTACGGTGGAAATGGCCGGCAGACTAACGAAAGCCGACGCCGAAAACCCAGTCTCCTTTATGACGGCAGACGCCAGAGCGCGCTGACCGGAACCGCGTGCAAGTCCGGGCCAAAGGCGACGCTGTTGCTCCCGGTGTAAAGCAGGATGCCGCGTAGAAACCGCTTCCCCACCGCTTCGCGGAAATGGCGCAGCCCCTTGAAATCCCCTCCCGATGGCGAGGCGTTTTTCTTCACCTCGATGCCGACCAGCCGGCCAGCGGCATCCTCCAGGACGAAATCAACCTCGTGCTGCGTGTGCGTCCGGTAGTGGTAGAGCGCCGGGCGCGTTTCGCTCCAGGTGAGCTGCTTGCTCAGCTCGGTGCCGACATAAGCCTCCAGCACCGCGCCGGTCATCAGCGCATCACTCTGCAACCGCGCCACGTCCAGCCCGAGCAGGTAGCAAAGGAGACCCGTGTCGCCGAGCATCACCTTGGGGCTTTTGACCAGCCGGGTGCCGAGATTGGCCGACCAAGCGGGCAGGCCACGCACCAGAAACGTGGCCTCAAATAGCGCCCAATAGCGTTGCAACGTGGTTTGCGGCATCGCCGCATCGCGGGCGAGCTCGGCAAAATTGAGCAGCCCGCTGGCGCGCGCGGCCGCGAGGCGCAGCAACCGGGGCAGCTCACGCAGGCCTTGGACGTTGGCGATGTCGCGCACGTCCCGCTCCAGAATCGTGGTGACGTAAGAACCAAACCACGCCTGACGGCGTGCGCCAGCTGCACGCGTGATGACTTCGGGATAGCCACCCTGCACAATACGCGCGGCCAGCGCCGGCCAAGCGGAGTCCCGATAGTTACCCGGCCGAAACTCCGGCGCGAAACAGGCATCAATGAAGTGCTCCGGGTGGCCCTCGATCTCGCCTTGGGAAAATGGGGCGAGCGCCAGCACCTCCATCCGGCCGGCCAGTGATTCGGAAACCTTGGGCAAAACGAGCGCGTTCGCCGACCCCGTCAGGAGGAAGCGGCCGGGCTGCCGCCGGGTATCCACACTGCGTTTGATCGCACGGAACAGCTCCGGCACGCGTTGCACCTCGTCGAGAATGACCTTGTCGGGCAGGTTGGCGACGAAGCCGTCGGC
>CAIQBC010000134.1 GCA_903869955.1 uncultured Opitutia bacterium
CGAACATAAACCATAATTTGCAGCCGTCCGCCCCGGAGAACGCGCCTTGAAGGAAACTATGCCAAAACCCTCGGGCGAATTCCTGCAGTCATTCGCGCGCGGCCTGTCGGTAATTCGCGTGTTTGGACCGCAATCACCGGTCATGACGCTCTCGGCGGTGGCAGAAAAAACCGGGCTCACGCGTGCCGGGGCGCGGCGCATTTTACTGACGCTGCAGTCACTGGGTTATGTGACGAGCGAGGGCCGTGACTTTCGCCTGACGCCGCGCATACTCGACCTGGGCTATTCGTATTTGTCATCGATGCCGCTATGGGAGATCGCGCAGCCGATCATGGAGGATCTCGTCGCCGAGGTGCACGAATCCTGCTCCGCCTCGGTGCTGGAGGGCGAGGACGTGGTCTACGTGCTGCGCGTGCCGACCCACCGCATCATGACCATCGGCCTCTCCATCGGCAGCCGCCTGCCCGCCTACGCCACCTCGATGGGGCGGGTGCTGCTGGGCGGCCTGACCGAAGCTGAGCTCGACGCCTATTTTGCCAAGGCGAAATTGACGTCCCATACCAAACGCACCGTCACTGATGCGAAGCTGCTGCGCAAAACGATTCTTGCCGACGCGGGCAAAGGCTGGTCACTGGTGGACCAGGAACTGGAGGACGGACTGCGCTCGATCTCGGTGCCCATCGTCGACGGACGCGGCCGCATTCTCGCCGCCATGAACATCAGCGGCCAGGCTGCGCGTACCAGCGAGGCGCAGATCGTGAAAACCTTTTTACCAAAACTAAAAAGGGCGGCCGACCGCATAGCTGCGGCATTGCGCATGCGGCGCGCTTGACACCGCCCACACGAAACAAAAAAACGAAAAAGAAACGAAAAAGAAACGAAAAATTCCGCCCCCGCCAGTCTGGGCGAAGCGCAGGATCTGCCGTTCTGCAAGAGCGCCGCAGATTCGCCCCCCACAGAATGACAAAGCAAACTTCGCCCGCAGGGCGCTACGCCATTAGCAGCAGCGGTGTGCGCATCAAGCGCAAGCGCAAATTTTCGCCGCCAGAACCGTCGGGCAGCGTCACCACGCGCAGCTCTATTTTCTCCCCGCCCGCCTGCTGAAAATCAATGCGACTGATCTGCGCGATGCGCCGCCTGGCATCATTGAGTCCGCACATCCTCTTGACGTGCGACAACAAGGCCTCGCGCAGGTGTGCCGGAATCTGCATGTAATCGAGCATCACGCCGTCTATGCCGAACCATACGTGTGCGCCCGACGCCTTTTCATCCGCCTCGACCTTGATGTTTGTCGCACCCAGAAGATAAGCCTCGACGACAATGGTGTTGAGCAACTGCGCCGGCGTGTCCTGCGCCTCACCGACGCTGAACAGCGCCCCCGGAACCGTCGCGCCATCGATGACAAACATCGGGTGGGCATGGGACAAATCCTGATCCACGGTTTCCATGGCAAGACTCCCTTTTCAGCGGCGTTGCCGCGATGTTAGAACCCGGACCCGCCCCTTGCGGGTCCGGGGGAAGCTTGCGGCTCCCATGCACTGTGTATCGGCACCACCCCGCCCAGACTTGAGCCCGCCCGAGGGCAAAGTCCGCCCCCCGCGGGGAATGCCATAATGGCGTCAGTTTCTACCCCACCCTCCCCCATCCGGAGCCCGCATTGAGTACACAAAACG
>CAIQBC010000135.1 GCA_903869955.1 uncultured Opitutia bacterium
CTCCGGCAGGACCCCGACATCATCCTCGTCGGTGAGATCCGCGACAAGGAGACGGCCAACATCGCGGTCGAGGCCGCGCTCACCGGCCACCTGCTCATCTCCACGCTCCACACCAACGACGCGCCCTCGACCGTCGCCCGCCTGACCGACATGGGCGTGGAGCCGTTCATGATTTCCTCGTCGCTGCTCTGCGTCTGTGCGCAGCGCCTCATCCGCCGGGTGTGCAAGCAGTGCCGCCAGCAACACGAGCCGGAGGGCCGCGAAAAGGACGTGCTCCAGAAGGCGCTCGGCTGGAGCGGCCCGGTCTTCCGAGCCGCGCCCAAAGGCTGCCCCAAGTGCGGGGGCAGCGGCTACAAAGGACGCGTCGGCATCCACGAGCTGATGATCATGAACGAAGAGCTGATGGAGGCGATCAACAAGGGCCACGAGACGGCCGAGCTGAAAAAAATTGCCGTCCGCGCCGGCATGAAGACCCTGCATCAGGACAGCCTGCTGAAAGTCCGCGAAGGCCTCACCACCCTCGCCGAGGCCATCAGCGCCGTCCCGCCGGATATGTGAGCCAGCATCCCTCAAATTGGCAAAAAGGCAGCGGCGCCCACCCTCTACGACCCGCCGTGATCCAAAAACTAAAACTGTCAGGTGAGGCTGGTTCCTGCCGTCTTTCTCCCCTATCAACGCCCTCATCCCCTCCGCCGCGAAAATCCCCGTGAAAACAAAAACCAATCTGCTGCTCCTGCTTGCCGTGGCGCTCGCTCTGCCCGCGCTCACGATGTTCGTGGCGAAGGCCGCCGTGGCGGGTCGCACTGCCCCACCCCGCCTGCCAGGCCCCTGCGATCTCTACGCCGCCGGCGGCACACCTTGCGTGGCGGCCCACAGCACCACCCGCGCACTGTCCGCCACCTACAACGGCCCGCTCTACCAGGTCCAGCGCCAGTCGGACGGCAAGACCCTAGACATCGGCGTCGTCCCGCCGTCCGCGTTACCAACCCCGAATGCGGGTGGCTACGCCGACGCAGCCGCGCAGGACGCGTTTTGCGCCAACACGCTCTGCTTCATCACCCGCATCTACGACCAGTCCGGCAAGGGCAACCACCTCCTGCAGGCCGCGCCGGGGACGTTCCTCGGCCCGGCCAAGGGCGGCTTTGACACGCTGCCCATCGCCGACATGGCGCCCATCAGCATCGGCGGCCGCAAGGCCTACGGCGTGTTCATCATGCCGGGCATGGGGCTGCGCGCCAACAACGCCACCGGCGTCGCGATCAACGACGAGCCCGAGGGCATCTACTACGTAATTGACGGCACGCATTACGACAGCGGGTGCTGCTTCGACTACGGCAACGCCTCGACCAACGGCCGCGCCGTCGGCACCGGCACGATGGAGACGACCTACTTCGGCACCTCCACCGCGTGGGGCAGCGGCGCCGGTCCCGGCCCGTGGATCATGTCCGACATGGAGGCCGGGCTTTTCTCCGGCTACAACGCGAAGCAAAACCCCGGCAGCCCGACCATTGACCAGTGGCGCTTTGTCACAGCCGTGGTGGACGGCGGCGGCGGCAACCAATGGGATCTGCGCGGCGGCAACGCGCAGCAGGGCGGCCTCACCACGTTTTACAGCGGCCCGCGCCCCGGCACGCCCGGCAGCAACGCCTATTTCCCGATGCACAAAAAGGGCGGCGTCCTGCTGGGCAACGGCGGCGACAACGGCAACGGCTCCGCCGGCACCTTCTACGAGGGCGTGATGACGACCGGCTACCCGACCGAGGCCACCACCGACGCGGTGCAGGCCAACATCGTCGCGGCGAAATACGATGTGCCGCAGGTGCGGCTGTCATCTCTCACAACTCTTTTATTCAGCTCAAGACAATTGGTCTCCGCAACGTTCACGCCGGGCTCGACGCAGGATCTCGCGGTGAGCTTCACCAATACCACGGACGAGCCGGCGACAGACGTCAAATTGAGCGTTACGCTGCCCGGATGGGTGCCCGTGGCCGCCGGAACCAAGGCGTCGCTGAAGATGTTCACTGAGCCGGTAGCGCCCGGCGCGAGCGTGAGCGTGACTTTCGAGGTCACCGCGCCATCCGCCGCCGCCGCCGGCTTTCTCGTCGGCAAGGCCGAATGGACAAACTCGGCAACACGCCTAACGCGGTCCGAGACCCAGACCGCGAGAGTGCGGAGCGCTTTTCCGGTCAAGATCAACGAAGTGCTGCTCGGCAACGGCGCCAGCCCGACCAGCCAGTTCATCGAGCTCTACAATGCCGGCGCCAGCGAGGTGGACATCTCCAACTGGAAACTCATCCATACCCCAAGCCAATGGGCGCCGGTCAGACTGGCGGAGATCCCGCGCGGCACCAAGCTCGCCGCGCACGGCTTCTACCTCCTGGGCCTCGCCACTTCGGGTCTCATCGTGCCGCCTGCCCGGGGAAGCACCAGCATCCATGTTCGCAGCACCACCGATCTGACTGCCGGCCAAGCGATCGAGCTCGGTGGCGCGCGGTATACAATCATGCGCGTCGGCACCCCGGCCGCACCGCTGACGACCTTGTTCATTCCGGTTTCGACCGGCCCGTGGCTAACGATCCCCGCCGGTTCGACCAACGTGCCGGTGACGAGTGTGGCGGGCTTCGTGGTCGGGGAGAAGATGGCCATCGCCGTCGAGGGCAATCTGGAAGTGGCCACGGTCACTGCCGTCGGAAAAGCGGCGACGCAGACGACCCTCACCGGCGCGACCGCGAAGGGCGCGACGAGCCTCGCGCTCGCGGTCGTCGCCAATCTCACGGCCGGCGACAAGCTCACGATTGACACCGGCGGGCGCAAAGAGCTCGCCATGGTGAAAACCGTCACCGCGCTGGTCGCCGGCGCCGCGTCTGCAGCCGCACCGGGCGGCCGTGGTGGCGGACGTGGCGCAGGCGGAGGCGGCACGGTTGAACTGGCCGCACCGCTCCAGCTCGACCACATGACGGGCATTGACGTATCCAGCCCGGGCACGGGCATCAGCTTCTCGCCCGCCACCTATTACTCACACACCAGTGGCGAAGAGGTGCAGGCTTTGGGCAGCGGCCTAGTGCTCGACCGTCCCGTCCTCAACGGACCGGATATCGTCGTCACACCCGCGACGGAGGGTTTCCAAGGCCCGCCCGCGCCGAATCAATGGTTCGGAGTCGTGCTGTCGTCGCGCGCCGGTTCGATCGCGCTGATGGATGCAACCGACCAAGTGGTGGTGGACGCGATGGTCTATGGCTCGCAGCAGGGCAACTCGAGTGCCAACGGCACGATCACCAGCCCCGAGCTCGCGACCCTCGAAGGCGACCAGGGCAAGGGCGGTTGCATCGTCGTCGTGCCCGCCGCCCCTCGCGGGGGCCGCGGACGGGGCGCGACGGCAGCCGCTCCCGCCGCGCCCACGCCCGGTCGGAGCGCGGGCCGCACCTCGGACGGCGCGGACACCGACAGCAACTGTGCCGATTTCCAGTTGCAAACCCCCACGCCCGGTGCGCCGAACCAAAAACTTCCGTAAGAACAGGCGCGCCGCAGCCTTAATTCGGACCGGCCTTAAATTGATGGGTCAAAATCA
>CAIQBC010000136.1 GCA_903869955.1 uncultured Opitutia bacterium
ACGTCGCCTATTACGCGCAGCTCGAAGCCTTGCTCCGCCAGCTCGCCGCCCTCTACGCGCCGGCCCCGGACGCCCCTGCTCCGACCGCGCCAGACAGCCAGCCGCCTACCAAGCCGTCACCGTAAGCCCGTTCTGCGGCGTCTCATCATCGGAATTGCTCAAGGGGCGCAACGGGAACAAGAACGCAGAGGACGCGGAGGACACCCCGGTTTTTCTCCGTGTTCTTTGCGTCCTCCGCGTTAATAATCCGTTCCGGGTATGATCCGGGTACATAGGTGACAGATTGTCCGGGTACCTAGGTTAAACTTTAGGGCTATGCCTTGAAGCCAGCCTCCTCTTGGCTTGGTGCTCGGCGTTCTATCCCGTTTATCCACCCGTTTTTCACCCGTTTTTAGCCCGTTTAACCAAGGCATCTCACCGCTGCCACTTTCCCTTCATTTTACCTCTGAGATTCCGGCTTTTGCCCTGCCCATCTTTGGCCTACTCCCGTTTTTCACCCGTTTATTTGGTTTCCAAGGCAGCATCGCCCACACCCCAACTCTCCATGAGTCGGGGGCCACGTCATGACGACGGTTACACGCCAAACCTTACGTCCCCTTGGCGAGACCGATGATGCCGACGGCCACGCGCTTGCCGGCATTGCCGCCGGGCTGCGCCGCAAAATCGTCGCGATCGGCATGGACCACCACGCTGCGGCCAAGGATCGAACCAACCCCCTCGAACGTCAGCTTGGCGTCCACATAATCAAGTTTGGCGTGGCCGGTGGCGTCGGCGGTGATGTTGCCGAGGTCGCCTTCGTTGCGATGGTCGGCGGGCGGGCCGCCGTGAATTTCATTGGCGGGGTTGAAGTGGCCGCCGGTGGACATGCCGTCGGTTGATGTGGCGTCACCAAACTCGTGGATGTGGAAGCCATGCTCGCCGGGCTTGAGACCGGTGAGATCGGCGACGACGTGCACTCCCCCGGCCACCTTCGTAAAGTGGACGGTGCCATGGACGGACTCGTTGCCCTGCGTGGGCACGAGCACGGTAACAGCGGCGGTGACGGCCGTCGCCGTGGGCATCATGGCGGCCATGCCCGGCGGCATGGATTTGGCCGTATCGGCGGCGCGCAGCAGCGCGGGGACAAGCGCGACGAGCGCGCCGGCGAGAGCAAAAGAGACCAGGCGGGAGGTGGAGCGACGGGACATGGGAGGCGGTGGGTGGAGGGTGAGTGCGCCGAACCTGAAGGCACAGCGTCGTTCGGCAGCATGGAGCCGTTTGGCCAAAAAGCGAGCGTACAAAATCGCCGAGGCATGGGGCCCGCGTGGCGAACCGTGGGGCCTGGCTCCCGCCCCACAAACTCCTCTTGCCACGCCCCGCGCGGGCTTGCCACCCTCACCCCTCTTTTTATGCCGATCCCGACCCAGACCCTCACGTTCGCCGTCCTTGCCGGAGATTACATTGGCCCCGAAGTCATGGCCGAAGCGTTGCGCGTGTTTGAACACGTCGCGAAGCAGGAGGGCCTCACGCTCGCCTACACGAAGGCCGATGTTGGCGGGGCCGGCATTGACCACCACGGCAAGGCGCTGCCCGACTCCACCGTTCGTCTCTGCGAGCAGTCCGACGCCATCCTCTTTGGTTCCGTTGGCGGCCCCAAGTGGGAAAAGCTCCCTCCCAAGGAGCAGCCCGAACGCGCCGCGCTCCTCCCGCTCCGCAAGCACTTCACCCTCTTCGCCAACCTCCGCCCCGGCCTGCTCTACCGCGAGCTGACCGATGCCTCCCCGCTCAAGAGCGAACGCATCCCCGACGGCATTGACATCGTGTGCATCCGCGAGCTGACCGGCGGGGTGTATTTCGGTCTGCCCAAGGAAACAAAAACACTCCCCGATGGCGACGTGCAGGCCGTGGACACCATGGTCTATAAAAAATCGGAGATTGAGCGCATCCTTCAGGTCGCCATCACCGCCGCCCGCGCGCGCAAAAAGAAACTCTGCTCCGTGGACAAGGCCAACGTGCTCGAGACCTCCGTCCTCTGGCGCAAAACCGTGAGCGATTATTGCGCGAAACACGCACCCGACCTCGCCCTCACCCACATGTATGTGGACAACGCCGCCATGCAGCTCGCCCGCGACCCCAACCAGTTCGACGTGTTTGTGACCGAAAATATGTTCGGCGACATCCTCTCCGACGAAATGGCGGTCATCTGCGGATCGCTCGGCATGCTGTCGAGCGCATCGCTCGGCGCCGGCAAGAACTCCCTCGGCCTGCCCTTCGGCCTCTACGAGCCCGCCGGCGGCACCGCGCCCGACATCGCGGGCAAAGGCATCGCCAACCCCTGCGCGCAAATTCTTTCCGTCGCGCTGATGCTCCGCTACAGCTTTGGTTTGGAAAAACCCGCCGCCCGCATCGAGGCCGCCGTGAGGAAGGCGGTCACCGGCGGCACCCGCACCGGCGACATCGCCTTTGGCCGGCCGAGCGTGGGCACGAAAGCTATGGCCGACGCGGTCATTGCCAACCTCTGATACCTATCATCCGGAAAACGTAGTTGAAGCCACGGATCTCACCGATGTGGCAGATTTTCAATCTGAAATACAATTCCGAGCTTTCACCCCGCCGGTAAAAATAATAATTGGCCTGAGATTATTCCGGTGAGTTTCTGCCGCTGTCTTATCAGTGTAATCCGTGGTCAATTTGAACTGCGGTATTTAGAATGATCAGGGTTTCGGCGATGCCACCGCCGCCATGCCTAGGAACGCGCGGGCCGGTGAGCGGTCCACCCCGACGACCTCGTGGCTGTGGATCACGAAGCGGGCGAACATCCCGCCGGCCATGTGCTCGTCCACATGGCAATGCAGCAGCCAGCTCCCGGGGTTGTCGGCCACGAGGTCGGCCACCTTCATGGACGCGGGCAGCAGCTCGACGACATCGGTGCGGCGCACGCCGTTCTCGACCACGCGCACCCCGTGCCAGTGCGGGGTGTGAAAATCCTGCTCGGAGCCGAGCGCGAGCAGATACCAGCGCACGCGCTCGCCCTCGTTCATCTCCAGCCCGGACAGGTTGCCAAAGACGCGGCCGTTGATTGCGAGCCGCTGGCCCTGCTCGACGAGCTCGGCGTTTTTCTCAAAGCTGATCTTCGGCGGCGGGGCGACATCCTTGGCCACGTTTTGCGCAGTGGCGATCAGCAGGTTGTTTACGGCATCGCCGGACGAGGCGGCGGCCGCCGCGTCCTGCACGGTCGTCCCCTGCCCGCTCTCATCGAAAATCATGAACAGCGTGGCAAACTCCCGGTCCACATCGGCGGGGGTCCCGTCGGGCCGCGCCCGCCGCGGGTCGGTGACGATGATCAGGCCGACGAGGCCGAGGTTGGCCTCGCCGTCGCTGCCCACGTGGCTGTGATAGAGCCAGCCCTTCGAGCTCGGCTCGCCGGGCAGCGGGCCGGAGTTTTCATCGAGCTGCCAGACGTAGGTGAACCGTGCGCCGGGCGCGACGGCGGCACCCTTGCCGGGTGCGGGCTGGTAAAACGCGCCCTCGCTGTCCTTGTCGTATTTTACCCCGTGCGGATGCATCGAGAGGGGCTGGTTCGTGCGGTTGAGAAACGTGACCGCCAGAAACTCGCCGACCACGCCCCGCAGCACCGGACCGAGGATGCCGAGGCTCGGGGTGCCGGCGACCTTGGTGGTGAACGTGGCATCGGTGTATTGCACGTAGCGGAGCTTGAGGTTCTCGCGGTTCGCCGCGACGGCGGCCGGGAGCGCGAGGCCGCACACCTCGTCCTTGCCCGCCGGCACATAATCCCAAGTCTCCGGCTCGGCGGCGACGAAGTAGCGGCGTGTTTTCTGCGGCTCGGGCTTGCGCCCGAAAAACGTGCCGCCGGGATCCTCGGCGACGACCGCCGCCGGCTGCGCCGCGACGCCCAGCGTCCGCAGGGCGATCCAGGCTAGTGCGGCAACGGCAAACAGCGGGAGCAGGCGTTTCATCGGTGGGGGTGGAAAGTCGCGGCGCGAGTCCAAACAGCGTGCGTCGCCGCCCGGCCACGTCAAGCCGTCCCGCTCCACGGGTAGTGGTACAGTTTGATTCGTGCGTCGGGAGGTAGGGTCGCCTCTCCGAGCCGTCCCTACCAAACTGTACCACTACCAGCAGCAGCCACAGCAGCGACACGAGCAGGTGCGGCCAGAAGCGTTGGAGCCAGGTTTTCATGCGCAGGCGGTTGGGGGAAATTTAAGGGAGGGAGAGAGCATGAGAAAAAGGTGAACCCGTTTCAATGCCACCCACCTTGGCAAAATCGCCGCCGTCTCGCCCGACATTTGTGACGAACCGCCCATTTTCCGCCACCAAGCGGGGGAAACCCGGGACGAATTTTTGTCCCGTCAGGGACCCGGACCATCTTGCACTCATCTGGGCCCAAGTCTCAGCCCGTTGTCTGTTTCGGTGGTTCCTCCGGCAAGACAACGCCAAAGCGGAGCGCGATGCGTGTAAGGTCAGCGGCATTGTGTGCAGCCAGCTTGACCATGAGATTGTGCCGGTGGTTCTCCGCTGTCTTCAGGCTGATACCCAACCGGATCGCGATTTCCTTGTTCGACTGCCCGGAGGCGACCTGCTGCAACACCTCTCGCTCGCGTGCTGAGAGCGAGGCCAGACCGTCTGCGCAGGATCCGCCCAGCAGAGATTTTTGCAGTGCAGCGGCAATGGCATCACCGAAAAACGCCTGGCCAGCGGCCGTCGCCTTGATGGCCTTGAGCAGGGTATCCATCGGGGCGACTTTCTCCACCATGCCGGTCGCACCCGCCTCAATCACCTCGCGCACGACAGCAGGTTTGTCTTGGCTGCTGAAAACCAACACCCGGGGCTGTGTCGGGAAGGATTTAAGCTGACGCAAGATCTCCAGGCTGCCGGCATGGCGCGCAAACTGCGATTGGAGTTTCCTGGGGCGGTCTACCAAGTGATCAACCGTGGGAACTACCGCGCGGCGTGTTTGCGCAGACGGGGGCGCAGGCGGCGTTTGAGGTCTGAACCCACGGGCCAACCATATCACGCGCCCACCAGCGCCAGTCCATGCCGCGCATATCCACGCTATCACTACTCCAGATAAGCCCCTGTTTAGGTTGCCAGCAGGTTGCCAAATACGATGTTTTCCCCTTGCTTTCGTTGCATCAGGCTGCATGATGCTGCCTGTTCTAAACCATTAACCATTAACTAAGTCCGCGTCATCTAGCGACTTAGCTCCCGTGGCGGCATGCGGTTCAATTCCGACCCGCGCCTCCAGTTTTTACCCGATGCGGTTTCCGCGTGGGCAGTGGTTTTCCGTTGCGCGCCGCGTCCATCCTGCTCTCCTCGGCGGCCATGCGTTTTCCCCGCCCCGGAAAGCTGACCACCAAACTCATCGCGTCCGCGCTGCCGTGTGCGGTGGCGCTACTCAGCCTAACTGCGGCCCGTGCGGCCGAGGCCCCCACGCCACTCGCGCCGGAATTTGGTCTCAGGGAGCCGATGGCCGGCGAAACGGCGAGCGTGATGCTCGCACCCCCGCCGGAATTTGGCCTCACGGGTGGCTGGGGCGGACTGCGTACCGCAGCGAAGGAGGTGGGCCTCACGTTTGACCTGAGCCACACCCTCGACTGGTCGGTGCCGGCGCAGGGCGCGCTCGCCCCGCGCGGCGCATTGCGCGGGTTGCTCGATGCGCGTACGATGTTTGCCCCGCCGGCGCTGGACGGCGGAAAATTTACCGTCGAATACCTCGCATTTTTTGGCCACAACGCCGCCCCGGACATCGGGGCGCTCGTGAATTACTCCAACATTGATGCGCCGCGCTTCGATCACTGGGCCGAGCTGTCCTACGAGCAGACGCTCTTCGACGGCGGGCTGCGCCTGCGGCTCGGACAGCTCGACGCCAACACCGAGTTCGACCACACCGGGCCGGGCGCAGAGTTTCTCAACTCCGCCGCAGCCTACGACCCGGCGATCTTCACGTTTCGAACTTATCCCAATCCGGCCCTTGGGGCCAATGTCTTTGCCCAGGTGGGGTGCGTGAGCGCCGGCCTCGGCGTCTATGGTGGTACGATCCGGCAGGATGCGGATTTCAACCGGCCCTTCGTCATTGGCGAGGTCGGGGTGACGGGCGACACGCTCGGGCGCGTGGCCGTTGGCTGTTGGCGCGACAATGCGCGCTTCACCCGGTTTGACGCCACGACCCAATCCGGCACGGGTGGGTTTTACGCCTTGGCCGAGCGCCAGATTTGGAAGGCGAACCCGGCGGCGAAGGACGACGCGCGCGGCGCGAGCATTTTTGCGCAATTCGGCTCCGCCTCGGGCGCGATCAGCAGCATTCGCCAGCATTTTGGTCTCGGCGTGAGCGCGACCGGCCTGCTGTCCGGGCACGACACCGACACCTGCGGTGCCTATGTCTCGGTGTGCGTGCTCAGCCGCGACGACCCGGCGCTCACTGCGGCGCACGAGACGGCGGTGGAGGCGTTCTACGGCGTGGAACTGACGGCATTTTCCAAGCTGAAGGCCGATGTGCAGCTCATTCGCCACCCCGGGGGCGACATCACTCGCCAAGACGCGCTTGTTGCCACGCTCCGACTTGTGACGACGTTCTGAAGTTTTGGCCGTGTGCATCATGGCCCGTTTGGCCAGCGAAGTTGCGCCAAAGTTGGTGGGCATGCATGTTATTCGGGTTTCATCCCTGTAACCTTGGTTTCCAATATCCCAGCCACCATGACCATCCCCGCCGCTTCGCCCGCCCCCGCCCGCTCCATCTATGATCTCGCCGTTACGGACATTGACGGCCGGCCTGGCACGCTCGCGGCCTATGCGGGCCGGGTGCTTCTCATCGTCAACGTTGCCTCGGCGTGCGGCTTCACGCCGCAATACGCGGGTTTGCAGGCGCTCGGGGAAAAACACGGCGCGCGCGGCCTCACGGTGCTCGGCTTCCCGTGCAACCAGTTCAAGGCACAGGAGCCGGGCACGCCCGCCGAGATCAAGGAGTTTTGCACCACAAAGTTTAGGGTCACTTTTCCGCTCTTCGCGAAGATCGAGGTCAATGGCCCCGGCCGGCACCCGCTCTACGTCGCGCTGGCGGGCGAGGGCTCACCGTTCCCCGGCGACATCGGTTGGAATTTCACCAAGTTCCTGGTGGGCCGCGACGGAAAAATTCTGCAACGCTTCGGCTCCAAGGTTGCCCCGGAGTCACCCGAAATCGCCGCCGCCCTGGAGGCCGCGCTCGCGGCGGGGTAGGGGGGGGAACCTAAGTTGGCGAGGCTCAGGGCCGCACTTGCTGGACGGCTCCGATGATGGCGCTACGCATCGGACCGGCATAAATTTGATAGGCTTGGTAGCGCTCAGGTCCCAGCAATTGGCTGATCTGCTCCTCAAATGGCGGAATCGTCACGCCGGAGACGGCGTTAATTTGCTGCGCCGTCATCAGACCGTCCGCGCCCGGGGTGGCGGCCGCCGCCAGACCGGTCCGGATCGCTTCCAGCCGCGCGGTCAGCAGTTCGCCCAAGGCCGTTGTTTCGCCCGGTGATAAGTTGATTTGCGCGTAAAGCGGCCGGTAGTTCGCCTCGATCCAATCCCGTACCAGCCGCGCCGACGCCTCGGTGCCGGCGGGCTTCATGAGCAGCATGGCCATGGCAACAGCCCGCTCCTCCGGAGTGGTGAGCGGAAGATTTTCCAAGCCTGGCTCGGGGGCCGGTACCGACAGCGGAGGCGACATCGGTCCGTCGTTGGTTGCCGGTGCGGTTGCGACCGCCGGAGCCGTCTGATGGTCGCTGGAGTCCGACGGTTCGGCCTCCCCAGCCGGCGGGAAAAGCTTCCTCCCGAACACGCCGGCAAGGATCAGCGCGAGCAGAGCGCCAACCATGAGCTGGCGATCACGACGGCCTTTGGCCCCGGCTTGGTTGGCCTGTGGCATAAACGTGGGCCACTATCGGAAAGACCGCTCCCGATGCAAGGGCCAAAGCGCCGCAAAGCCCGCACGGTTATCGGGCACCTTGGCAATCGGTGGGGTGTATCGGTTTGGACCCGACGGATTTCCGACCAACGCTCATGCCGCCGCCCGCGTCCGGCGGGGGAAGGTGAGCGCGCCGAGGATCGCGGCCGCAGCGAGCACGCACGCGAGCCAGCCCGTGCTCGTGCGGCGGGCGGGGGCGACCTGCAGCGTCAGCGCGAGGGGTGTGCCGCCGTCCACCTGAAGGCTGCGCGTAAAGGTGAGCACGAGGCCGCGCTCGGGCAGGGTCACGTCGAGCGCGCTGGGGGCGGGCTCGGCCGCGAGCTGCTGGTCCACCAGCCGGGTGGCGATGCCGCGCAGGGCGGAGTTTTCCTCGGCCGTATTGCCCATCAGGAGCTGGTCGCGCTGCGAGGGGTCGTAGTTGGCCTGCCCTTTCATCAGCGGGTTCAGGCTGGCGGCCTGTTCGAGCTGGGCGTTGCGGACGGTCTGGTCGCCGTTGTTGTCGAGATAGACGCGCTGGCGGCGGGTATTGAGGCCTTGCACGGCCTGTTCGGTGCGGAGGGCGCGGAGCTGGACGCGCGCGTCCTCGTTCGACGCGGCGTCGAGGGCGTTGGCGTTTGAGACGCGGGCGAGCGCCTCGCCGGCCTGCTGCTGGTTGCCGCTCTGGAGGTAGCCGCTGGCCTGCCGGAGCAGCGCGGTGGCGTTCTGCGCGTCGCTGAGCTTTTTGTTCACCACGAGTGACTGGTAATCCTGCAGGCCAAATGTCCCCACGGCATTTTCCTGCTGGAGGCGCAGCCCGCCCTCGTAGCGGCCCAGCGCGTAGCCGGGCGGGAGGAAGACACGCCACGAGACATTTTCCAGCGGGACTTTGTCAAAGCGTGGACCGGCCAGCTCGACCGGGCCGCCGGGCTTGGCGGACACCGCATAGACCAGCCGCACGGTGGCGGCACGGTTGGTGTCAGGATTGGGCGAGACGTAGAACAGATAGGCGGGGCCGTCGCGCACGACGGAGACGCTCTCGCCGTTGACGAAGGTGTTGAACAGTTGCGCCCCCTCGGGGAGCCGCACGGTGAGCGGGCTTTTCTCGACGACGGCGAGGTTCAGCTCCACGGTGGTGAGAAAGGAGCCGGCGGGCGAGAAAACCGTGGCGAGCGCAGCCTGGGTCACGCTGAGCTTGAGGGCGTCGGCGACGTTGTGCCGGCGGACGGTCACGTCGAGCGGACGCTCGGGCTCGGCCACGCGGAAGCACAGCGCGGGCACGCTGCGGTCACCCCGGCCTTGCAAGGCCGCCGGCACCGCGCCCCAGTCCGCGCGCGACCAGCCGCGCGGGAGCGCACCGGCCTCCAGCTCCAGCCGTCCGCTGCCGCGCACGGCGACGAACTGCGCCGCCTGTCCCACCCCGATGAATTCCGGCGTCGCGACGGACTCCTTGTTTTGCACCGACGCGGCCTGGCCCTGAAACTCGATCTGCGCGTCGGTCTCGCCGGCGATGCCGCGCTGGAAGCGCAGCTCCCAGGTGTCGGTCTCGCCCAGGACGCGGACGAAGTCGCTGACGGCCGAGCCGGTGGCGTGGACGGTGCGCACCTGGTCGTCGCTGAGGCCGGGCAGCTTCACGCGGAGCTGCTTCACGGCGGCATTCTCCACCTTGTAGCGCAGGGCGATGCGGGTGAGCGTCTGGCCCTCGCGCAACGTCACCTCCTGCAACGCCTGCACGGTGATCCACGGTTTTAGCGCCTCCAGGCCGATGCTCAGCGTCCAGTCCGACTGGAGCAGCCGGAACGCCAGCGTGCCGGGCCGCGTGTCGCCGCCGGCGCGCGGGTCGAGCTGGGAGACATTGGTGCGCTCGGCGGCGCGGAGCTGCAGGCCTTTTTCCGGCACGAGCAGCAGCTCACCCGTCTGGCGGGTGGCCTCACGGAGCAGGAGCTTGGGCACGGGCCACGCGGCCTGCGCGGCCGGGGCCGCGCCGGTGAGCGTCAGGGCGAAGGGCTGGTCGCCGATGGTGCGGCCGTTGAGGTGCAGCGTGATGATGCGCTTGCCGTCCTCGGTCGCCTCGGTCCAGTGGCTCAACGCCGGACCGCTCAAGGCCTCGACTTCCAGGCCTGCGGGCAGCTCGAAACTCAGCTTGAACAGGCCAACGCGGGTGATGGACACGCCGAGGTCCACCGCCATCACGAGCCGGTCGTCGCCGAGCGACAGCACCTGCCGCGTCGTCACGCGCACCTCGGGCGCGACGGGCGCGACCTTCAGCTCCACCTGTCCGCCCTCCTGCCCGTAACGATAGACGTGTTGCAGCAGGGCCAGCGGCTGGCCCTGCGGCGTGTGCGGCAGCATGCTGCCGTCAAAGTCCTCGACGTTTACCGCCGAGAGGCCGGTTGGCTTCACCCCTTCCGGCTGGGCGTCGCCGCCGAAGCCGAGCGCAATCATGCCGCCCTCGCTGGACGCGCCGACGACGCGCAGCGGTTTCAGGGTGAGGTCCACGGGCAGCGCGGCGGTGCCAAGCTGCGTCTCGATGTCGAAGCGGAACCGCCCCGTTTGGGTGGGTGCGACGGTGAGGTGCAGGCGGCGTTTCACCGGGTCGAACCGCCACTCGCCGACGGGGCCGTTGCCCACGTCGCCGACCGTGAAGCCTTCCGGCACGTCGAGGTCCAGCTCGGCCACGCGTCCCTGCACGGGCTGCACGGTCACGCGCGTGAAGCCGTTGACCACGCCGGGGCCGGGCAGCCAGAGATTGGCCACCTCGGTGGAAAACCGCGTTTTCTCCGCCGCGATGTCGCGGCGTTTGGTTTGCAACGTGATGACCGGTGTTCCCGCCGGGCCGAGCACGAGGATGGCACCGCTGAATTTTTCCGTGAGGCCGGGCAGTGGCAGCACGCGCACCGCCATCGGCGAGGCAAACTCCCAGCCGCCTTGGTCGAGCTCGACGCGGACGTTCTGCACCGCCGCCGGGCCGGTGAGCAGGGGGATTCCTTGCGCGAGGTTGGGCATGGGCAGCTCAAATTTCGCCCGGGCGGTCAGCGTGCCGTCCTTTTCGGGTGCCACATAATACACTGTCTGGCCGTCGCGCTCGACTTTGCCGACCCGCAGGCCGTCGCCTTGGAAATCGGTGAGCACGGCGGGTGGTTTCAGCAGCAGGTAGCTGTCGCCCACCGTGCCGCGCACGGTCAGCTCCACCTCGGCAAAGAGGCGGTCGTCGTGGATTTTCCAGGTCTGCACCATCGCCTGCGCGGCCTTCGCTCCGTCTGGCAGCGGCGATACGGCCGGTGCCGGCTGCGCGCGCGCGGCCGGGCTGGTGCCGGGCGCGAGGCCCAGGCAGCCGGCGAGCAGCAGCGCCGATACGACCGCCGCCGGGCCGGGACCGCCGGGCCGTTGGTCGAGCGGCGGCAAGTCGCGCGCATCCCGCCGGCGCTTGCGCCAGTCGTTGCCGGCGCGCACGAGGCGGGCAAGTCCCGGCAGCAACAGCAGCAGCACCAGTGCCGCCGCCACGCCCCAGAAAAGCAGGATCGCCCCGCCGCGTTGCGCCAGCAGGCCGCCACAGAGGAGCAGGGCACCTGCCGCCGGGAGCATCCCCGTCTTGCCTTCGCCAAACACCAGGCGCAGCAGCGCCAGCCCGGCCAGTGTCACACCGGCGGCGGCGGCGGCCACGCCGGGCCACGAGACCATCGCCTGCCATGCGACGACGTTGTCCACCTGGATGGTGACCGCCTCGCCCTTCGGCACGACCGACGCCGAATAGCTCAGCTCCTGCAGGTTCACCCGCCGCTGCGACCGCGCCTGTCCGGCCAGCGAAATGGTCAGCGCGAGCACGCCCGCGCCAACCAGCAGCCCGACGGGCAGCCGCCAGCCGCCCGGCGCGCGCAGCAGCAGCGCCGTGACCGCAAGGCCGAGCAATAGCGCGCCGACGTTCCACCGCGCATGGCCCGACAGCCACTCGAAGCCTGTCTCCGTCAGTGACGGCAGCGTGAGCGCCGCATTGCCCCCGCGTGGCACAAGCAACCTGCCCTGGTCGCCGCGCAGCGTCCAGTTGCTGACGAGCATGGGCACCTCCGCCATCTGCGGCGCGCTCAGCGTGAGATGGGCTCCGGTGGTGGTGGCCTGCCCGAGGCGCAACGCCACGCGCACCGGCTCGTTCGGGTTCAGCCGCGCGGGCAGCGGGATGAGCGTCTGCCCGCCGTCGGCGCGTGCGGTGACGGCCTCGTTGTCCACCCGCGCCTCGCCGAAGAGCTTCACGCCCTCGGGCAGCGTGAGCCGGAGCGCCTTGCGCCCGCGTGTTTTTACAAAAAAGAGCGCGTTGGTCACGACCTGCCCGTCGCGCGAGACCTGGCTGGAGAGCTGCGCGAAGTCCACGACCTGGTCCACCGTCTCGCCCGGCTGGTAGCGGGTCACGTCGAGCGTGAGCGCGAAGGGCCGGCCCGTGTATTGGTAGGCGGCCAGCGACGGCGCGTTGCTGAGCAGACGAAACTCCGTCGGCAGCTCCAGCGGCTCCAGACTCAGCAGTCCCTCGGCCTTGCTCGTGAGTTTCACCTGGAGCGGGCTGACCACCTGCACGTAGCCACGCTCGCTCTGCACGCCGACGGGACGCACCTCGCCGGGGCGGATCGTGCCGCCCGCCGCCGGCATCGGCTCCTCAAACGTCACGAGCAGCGTCGCCGCGCCGAGCACCGGCTGCGCGAGCGCGACCGTGATGAGGTTGCCCACGCGCCGGTCCGCGCCGCGTTGCACGTTCTGGCCGGTGATGTCAATGTTACCTGCTCCGGCCGGCACCTCAATCTGCCACTCGGTGGCCGGCGCGCCGACGACGAAATAGTTGAACAGCACGCTGCCATAGACGACGCCCTCCTTGAGCGAGTAGAGGTGAAACACGTCCGCCTGCACGCTCTGCCCGCGCGCCTCGATGCGCAGCGGTGCCGTCCAGTCCGGCTCGCGCAGCCGCCACGCCTGCTGCAAGTTCGCCGTCTGCCGCGGGAAATAGCTGAGCGGAACCTCGACGAGCTTCACCACGCCGGCTGCCGCCGGCGTCACGCGGTAGCCCGGCGTCGCGACGACGCCGATGTGGCCGCGCACCGTCTTCGCGCCGGGGTAGGCCAGCGGCGGCAGGGTCCAGTCGCCGGCGGCGGCGGACTGGTTTTTCTCCAGCCGCAGGCGCAGCAGGACCCGTCCCTGCACCGGCTGGCCGAATAAAATCTTGAGCGTGCGGCGGCCGTTCCGCGCCGCCGTCTCCGGCACATTGTCCACTACGCCGGTGCCGGCCACGCCAACGACCGCATAGTCATCGGGGATTTCCAAAGACCAGTCGCGCAGCGGTGCCTCGCGCACATCCAGCTCAAGGTCGGCGTTGATCACACGGTCGGTCTCGCCCAGCTCGTAGGTCACGACCTGCGAGACGCCCACCTCCGGGAGGATCTGGTCCGCCACGACTTGGTAGGCGTAGTTCGCCGCCGGGAAACGATAGACAAACACCTGCCGCGCCCCTTCTTCCGCCGCGCTGCCGGGAAACTGCGCCGGCGCGAGCTGCATCATCCCTTCGACGCCCGAGACTTCCAGCCGCACCGCGCCGGTGTTGGCCGCGCGCACGAAGCCCGAGTGCCGCACCGCCCCCTCCGGCGTCAGCCGCAACGGCGCCGCCGTCACGGGAAAATTTCCCAGCGCCGTCTGGCTCCGCACCACGAGCTGCCCCTCGCCTTCAAACGGCCGGCTCAGCCGCACTTCCAATGTGCGGGTTTTTTCACCGGGCAACACCGTCCACCCTGCGACCGTCGCGCCCTCCACGCCGATGATCTCGCCCGGCCCGTCGAGGGTCAGCCGCACGCTGGCGAGCTTCCCTTGCAGTACGCGGAACGAAACCAGCGACGCCTGCCGCAGCAGGCCCGCGCCCACGCGCACCTCGGTCTGCTCCGAGCTCGTGAAAAATAATGCGCCCTCCGCCGCCTTGCGCGTGTGCCGCCAAGCCAGGAGCGCCGTGCCATCGCCCGGCAGATAGCCCTGCCAGGCCGTCGCCGGCCCTGCGCCTGCCGGGGCGGCGGCAGGGACGACCGGGCCGGTCTGGTCAAACTGCACCCCATCGTCGAGCCCTTCGAGGCGGATGGGCACCGCTGCGCCGGCCGGCATCCGAAAATTCAGCATATGCCAGTCGCCGTTCTCGTTGGCCGTGGCGGCAAACGACATGTTCACCGGCAGCGCACCCGCGCGCT
>CAIQBC010000137.1 GCA_903869955.1 uncultured Opitutia bacterium
CGACTTCGAGGCGTCCACCACCGGTGCCTTCGCGTGGCTCAACACCGGCAAATATGCCGGCCGCCGCACCATTGACGCCGCGACGAAGACGATGCGCTTCTCGATCTACGACGTCTCCGCCGCGCCGGCGGCGGCGACCGCGCGCGTCACCAAGCCTGCCGGTGTCCCGCCGCAGCCATGGGACTACCGCCACGCCGACCCGACGGAGCAAAAGGGCGACACCATCGTCACCGAGATCGTCGGGCTCGGCGGCAGCCAGCAGGTGCAGGCGGGCAAACGCGGCGGCCGCAACGTCATCCCAATCACCGGCGGCACGCTCTCCGGCATGATCACCGGCAAGATCCTCTTCGGCGGCGCGGATTACCAGACGACCGGCGGCGGCCCGCCGATTGACGCACGCTACCTTTGGCAGACCACCGAGGGCGAAGTCATCATCGTGCGCAACACCACCAATCCCGGCATCGGACTGGTACCCACCTTCGAGACCCGTACCGATGGCAAATACGCCTGGCTCAATGCGGGCAAGTATCTCAGCTCCGACCCCGGCTTTGGGGCCGGTGGCCTGAGCATCTCGATGTATAAAAGCCGCTGACAGAGCTTACACCGCGCATGACTATCTTGATCATCGGAGCCGGACCCGGCGGGCTGACCGCCGCGCTTCACCTGCACCGGCTCGGCTTTGACGTCAGGGTGTTTGAGTCTGTGCCGGCGATCCGTCCGCTTGGGGTAGGGCTGAATCTCCTGCCGCATGCGGTGCGCGAACTGACCCTCCTCGGCCTGGCGGGGGAACTGGCGGCCATTTCAATTCCCACGGCTGAACTCGCCTACCACAATAAGCACGGACAGCTCATCTGGCGCGAGCCGCGCGGGCTCGCGGCCGGCTACAACTGGCCGCAGTTCTCGGTGCATCGCGGGCGGCTCCAGATGCTGCTGTTCGACACCGTAGTGAAGACGCTGGGCCCGGACAAAGTCCGCACCGGCATGCATCTTGATTCCTTCGCGCAGGACGCAGACGGCGTGACCGCGCGTTTCATTGATCGCCTTACCGGCCAGCCCGCTGGCGAGGCGCGCGGCGGCATCCTGGTTGGGGCGGACGGAATTCATTCGGTGGTGCGGCGCATGTTTTATCCCGACGAGGCCGCCCCGGCTTTTTCCGGCCGCATCCTATGGCGGGCCACGACGGAAGCCGCGCCGTTTCTGACCGGGCGCTCGATGATCATGGCCGGCCATGCCAACCAAAAATTCGTCGCCTATCCGATCTGCCCCGACGCCGCCGCGCGCGGCCGGTCGCTGGTCAATTGGATCGCGGAACTCCAGGTCGGCGGAGACAAGGCACCCATCCCGCGCGACTGGAACCGGCTGGCCGAAAAGAGCCGGTTCGCGCCCGCGTTCAAGGACTGGCGTTTCGACTGGCTCGATGTGCCCGCGCTGATCGAGGGCGCAGAGGCCGTGTATGAATTTCCGCTGGTGGACCGAAATCCGGTGCCGCGCTGGAGCTTTGACCGCGTGACGCTCTTTGGCGACGCCGCCCATCCGATGTTTCCCGTCGGCTCGAACGGCGCCTCCCAGGCCATCCTTGATGCCGCCGCGCTGGCCGAGGCGCTCGTGACGCACGCCGATCCCGTCGCCGCGCTCAAGAGCTACGAATCGCGCCGGCTGGAACCGACCGCGCTGCTCGTGAAGACCAATCGCCAGCATGGCCCCGAGGTCGTGATGCAATTGGCGGAGGAGCGCGCGCCGCAGGGATTCGCGGACATTGCTGCGGTGATCCCAAGGGCCGAGCTCGAGGAGATCGCGAATCGCTACAAGGCCATTGCGGGCTTTGATCGCGACCGCCTGAACGCCAAGGGCGAATCGGGCCCGGTGTACGCCCCACCGTCCGAGTTAGCTCCCGTCTTGGATACTCCCGTCACCACATGACCGCACCGGACCTCGGAGCGCTCCATCGAAACCATGCCAACTTCGTCCGCCGCCCCCTCGCTTCCGGCTCCCCGGCTGGAGTTTGCCTTTTCGCTTTCGGTCGAGGTCGGCGCTGCGGTCGAGCTTGGCGGCCCCGGGGAAAGCAGACGCCGATGGATCCCGGTCACGGGCGGAAGTTTCGCGGGTCCGCGGATTTGCGGCCGGATTCTTCCGGGCGCAGACTGGCAAACCGTGCGGAGCCAGGACGTGATCGAGATTGATGCCAGATACGCCCTGCAAACGGACGACGGAGCGGTCGTGTCCATCGTGAACACGGGCCTGCGTAGGTTGGGAAATGCTGATGACCAAACGCCGCCTGCTTCGGCCGAGGTCTACTTTCGTACGATTGCTTGTTTTGAAACTGCCGCCTCAAAGCATGGGTGGCTCAACCGCTCCCTTTTCCTCGGCACTGGTTCTCGCCGCCACGACACGGTGAGCATCGAATTCTGGCAGGTGCTTTGATCCTCCCATGCAGCATCCTGCCCCGAAAGCTTTGATCGATCTGGCTCCGGTTCTCGACGAGGGCCGCTGGTCGGGCTACCTGAAATTTACCGTCCTGCTTTCGTCCCTGGCAGTCGTGTTTGACGGTACCGACTTGCAACTGCTGTCCCTGGCCATTCCGGACTTGATGAAGGAGTGGTCACTCCTGCGCACCGACTTCGCACCGCTCGTCGCCATCGGGATGGTGGGAATGATGGCCGGTGGGGCCGTCGCCGGAGTGGCCGGCGATCATTTTGGCCGCAAGTGGGCGATGATCCTGAGCATCGTCATTTTCGCCCTGGGTACATTGGGGATGTCCTGGGTGCATGGTATCGCCGCACTCAAGATTCTTCGCTTCGTCGCGGGCATTGGACTTGGCGGGGCAATTCCGAATGCCGCGGCACTCGCCTCCGAATACGTGCCGAGCAGACATCGTCCTTTTGCCGTGACGCTCGCCATCGTTTGTGTGCCGCTGGGCGGAATGCTGGCCGCTTTTGTGGCCGGGCGCGTTTTGCCCGCCCACGGCTGGCGCGCACTCTTCCTCTTGGGCGGAGCCGCTCCGCTGGTATTTGCCGCCATGCTGGTCAGGCTGATGCCCGAATCTCCGCGCTTCCTGGTCCAACGGCCGGCCCGCTGGCCGCAGCTCGCAATGATGTTACGCCGGATGGGCCGCGAGATTCCGGTTGATGCGGCTTTTTTTGATTCCCGCGAGCAGACGAAACCTGCCTCACCGTTGACGGCGCTCTTCGCGCCTGATTTTCGCCGTGATACGATGGCGCTCTGGCTGGCCTTCGTCAGCTGCCTGCTGGCAGTCTATCTTTGTTTCAATTGGCTGCCTTCGCTGCTCGCCGGCGCGGGCCTGAATGGCAGCAACGGCCTGTTGGCCTTTAATCTGGGTGGAGTCGTGGGGGCGGTGACGGGGGCCCTGTTCATCATGCGACTCGGCTCGAAGCCGGTGATGCTTGGGCTGGCCCTCATGGCTGTTGTAGTCACGGCGGTTTTTGCTGGTTTCCCGATCACCAAAGAAGCCCCATCCATGCCGATCTGGATCCTGCTCATACTTTCCGGCGCGATGATCAACGGGATGCAGGTCACGCTCTATGCCCTCGCCGCGCATATCTATCCGGTCGGGATGCGCGCCACTGGGGTTGGTTCGGCCGCCTCCTTTGGTCGCATCGGCGGCGTTCTAAGCTCTTACGCCGGCGCTTGGGCGATCCAAGCTGGCGGCAGCGCTTACTTTTTCGTTTTCACCGCCGTGATACTGACAGTCAGCGGCATTGCCATCGCCCTGGTGCGGCGGCATGTACCAGTCCTCACACCCATCATATGATTCTTCCGAAATCAAACCGTCTCACTGCGGACCAGGTCGCCGAACTCACCAAGATAGTTGGTGAGTTCGGCTGCAGTCTCCAGCCCATTGTCGGCGCCGTCCGTACGATCTATGCCATCGTCGGGGACGAACGTCACGAACTGATGATAAATCGGCTGGAGGGACTCGAGTACGTCGAGCGCATTGATCGTATCCAGTCCCCGTTCAAACTCATGGATCGCCGCTCCGACCTTGCGACGCACCGGATCGCGATCGGCGGAGTGACCTTGGGCGACCAGCTTCTGGTCATCGCCGGGCAGTGCACCATTGATCCGAAGAATCCCAACTATTTCTATGAGACCGCCGCGGCGGTCAAAGAGCAGGGAGCGCATGTCATTCGCGGTGGGGTCTGGAAGCCCCGGACCAATCCCTATTCTTTCCAAGGCGACACGAAGTCGCTCGACATCCTCATGGAAGCCCACCGCCGAACCGGTTTGCCAGTTGACGCCGAAGTGATGGATGAGCGGCAACTCGCCAATGCGCTCGCGGCGGGTGTGCATATGTTGCAGGTGGGCGCGCGCAATGCCCTCAACTATTCGCTGTTGAGCGCGATCGGCCGCGCAGTCGCTGAGCGCCAAACAGTGGTGCTCCTCAAGCGTAGCCTGCACATGGGCCCGCTCAGCGAGTTCATCTCAGCCGCCGAATATGTTGTGTCGTTCGGCAATCCGAACGTGATCCTTTGTCCGCGCGGGACGGCCCCGGCCCCAGATGGCTATCGGAGCCATCCGGATGAGTGCATCACGCCGCTGTTGAAGGAGAAAACGTGGGCTCCAGTCGTCGTGGACCCATCTCACTCCGTCGGCAAAGCGGCCTATGTACCCGCCTGCGCCCTAGCCGCCGTGGCCTATGGTGCGGATGGTCTCTGCATCGAAACGCATGTGCATCCCAGCGGAGGTATCGGCGACGATCCCAAACAAGCGCTTACTCCTGCGGTTCTCGCTGACACGATTCGCCAAGCACGAGCGCTTTGGACACTCAGGCATCCTCCAAAACCGGCGACGTAAGGATGACACTGGCGTCTTGGGGGTAGGAATAGTCAGATCCCAGATGGTGCGGCCCTTGCCGTCAATGTCGCGGCGCTCGGTTTCGATGGTGGATGGGGTGCTCATGGGAGGGACTGGTGGCTGGCTGCCGGCACAAAAGACGGGCTAGCCCGATTTGCGCTTAAATAAGCAAGTCGCTGATTTACAGTGCAATATATTTTTATGCCGGGCTGCACGAGGGTTTGAGTTTAAGCAAGAACTTCAAGCCCAGAACGGCAGGTAGCTCCGGTACCGGGTGGAAGATTGGGATGGTTCAGCCCACGAGCAGTCCTTGGACAACGTGGCTCCCATGCGTAAGGAAGACCTGCTGCGCGCAGCCGAGTGGGCTCGGCTGCATCAGGCCGTCGAAGATTTTATCGGAAAATGCGAGTCCCGCTGGAAGGCGGCCGCCCCCGAGCTAACCGCACAACAACAAGACTGGCTGCAATGGGCACGAACCACGGCGGAGCGCTGGTCGCCTTTTGCGCGGGGCTATCCCGACCCAAATCTCGACGGTCCATTCGATCGGAACACCGTCCCGTTTGGTGGCCCCTATCCCCTGCAACACAAAATGCCGGTTCCACCCACGATGCCGGTAATCCCGCCGCCTCAGCCGGCCCGTTATTAAATCGCCCGCCCTGCCACGTCCTCAAGGCCGGGTCAGCAAATTATCAAACGTGCAGCCCACCGCCTCCTGAATTCGCCGCAGCGTACTGATGAGAATGGTGATCTGGCCCGCTTCGATTTTTTGGACAGTCCTGGGCGCAAGTTTCGCGATTTCGGCCAGCTGCTCCTGAGTAAGCCCCGCCGCCCGGCGTTCTCGCCGGACATTCTCCCCGACGAGGCGCAGCCATGCGTCGGCGGGACGCTTTGCGGATTTGGAACTTGGCACGACCCATTAAGGCGTAATTTCGTTTTGACTAACACGACCCGACAGGTCGTGTCTTATGGCCATGCGCGATCAACCCTCTGCCTTCTCCCGCCCATGAAAAAACGCCCCCGCCTCGTCTCCCCGCGCAAGTTCACCCCCAGCGCATCATTTTTGCTCGCCCACCCCTGTCTCACGCTCCGGCAGCCACACGCGGAGTTCGTCTTCTCGCTCGGCAAAGACATGGAAAACCGTTCGTGGCAGACCAAGCATCGCGGGCCGTTGCTAATCCACGCCGGCCTTGCCCGCACCACGTTGGCACGACGCAAGGTTTTGTGGTCTGATCCCGGCTTCGAGGACTTCGACTTCGACGCACTCGCCTACGGCGCAGTCATCGGCGTCGTTGATGTCGTGGATTGTGTCTCAAAATCCAAGAGCCAGTGGTTTCGCGGCCCCAACGCTCTCGTCCTCGCCAACCCCCGCCTGTTCACGCGTCCCATTCCCAAGAAGGGGACGCTCGGAATGTTCCACTTCCGCAAGAGCGACCTACCACGCGGCCTGAAATAATCCCGCTGCGGTTCCGAGACGCGGTTTCTATTTCTGCTGCGCTGCCGCCAGCATCTGCTCAAGATCGGCGATCGTTTTGAGCAGGTCGTGCAGCAGTGCCGGCGCAACCTTGCGCATCAGCTCCGTCTCCTCTGGGTGTCGCTGCACCAGCTTGTAGGCGTTGCCCACCGGGGCTGCGGCTAGACTCGCGGTCATTTCTGGTTCCTTCGCCTCAGCACCAGTCGGGCGCGTCCGCTCCCTCGCAATGAAGGCGCTCATCAATGACGCCAATCTCGGTGTCCTCCACGCGGGCCGAATCAATGCGCTCGGCCTCCGTCTGCGCCGTGGCTGGCAGATAACCCTCCTTTCGTGCCCACCGCCAGAGAGCGACAAGACGCTTGCGGGCTGTGTTGACCGTCGAGGGATGCGCGACCTTTTCGCCGGGTTTGCCGTCTTTGACGGGCTGGGCGAACTCATCGTAAATCCAAGCGGTGAGTGCGCGAGCGGTGACGGTTTCCATCGGGCCGGCGAAAGTCGGTTTGAGCCGTGGCAGGATTTGATCGTAGGAACAGGTGACATCCACGCCGGCACGGGTTTTGGCCTTGAGAAAGGCATCCACGGCATCCGGCACGGTGATTTTGCGGACGCCGGCCACATGAGTATCGCGCCACATCTTGGCGGCCGGGATCAGCTCACCGGCGCAGATTTTGCGCGCCTCAGCCCACTCTTTCACCCTCCGTGCCGTCGCGTGGGGCGCGAGCCGCGTGCTGGACTATCTGGAGACCGACCCGGCCGTGGACGCCACCAAGGTCGGCTTGGAGGGCATTTCCCGCCACGGCAAGACCGCGCTGGTCGCGATGGCCTATGACTCCCGCTTTGCCATCGCCTACATCGCCTCCTCCGGCATCGGCGGGGCCAAGCTCTTCCGCCGCCATTTTGGCGAAATGGTGGAAAACCTCACCGGCACCGGCGAATACCACTGGATGGCCGGCAACTTCCTCAAGTATGGCGGCCTGCTCAACTGGGACGACCTGCCGGTGGATGCCCATGAACTCATCGCGCTTTGCGCCCCGCGCCCGGTGCTCATCACCGGTGGTACCACTGCCAAGGGCGATGGCTGGGCGGACCCAACCGGGATGTTCCTCGCCGAGGTCGCCGCCGGCCCCGTTTATGAGCTCCTCGGCAAAAAAAGTCTTGGCACCAAGACCCTGCCCGAGATCGGCAAGGGGCTCATGGATGGCGACCTTGCCTTCCGCCAGCATGACGGGCCGCACACGGATGTCCCGCACTGGCCCGCTTTCTTGGAATTTGCCGGCCGGTATTTCAAATCGCCCGCCAAGCCCGCGGCGGTCGGCACACCGTAGGGGCACAGTCTTGCTGCGCCCAAGATTTCTTTCCTGAACGGGCGCTTCCCAACGAAAACTCGGAACGGGATTTTTTAACGCGGAGGACGCAAAGAGCCCGGAGCAAAAGCCGGTTCGGACTTCGCAGCCTCTGCGCGCTCCGCGTCAAAATAATTTTGTTCTGGTTGCCGCCGTACGCTTGCGCGGCCGAAAGCGGGCATCTTGGCTGACCGGACATAGCTTGAGCAGTCGCATCCATACCTCAGTTCTGTGTTCGGCGACATCGCGGATTAAAGCGGCCGCGGGTCGTCCTCCGGTTGACCAGGGACAAGCGGTCCGAGGCGGGCATGCCGTTTGGGTGTTCAGTATGATGTAGGTGAATATTACTTCGATCTGTGAAGGTTCGATAACCGAGAAGCTGTCCAACGCGTTTTCTCATTTTTGGCACGCTGGTTTTCACCGTGCTATGGTTGGCTCGTGGGTTCATTTTGGCACGGGACTGGCAGCCGTTGCGTCTGCGCACTGGGGGCCAGGCGCGTGCCGCCCGGAGCGGGCGAATTACCGTGAGCGCGAGCCGGGCGCGATGCGGTGGACGCTGCGCCTTGGGCTTAGAAGGGCAAACGGATACGAATCGGTCCCCTTTACGTCCCCTCTATTTGTGTTACCTATGTAAGTGGTGCCCCCACGGGGAGTTGAACCCCGCTTTGAGGATTGAGAATCCCCTGTCCTAACCGATAGACGATGAGGGCAAACACTGCGAGGGTTGGAGCGTGCGGCTTGGCCTGCCCGCGTCAAGCGCGAAGCAGCCCCCGCGTGTTTTTACCGTGACGCCCGTCGCTCGTCCGGTTTGCCGCAAACGAACTTCGCCTGCCGCCCAACGGCAGCCTCACGGTGTCTTCCCTTGACTCACCAACCGTGCAACGTAGCTTCGCGCGCTTTTCGCCGCATGGCCCAAGAACTGAAAGACACACTCCAACTCCCGAGGACGGATTTCCCCATGCGGGCCAATCTCGTCCAGCGTGAGCCCGCGCGTGCTGCCTACTGGGAAAAGCTCGGCCTTTACGACACCCTCCAGAAAAAACGCGCCGCCGCCAATGCCCCTGCCTTTGTCCTCCACGACGGCCCGCCCTTCACCAATGGGGACGTCCATATCGGCACCGCGCTTAACAAGGTGCTGAAGGATGTAATCAACCGTTACAAGTCCATGCGCGGTTTCCGCACGCCTTATGTCCCCGGCTGGGACTGCCATGGCCTGCCCATCGAGCAAAAGGTCTCGCGCGAAATTCGGGAGGAGAAACTCACGCTCACGACCGCCGGGCTGCGCGCGCGGTGCGACGCGTTTTCCGAAAAATGGATCGCCACGCAGACCGCGCAATTCAAGCGCCTCGGCGTCCTCGCCGACTGGAGAAACGAATACAAGACCAAGGCTCCGGCCTTCGAGGCCGACATCCTTCGCACCTTCGCCACCTTCGTTGAACAAGGTCTCGTCTATCGCGCGAAAAAACCCGTCTATTGGAGCATCCCGTTCGAGACGGCGCTCGCCGAGGCGGAAATCGAATACAAGGAGCACACCTCAATCGCAGTTTGGGTGAAGTTCGCTGTGCCTGTTGCCGAGGCGGAAAAATTCGGCCTGCCGACCGACAAACCACTCTTTGTCGTCATCTGGACCACGACCCCTTGGACGATTCCAGCCAACCTCGCCATCGCGCTGCACCCCGATGTGGACTATGTCGTGGCCGATCTCGGCACCGAACGCATCATTGTGGCCGAAGCGCTGCTTGGCGGTGTGCTCGCCGCTGGCAAGATTGATGCCGCACCCACCATCGTCGCAAAACACAAGGGTGTTGAATTAGAAAAACTCTCCACGCGCCATCCCTTCATCGACCGCTCCTCTCCAGTTGTGCTCGCCAGTTACGTCACAACGGACAGCGGCACGGGTTGTGTGCACACCGCACCCGGGCATGGTGCGGATGACCGCCTCACCGGCCTCCTCTACAAACTTGAAATCTATTGCCCGGTCGGTCCGGACGGTCGGTTCATGGATGATGGCCGCGTGCCCCCTGACCTTGTTGGCTTGACTGCGCTCGAAACCGTTGAGGATTTGGAAAAAAAACGCACATCGCCGGCCAATATTGGGGTGCTAAAGAAACTTGCTGCCGCCGGCGCCTTATTCGCCAAGCAAAAATATGTTCACAGCTACCCGCATTGCTGGCGCTCAAAAACACCCATAATCTTTCGGGCGGTCGATCAATGGTTTGTTGGCCTAGACTACACGTTCAGCGGACCGGATGATTCTGACGCACGCACATCGTTAAAAGCGCGTGCCCTTGCGCTCGATGCCATCAGCAAAGTCTCTTGGATACCGTCTTGGGGCGAGGGGCGTATCCGGGGCGCGGTCGAGTCGCGGCCCGACTGGTGCATCAGCCGCCAGCGCACTTGGGGCGTGCCGATCATCGCGTTCTACGATGCGGACAAGAAAGCCTGGCTCGACGCCGGTGTCGTCCGCGCCGTTGCGGCCAAGATTGAAAAGCTCGGCACCAATTTCTGGTATGACGCCACGCCGACACAAATTCTTGACGGCGTCGCGCTCCCCACCGGCTGGCCTGCGCCTGCCACCCTCACCTGCGGTCGCGACACGCTCGACGTGTGGCTCGACTCCGGCTCGTCGCATGCTGCCGTGCTTAAGCGGGGCCAAGGTGGCACGTCATGGCCCGCCGATCTCTATCTCGAAGGCAGCGATCAGCATCGCGGCTGGTTCCA
>CAIQBC010000138.1 GCA_903869955.1 uncultured Opitutia bacterium
CCATCTCTTTCGCGGACCGAACCCCGAGAAGCTGAAATTTTTCTCCGAACAATGGGCGCGGCACGTCGAGCAGGAGCTGGGCAACCGCGTAGAGTTGCGCGGCCCGACGCCGTCGCCGATCGAAAAAATCAAAGACGAGTATCGCTGGCAGCTCTGGTATTTCACCAGTGGGGTGACGCGCGTGACCGCCGACCTCGCCAAGCTACGCGCCAAGTTTGCCTGGCCCGACGACATCACGCAGGTGCTGGATGTGGATCCGGTAAATCTGGCATGAGAAAGAGCGCGAAGGCGCCACCCCAAGAAATATACTTGCGTTTTTGATTAGGAGCCTAACTGTAAGCCCCCTTATAGCTTAAAGCCAGACGATCCACCATGCCACTGCTCCTCCTCAAAGAACTTCCGCGCTACGAGTGCCTGCTCGAGGCCGCGCGGCAGTTTCCCGACCTCGATCCGTCGGCAGCGGAGGCGTTTCTGCACCTGTTGCGGACGGGCGACGAGGCGTTCCGTGTGGTCGAGTCCAACCTCGCCGGGCATCATCTCACACAGGGGCGTTTCGGTGTGCTCATGGCGCTGTGGGGCAGTTGCCACGAGGCCCATGACCAGGCGGCCCCGCTAAGCCCGGCCGAGCTGGCCGAGCGCACCGGCGTGACCCGCGCGACCATCACCGGCCTGGTGGACACCCTGGAGCGCGACGGCCTCGTGACGCGCACCCCCGATCCCGACGACCGCCGCATGCTGGCCGTGGGCCTCACGGCGCGCGGCGAGAAGCTGCTCCAGAAGGTGCTGCCCTCGCATTTCCGCCAGCTGGCGCAGCTCATGGAGCCGCTCTCCGAGGCCGAGCGCAAAACGCTTGTGCGTCTGCTCACCAAAGTGCTCCACCGCGCCGCCGAAATCGCGCCCGATGTCTCCCTGGCCGCCGAGCCGGTCCATCGCCCGTTCGCCGCCACCCGCTGAATTTTCACCGTTCCCGCCGCTCTAACTCTCCCGCCCACTCCCATGCTCAAGAAATTCACCATCGCCCTCCTCGCATTTTCTGTCCTCCTCGCCACGCTCGGCGCGGTCAAGGTCGCCCAGGTCAAGGTCGCCTCCGCACCGCAGGCGAAACCGCTCACCGCCGTCACGACGGCCGAGGCCAAGGCCATCGGCTGGCATCCGTTTCTCAACGCCATCGGCACGCTCGCCCCGGTGCAGGGCATCATGCTCAGCGCTGATGCCGACGGCACTATCGTCAGTATCGCGGCCGAGAGCGGCTCGGCGGTGAAGGCCGGCGACCTGCTGGTGCAGCTCGACACCACCGTCGAGGCCGCGCAGCTTGTCGCCGCCCAGGCCCGCGCCGAGCTGGCGCGGCTCAACGCCCGCCGCGCCAAGGAGCTTTCCGACAGCAACGCCACCGCCAAGTCGGAGTATGATTCTGCCGACGCCGCCCTCAAGCAGGCCGTGGCCGATGTCGCCGCGCTCCAGGCCACGATCGAAAAAAAATCGGTGCGCGCGCCGTTCGAC
This sequence comes from uncultured Opitutia bacterium, assembly GCA_903869955.1. Classification (GTDB taxonomy): domain Bacteria; phylum Verrucomicrobiota; class Verrucomicrobiia; order Opitutales; family Opitutaceae; genus CAIYUN01. The sequence goes on from CAIQBC010000138.1 coordinate 1,501, forward strand.
GGCCGCGTGGGCATCCGCCAGGTCAACGTCGGGCAGTTCATGACCCGCGGCCGCGCGCTCCTGCCGCTCCAAAAGCTCAACCCCATCTACGTCAATTTTAGCCTGCCCCAGCGCCAGATCGCCGCCGTCTCGTCCGGCCAGCGCATCGCTGTGACGGTGGACGCGTTTGGCGACCAGTCCTTCGCGGGCACCGTGACCGCGATCAATTCGGAAGTGGACGTGTCCACCCGCAACCTCGCCGTGCAGGCCACGCTGGCCAACCCGCAGGAGCAGCTCCGCGCCGGCATGTTTGCCCAGGTCGAGATCGAGCTGCCCGCCGTCGAGGGGCAGATCGTGGTGCCGGCCACCGCCATCGCCTACGCCTCCTATGGCAACTCCGTTTTCATCGTCGAGAAAATGAAGGACGCCGACGGCAAGGAGTTCCTCGGCGTGCGCCAGCAGTTCGTGAAGCTCGGGCCGGCGCGCGGCGACCTCATCGCCCTCACCGAAGGCGTGAAGGCCGGCGAACAGGTCGTGACCGGCGGGGCCTTCAAGCTCCGCAACAGCATGGCGGTGCAGGTCAACAACACGGTGCAGCCCACCAGCGAGCAGGCCCCGAAACCCAACAATAGCTGAGCAATTTTCCATTGGAGACGCGACGATCACGTCGCGTTCTGGCGGGCGAGGGCGCCCGCGCTCCCACCTCCTTCCACCATGAAATCCTCTTTCACCGACCTCTTCATCCGTAAGCCTGTCATCGCGCTGGTGGTCAACATCGTCATCCTCATCGTCGGGGTGGTGGCGTACACCAAGCTCAACACCCGCCAGTATCCGCGCAGCGACAGCGCGCTGGTGAACGTCACCACCGTCTATTTTGGCGCGGGCGCGGACACAGTGCGCGGCTACATCACCACGCAACTTGAGCGGGCCATTGCCAGTGCAGACGGCATTGACTACATTGAGTCCACCAGCGGCGCGGGCCTCAGCAAGATCACCGTCCACCTGCGCCTGAATTACGACACCAACGCCGCACTCGCGCAGATCAGCGCCAAGATTGACCAGGTGCGCAGCCAACTGCCGCCCGAGGCCGAGTCGCCCAGCATCAGCGTCGAGCCGGCGGACAACGAATTCGCCTCCATGTACCTGAGCTTTTACTCGGACACCATGGATCAGAACCAGATCACCGACTACCTGAGCCGCATGGTCCAGCCACGCCTCGCCGCCATCAAGGGCGTGCAAAAGGCTGACATCCTGGGCGGCCGTGTGTTTGCCATGCGCATCTGGCTGAAGCCCGACGAGCTCGCCGCGCGCGGGCTCAGCCCGTCCGACGTGTTTGTCGCGTTGCAGCGCAACAACGCCCTCGCCGCCGTCGGCTCGACCAAAGGCTCGATGCAGAGCATCAGCCTGATCGCCAACACCGACCTGAAAAACGTGGAGCAGTTCCGCACGATGACCGTGGCCGAGCACGACGGCGTCGTCATCCATCTCTCCGACGTGGCCGATGTGTCGCTCGGTGCGGAGGACTACGACACGGAGGTGCGCTTCGGCGGCAAGACCGCCACGTTCATGGGCCTCTGGGTGCTGCCGACGGAGAGCACCGTCGAGGTCATCAAGCGCGTGCGCACGGCCTTCCCCGAGGTGCAGGCCGCCCTGCCCGCCGGGCTGGAGGGGCTGGTCGCCTACGACGCCACCCAATACATCGAGGACGCGCTGCATGAGATCGTAAAGACGCTCTCCGAGACGCTGATGATCGTAATGCTGGTCATCTTCCTCTTCATGGGTTCCGTGCGCTCGGTGCTGATTCCGATCGTGGCGATGCCGGTCTCGCTCGTGGGGGCGCTGTTTCTCATGCTGCTGTTTGGCTTCACCATCAACCTGCTCACGTTGCTCGCCATCGTGCTCGCGGTCGGCATCGTGGTGGACGACGCCATCGTGGTGGTCGAAAACATCGAACGCCACATCCGCGAGGGCAAAACGCCGTTCGACGCCGCCATCCTCGGGGCGCGCGAGCTGGTCGGCCCGGTCATCTCGATGACGATCACGCTCGCCACCGTCTATGCGCCCATCGCCTTTCAGGGCGGAATCACCGGCGCGCTCTTCCGTGAGTTCGCCATGACGCTCGCCGGAGCGGTCGCGGTCTCCGGCTTCGTCGCGCTCACCCTGTCGCCCATGATGGGCGCCTACATGCTCAAGGACCATGCACATGAAGAGCAGGGCCTGAGCGGGCGCATCAATCGCGTGTTTGACTGGCTGCGTAACGGCTACGAGCGCGTGCTCGGCGCGATGCTGGCCCGCCGTGACGATCCGTGGGCGGCCGGCCGCCTGGTGCTGAAGGCCATGCTGCTGATTCCGCTCGGCATCGGCCTGGTCGCGGGCGTGGTGTGGGCGATGAGCAGCGGGGAGTTTGTCCGCAGCAACGCCGCCGCCATCGCGATGGGCGGAATGGCGCTGGTCATCGTGCCCGCAATTTTTGTGCTGGGCTACGACTGGCTGCTGGGCCGGCGCTTTGCCTCGCTGCCCCATGTGCTGGCGTTTGCCACGATGCTGGCGCTGCTGGCGGTGCCGTTTCTCTCCACGGCCCAACACGAGCTCGCGCCGGTCGAGGACCAGGGCGTGGTCTTCAGCTACCTGATCCCGCCGCCCACCGCCACGATTGACCAAAATGTCCTCTACGCGAACCAAGTGCAGCAGATGTTTGTCGATAAGGTGCCGGAGTACCAGCAGTCGTTCCAGCTCACCGGCGTCCAGTTTGGCTTTTCCGGCGTCATCCTCAAGCCGTGGTCCGAACGGAAACGTGACGCCATGGCCATCGAGGCGTCGCTGCAGGCGCCAGCCGCCGCCATCGCGGGACTGCAGGTGGTGCTGAAGCATCCCGACCCGCTGCCGTCCGCCGGCTCCATGCCGATTGACTTCGTGGTGCGCTCCACCGCCGACCACAAGGAGATGATGGAGTTTGCCAACCAGCTCGCGCTCTTCGCCAACACCGACGCCAACGCCGGCGGCGGCGAGCCCACATTTTATTTTGCCGACACCGACCTCAAGTTCGACCTCCCGCAGACCGAGATCGAGATTGACAAGGACAAAGTCGCCTCGATGGGCCTCAACCTCGCCGACGTGGCCCACGACCTCGGCGCGATGCTCGGCGGCGGCTACGTCAACCGTTTCGTCAACGACGGCCGCAGCTACCGCGTCATCCCGCAGGTCGAGCGCGGCCGGCGGCTCAACGCCGCGCAGTTGCTCGACTACCATATCCGCGGCCCGCAGGGGCAGCTCATCCCGCTCTCCACGATCGCCACGCTCAAGGAGACCGTCGAGCCGCGCACGCTCAACCGCTTCCAGCAGCTTAACGCCCTGCACATCCAGGGCGTCGGCCCCAACGTGGATGTCGCGCTGAAAAAACTGGAGGACAAGGCGAAGGAAATCCTGCCCGCCGGCTACTCCATTGATTACGGCGGGCAGTCGCGCCAGCTCCGCTTGGAAGGCAATGCCCTGTGGAAGACGGGGGCGCTCGCGCTCATCCTCATCTTCCTCGTGCTCGCGGCGCAGTTCAACAGCTTCCGCGATCCCTTTGTTATTCTGCTCGGCTCCGTGCCGCTGGCGCTCGTCGCCGCGCTGCTCCCCGTCTTCCTCGGCAAGACCTCGCTCAACATCTACTCGCAAATCGGCCTCATCACGCTCGTCGGCCTGATCGCCAAGAACGGCATCCTTATCGTCGAATTTGCCAACCGCCTCCAGGAGGAGGGCTTGGCGAAAATTGACGCCATCCGCCGAGCCGCCGCCACCCGCCTGCGCCCCGTGCTGATGACCTCCGCTGCGACGGTATTCGGCCACCTCATGCTCATCTTCGTCACCGGCCCCGGCGCCGCGGCGCGAAACAGCATCGGCTGGGTGCTCGTCGTCGGCATGGCGGTCGGCACCGTGTTCACGCTGTATGTCGTGCCCGCGTTCTACATTCTCATTGCCGCCGACCACGGCAAGGCCCGCGCCACAGCCACCGTGCACGCGCTTGCCCCCGACGTCCTCCTCGCCAAATAATTCTTCCAATGAACCTTCCTCGTCCCGTCCACGCTGCCCGCCTCGTGCTCGCAGTGCTCGTTTTCTGCCTTCAGCCCTTCAGTTCTCTGTCCTTGGCGGCGGCCCCGGCCGTGCCAGCGGTACCGGACAAACTCGACCTTGAGACCGCGGTCCGGTACGCCGTCGAGCACAGCTTCGCCATCCTGCAGGCACGCGAGCGCATCCGCGAGCAGGAGGGTGTGATCGTCGAAGTGCGGGCGCTCGCACTGCCCAACGCCACGGTGAACGGCAGCTACAACCGACTCGCTGACAACATCGCCTTGGGCGTCCCACCAGGCTATCAAAACTGGAGCATCGCGCTCAATGTCCGGCAGACGCTTTACGCCGGCGGCAGCATCCAGTCCGCGCTCGACGCGCAACGCCTCGTCCGCGAGTCCGCGTTGCTCGATCTCCGCGCCTCCATCAACAATGCGCTGCTCGATGTGCGCACCAAGTTCTACGCCGTCCTCTTCACCCGCGAGCAGATCAAGGTGCAGGAGCAG
>CAIQBC010000139.1 GCA_903869955.1 uncultured Opitutia bacterium
GGGAACTCTATGTAATTATGGCACTACAATTAGAGCCGCAAATAATAATGCGATAAATCAATATGTTGTCGTTATTCATTGCGTAATATTGCAGTTTTCGTGTTAAAAATGGGTTAAGGATGTGCATCGCGGCGCCAAAGTTAAAATCCCGCGTCAGCACCGCTTGCGGCAGCACTTTTTTCAATGTGCCGTTGTCGCCGGTGCCGACCGAGATCGCCTTCAACAGGATCTCGGGATTAACCCCTCCCTTGGCGCCCATGACGAATGCTTCGGATGAGGCAACCAGGGAGATAATGAACAGCGCGTTGTTGGTCAGCTTCAGCACCTGAGCCGCGCCTGGCTTGTCGCCGGCGATCGTGACGGTGGGACCCCAGAGCGACAGCACCGGCATCAATTTCTCCACTGTCGCCGGGTCCCCTGAAACCATGACCGATAATGTGCCGGCCGCGGCGCCCGATGGGCCGCCGGAGATAGGGCAATCGACGATGGTGACACCGCGTGGGGTCATGGCTGTCTCGACTTCCCGCAGGAATTTCTGGCCAACGGTGCAGGTGTTGACGAGAATCTTCATCTTGTTGCCCTGCAGAAGCCCGTTGTCGCCGAACACGACGCTTCGGAACGCGCCGAGGGTTGGCAGGGACACGAATACGACCTCGCATTGCTCCGCCAGTTCTTTCGGCGTGTGCGCGCGTCGTGCCTGACGGTCCAGCAATGGCTGCATCGCCGCCGGATTGACGTCGAGGATCGTCAGTTGGTGGCCGCCGTCGAGCAGCTTGGTCGCCATGGGCTGCCCCATCGACCCGACCCCGAGATATCCCGCTTCCATTGGTGTGCTCCCCTTCGTAAAGGCGCAGCATCGCGATGGGACGCGTATGGGTAAAGGGGGCGGGGGCTTTGCCCACACGGCGACGCCTTTGCTCGGGACTTCCGACCGAAGGTTTCGCACCGAGGGCCGCCGAGTTTGCCTATGGCCGCGGTGCCGAGAATCTGGGCGCGCGCCGACTCACCCCCTCGGCCTTGGCCGAGCGGGCGGTGAACCTCGATGTGCCTGGGTTTCACCCGGAGGGGGCGGTGGCCGGCTCGCCGATGACATACCCGAGCATGTCGCGCATTGCGTCCCTCGGCTTGTCCCAGAGGTCGTAGGTCCAGGTCTGCGGCTGTCGCTGCCGCTCCTTGTCGAACGCCTTGCGGCGGTTTCTGTGGGTTTCGTTGAAATGGCTGAAATTGCCGTCGAAATGCTGGAAGGTCTCGGAGATCTCCCACCAGATTTCGCCGCCGCAGACGGCGGGGGAGATGCCGAGGTCCAGGCATATCTCGGCGATGGTGCGGCCGATGGAGCGGCGGCGGACCTGGGCTTCCAGCTCCTTCAAGCTCGGGATCGCGAAATGGAGGGGGTCGTCGGAGTCGGGGAGGGGGCGGCGGGTGGCCGGCTTGCGCGGCTTGGTGCCCTGGTCGGATGGGGGGCGGCATTGGAGCTCCAGCCCCTCGATGTCGTCCGGTTCGGCGGGTTTGGGTTGCGGCTTGGCCGCGATATCGCGGCCTTGGGCGGCGCGGGCGAGGAGATAGCGCTCCAGCATCATGGCGCGGAGGATGCCGCGCTGGATATGGTTGATGATGCGCCGGAGGTCGTGGGTGCCAAAGCCCATGGCCAGGGTCGGGAAGCGGGGGTGGTTGATTTGGGCGGTAACGGTGGCGTCGAGGTGCTGGCCGTAGCCGAGGAGGGCGCGGACGATGTTTAGGATTGCGGCGATGTTGGCGGGAATGGCGCGGGCGCGGCTTTCCGTCCGGTGCCCCGGGCGGGTGTCTTGGGTGTTGTGTGCGGCCGGCGCGTCTATGGGAGTGTTAATAACAAATTAAGTTATTCGATGTCAAGGGGGTTGTGTGACGCCTGGAATTGGCCGGGTGATTAGCGGTCCCAGGGCAATTGCTTGAACCTCGACCTGTCCAACGATAGCTGGGGCCAATCGTCGCTGGTCTGTTTCGTTGGCAAGAAAGAACTTTTCTCGTAGATAAAGCAATGGATTAGAGAAAATACACGCAGATACTCCCGGTAGTATGTATCAGCCGCCACCACGGCCGATATCGCCCCGAACGGCTCCGGCCCCCACATGAGGGAGCGGAAACGGCCTTCCGCAACATCCGCTGGCCCGAGGGCGTTGCCTGCGTCCAGTGTATTGGCAGCGGGCAAAAACGGCCTAAATGGCTCAGATAAGGCTTGACAGGCCACGAATCGCATCACTAGAGTAATCGGGTCCCTGCCGACGCGAAGTCCCAAGTCTCACTTAGGATACGTTCATACGAACATAGCGTTGGTAGGGATTTATTTTTTCGTTTCACGCGGCGCTATTACGTATTCGGACGGAATAAACAGCCAATGGCGGTAAGGATGCGTCCAGCGGTTGGTTATATCTCCAGCAGTGCCCGTAGAAATCCCGATGTTAAAATTAGTATGTATTTTGCGAATCCGTTTATTTATGTGATTGTAAACAACTTCTTTCGCCCTCGTTCTTTTGCCGCGATTTCTTTCTCCCGGCGGTTTTTCCAGGTGTTTTTTATTTAACCTAAATTGCATCGCACCAAGCACAACGTCTAAACACTGCAATATATCGTGCTCGTGTGATGAGACGTCAGATACGCTATCCAGATGCAGTCTAGCTGACCTGAATTCTGAGCTGGTGCTCAGACCGCGCAGAAAACCACGAAACCGCTCCGCTTTTTCCCGATTGTCTGGCAGTTGATCTAATAACAGTCTTATCCGAGTTTCGAGTGATCCGCCGTTGTGGTGCTTCAACCCAAATGCGTGTTTTATGAATTGGTAATATAAAATGAAGGTAACTACCCAGGTAGGCGGCCATTAACCGCCGCTTGACACGCGACTCGGGGCATGAGTCAAGCTCCCCATGTCGCCGCCACCGCAA
>CAIQBC010000140.1 GCA_903869955.1 uncultured Opitutia bacterium
ACCGGCCCCACGCCGCGTGACGTGACGCCCGAGGCCACCGCCGCCGTCTGCGAAAAAATGCTCCCCGGCTTCGGTGAGCTGATGCGCGCGACCTCGCTCAAATTTGTCCCGACCGCCATTCTCTCGCGCCAGACGGCGGGCATTCGCGGGCGTACCCTCATTGTGAACCTGCCGGGCTGGCCCAAAGCCATCCGGGAAAACTTGGAGGCGGTGTTTCCGGCGATCCCGTATTGTGTGGACTTGATCGGCGGGCCGCGGCTGGAGACGAATGAGAAAGTGATGGAGATTTTTCGGCCAGGGGCGTGATACCGGGTGAGGGCACTCAGCCCCACCTATTTTTGCCAAAAAAAGACCGCAGCCGGGATCCCAGCTGCGGTCTTGAAGTTGTTGCAGAAGGAAGCGCTCAGCTCGCAGCGGCGGCCTTGGTTTCCTCGGCGGGGGCGGGCAAGTCGGCACCGAAAGGCAGGGTGATCTTGAGCCGCTTGTAACGCTGCAGGCCAGTGCCGGCAGGGATGAGATGGCCCATTATCACGTTTTCCTTGAAGCCCTTCAGGTTGTCCAGTTTACCGAGGGTCGAGGCGTCGGTCAGGACGCGGGTCGTCTCTTGGAAGCTTGCGGCGGAGATGAACGACTCGGTCTCGAGGGAGGCCTTGGTGATGCCAAGCAGGATCGGCTCGGCCTCGGCGGGCTTGCCGCCGGCCTCCTCGATACGCTTGTTTTCCAAGAGGAACGTCGAGCGGTCCACCTGCTCGCCCCAGAAGTTCTCCGTGTCACCGGGATCGGTGATGCGGACCTTGCGGAGCATCTGGCGGATGATGATCTCGATGTGCTTGTCGTTGATCGTCACGCCTTGCAGGCGATAGACCTCCTGCACTTGGGAGATAAGGAAGTCGTAGAGCGCGGATGGCCCGAGGATTTCCAAAATTTCGTGCGGGTCGGCGGAGCCCTCGGTGAGGTGCTGGCCCTTGTGCACGACGTCGCCGGGCTGCACGATGATGTGCTTGCCGGGCGGAATGAGGTGCTCCTCCTCCTGCGCGGTCTCCTCGTTGCGGACGACCAGCTTGCGCTTGCCGCGCAGCGTGCCCTCAAAGGAGACAACCCCATCAATGCGCGACATCTCGGCGGCCTCCTTCGGACGGCGGGCCTCAAACAGCTCGGCGACGCGGGGCAGACCGCCGGTGATGTCCTTGGTCTTGGACGCCTGACGCGGGGTCTTGGCGAGCATCGCGCCGGGGGCGATGTCGTCGCCCTCGTTGACGATGATCTGTGCGCCCACGGGGATGGAATAGGCAGCGAGAGGTTTGCCCTTGGCATCGCGCACCTCGACCTGTGGGTTGAGGTCCTCGCGATGCTCGGTGACAACCGTGGCAATGCGGCCGGACGAGGCGTCGAGCTCGCGCTTCACGGTGACACCGGGGATCATGTCCTTGAACGCCAGCGTGCCACCCTTTTCGGAGAGCACGGGGACATTGTAGGGGTCCCATTGCGCGAGAACGGCACCCTTCTCGATGCGTGCGCCATCGGCGACGTGCAGGAAGGAGCCAACCACAATGCTGTAGGTCTCCAGCTCCTTGCCATCGTCATCAATGATGATGATGGAGCCGGTCTTGTTGAGGACGATGTTGCCGCCATCGGCGGTCTGCACGAGGCGCAGGCTCTTGTAACGCACCTTGCCGGCGGCGCGGACCTTGATCTCGGGGGTCTTGAAACCGCCGGACGCGACACCACCGATGTGGAACGTACGCATGGTAAGCTGCGTGCCCGGCTCGCCAATGGACTGCGCGGCGATGATGCCGACGGAGTCGCCGATCTTGGCGACCTTGTTGGTCGCGGGATTGATGCCATAGGACTTTGCATCAATGCCGACCTTGGCGATCGAGGTGAGCGGCGACATGATCTTCACCCGTTCGATGCCCACGTCGTCAATCTTGGATGCAATCTCCTCGGTGACGAGCTCGCCGGCCTCGACCACGATCTCGGAGGGATTGAGCGGGTTGATCACATCCTCGGCGGCAAAGCGGCCGACGATGCGGTCCTTGAGGCTGACGATCTCGTCGTCACCCTCGAAGATGGCCTTTTTCCAGACACCGTCCCGTGCGCCAGAATCGTCCTCGGAGATGACGACATCCATCGCCACGTCGCACAGCTTGCGCGTGAGGTAGCCGGCGTCCGCCGTCTTCAGGGCGGTGTCGGCCAGGCCCTTGCGGGCGCCATGGGTCGAAATGAAGTATTCGAGGACGGTGAGGCCCTCGCGGAACGAGGACAGGATGGGACGCTCGATGATCTCGCCGGAAGGCTTGGCCATGAGGCCGCGCGCGCCGCAAAGCTGGCGGACCTGCTGCTTGTTGCCGCGGGCGCCGGAATCCATCATGATGTAGACGGGGTTCACCTCGGGGCGGCCATCGTTGTTTTCGAGCTTGGCGAAGACCTCCTTGGCGATCTTGTCGGTCGCACCGGTCCAGATGTCCACGATCTTGTTGTAACGCTCGCCATCGGTGATGATGCCCTTGCTGAACTGGCCCTCAACCTCGGCGATCTTTTTGCGCGAATCGGCGACGATGTCTTTCTTCGACTCGGGGATGATCATGTCGTCGGTGCCAATGGAGATGCCGGCCTGGAACGCGGTGGCGAAGCCAAGCTCCTTGAGCTTGTCGAGCATCTCGACGGTGACGCTCGGACCAGCCACCTTGTAGGTATTGAGGATGAGGTCGCCGAGTTTGGACTTCGGCACGGGAAAATTCACAAAGCCGAGCCCGGGGGGCCAGATCTCGTTGAAGATGACGCGTCCGGCGGTCGTGCGGAGCATTTTTTTCTCCTTGTTGCCGTAGACCGTGTCCCGGCCGAAGTCGGGGTTCGGCACCTCGACCCAGTCGTGAAACTTGATCGCACCGTCGGCCTTGGCGTATTGGATTTCCTGCAGGCCGCTGAGCAGCGGCACATGGACGCCCTTGGCGGGCTTGGTGCGCGGCTCCATGGTGAGGTAATACGCGCCGAGCACGATGTCCTGCGACGGAGTGAGGATGGGCTTGCCTGAGGACGGCGAGAAAATGTTGCTCGTCGCCATCATCAGGAGCTTGCACTCCATGATGGCCTCAAGGGAGAGCGGCACGTGGACCGCCATCTGGTCGCCGTCGAAGTCCGCGTTGTAGGCGGTGCAGACGAGCGGGTGGACACGAATGGCCTCGCCCTCGATGAGAATCGGCTCAAACGCCTGAATCGAAAGGCGGTGCAGCGTAGGCGCACGATTCAGGAAAACCGGGTGTCCTTTCGTGACCTCCTCCAGGATGTCCCACACCTCCGGCGACTGCTTCTCGATCATCTTCCGCGCGCCGCGGACAGTGTGAACGAATCCGAGCTCCTTGAGCCGGCGGATGATAAACGGCTCGAAAAGGACGAGCGCCATTTTCTTCGGCAGGCCGCACTGGTGGAGCTTAAGCTCTGGACCGATAACGATGACGGAGCGGCCGGAATAGTCCACGCGCTTGCCCAGGAGATTTTGGCGGAAACGGCCCTGCTTGCCCTTGAGCATGTCGCTCAGGGATTTTAGCGGACGGTTGCCTGCGCCCGTGACGGGACGGCCGTGACGGCCGTTGTCGAAGAGCGCATCAACCGCCTCCTGCAGCATCCGTTTTTCGTTATGGATGATCACATCGGGCGTCTTCAACTGCATCAGGTTTTTGAGGCGGTTGTTGCGGTTGATGACGCGGCGATACAGGTCATTGAGGTCGGAGGTCGCAAAGCGGCCGCCGTCCAGCGGCACCAGCGGGCGCAGTTCCGGCGGGATCACCGGCACCACCTGCAGGATCATCCATTCCGGACGGTTACCGGAGTCGATAAAGGCTTCGACCACCTTCAGGCGCTTGACCAGCTTCTTCTGCTTTTCGCCGCCGGGGGCTTCGGCCACATCG
>CAIQBC010000141.1 GCA_903869955.1 uncultured Opitutia bacterium
CCGTCGTGCTGCGCGACCCGGCAGGGAAGGTGCCGCTCCGCATCCTCGAGCAAAGCTACCGCGCCGACGTCATCTCGACCGGCCTCATGCTCCAGCTCAATGAGGGCAAGACCATCACCTTCCTCGTGCGCGACAAGGACGCGAAGGAATTTCCCCTTCAGGGGAAAATCATCCGCAGCGGCTACAACCCGGCAGGTGGCAGTGCGCCTGGCACACCTATCCTCGCTTCAGATGGACCCGAAAGTGGCAAAGTGGTGGCCTATCTCGCCGACCGGGGCGCGAACCTTGGCACTCCGATCATCGAGGTGGACGGCAAGCTCCGCTTCTCGTTGCCGGGCGAGCCGATTTTTCCCGCGCTCGCCGACGATAGCATCCTCCGGCCCACGCTCACCTGGCAGCTTGCCGCCGACGCGCCTGCGAAGCTCGACGCCGAGCTGAGCTACATCACAGGCGGCTTTACTTGGCAAGCCGCCTACAATCTTGTCGCGCCGGAAAAGGGAAACACACTGGACATTACTGGTTGGGTGACGATCCAGAATAATTCTGGCGCACGTTTCGAAAACGCCACCGTCAAGCTTATGGCTGGTGATGTGAACAAAATCAGGGAAGAATACGCCTCCGATCAAGTTTCCGTTGCCACCACGGCAGCCGCACAATCTGTGGCCGCTCCACCCATGGTTACGGAAAAATCCTTTGATGAGTTTCATCTTTATTCGCTCGCCCACCCAGTAACGTTGCGCGACCGTGAGACCAAGCAAGTCGAGTTCATCCGTGCGACTGGCGTGAAGTCCGAAACATTTTACGTCTATGACGGCGCGGCAGTCAGCAATTTCCAAGGAATGCGGGCCGAATTTCTCCGCAATCCCGACTATGGCACCCGATCCAACACCAAGGTGTCAGCAATGCGCGAGTTCAAGAACACGAAAGAAAATGGCCTCGGCCTGCCACTGCCCAAAGGACGGGTGCGTTTCTACCGGCAAGACGATGCCGACCATCGTATTGAGTTCACTGGGGAGAACAACCTCGACCACACGCCCGAAGGCGAGACGGTGCGCTTTTACACCGGCGACGTGTTTGATCTCGTCGGTGGGCGGACACGGGTTGATTTCCAACTCGACAACCGGGGCAACTCGGCGACGGAGAAATTCGAGATCAAGGTCCGCAACCGCAAGAAGGAGCCGGTGGAAATCCGCGTCGTCGAGCACCTCTACCGCTGGACGAATTGGACGATCACCGAGAAGAGCGACGAGTTCACCAAGACCGACGCGCAGACGGTCGAGTTCCGCGTGAAGCTCGCGCCCGACGAGGAGAAGCCCGTCACCTACACGGTACGCTACACTTGGAATTGAACGGGTGGGGCCTTGGGAGAAGTGGGCCGACCGGTCAGGCCTTGGAGGCTTTCCGAATGGCGTCTGCCATTGTCGGGGCGCAGTCATGCTGCGCCCGTTTGGAATCGCGGCCCGATTTGGCCGGAGGTGTGACCCTGAAAGAGTCTATTGCAGCACGGGTGAAAAAACGGAAAAAAGGCGATTTCTCAGAGGTGAAAACTTGGCTGCCCGACATGGATTCGAACCATGACTAGGCGAGTCAAAGTCGCCTGTGCTACCATTACACCATCAGGCAAAGGAGCGGGCAGCGTGAGGTGCTTTAGGCGCGCGTCAAGACAGCATGAGAATTGGTAGGCTCAGTCTGTAGGGGCGGCTCTCCGAGCCGTCTGTGGTCGCCTCGGAGAGGCGCCCCTACCTCCTGACGTACCACTGCCTGAGAATCCGTAGCCTACCACAAATGCGCCGAGGCCTCACGCGAGGTGCAAACTTCCGTTCAAATCCGCGCGAGCAGTTTTTCCTTGAGCGTGGCTTTCGGCATCAGGCCGACAATGGTTTCCACGAGCTGGCCGTTCTTGAAGAGCAGCATCGTGGGGATGGCGCGCACGCCATATTCGGCGGAGACGGCGTCGTTGTCGTCCACGTTGAGCTTGGTGATCTGCACCTTGCCGGTCAGCTCGGTGGCAAGTTCCTCAAGGATCGGAGCGATCGCCTTGCAGGGGCCGCACCACGGCGCCCAGAAGTCCACGAGCGTGAGCGTGGCCGAGGCGATGGCGGTCTTGAAGGAGGTGGCGTCGAGGTTGGTGATGTTGGCGGACATGGTGGAAAACTGAACGGTGAGGGAGGAAAGGTGAAAGTCAAAAGGGCGTGGTTGCTGGCGGGAAGGCAAATTCACCTTGGCGCGGACGCCTGCAGGATCTCGGCGAGCTCCTTCGGCTCGACGCTTTCGAGGCGTTTGTGACGGCGCTTCAGCTCCTCGAAGGTCTTTACGACCGTCTCGGTCATGCGCCCGTGGGTCTCCTCCGAGCCGCCGACGAGCACGAACTGCTCGCCCGTCGTGAGACGCTTGTGGCCGTCGTCATGGTCGAGGGCGAGGCCGAGGAGGCCGGCGCGAACCTTGGCCGCCTTGGGCGGGTTAATTTTTGCCTTGGTGGCCGCGGGCACGGGCCGCGTGGGCTTGGTGGGTTTTTTGCTCACGCGGTCAACGTGCCGGCTTCGGCGGGCGTTTCAAGCGGGTTTTCTTCGGGGGGCGGTTCCTCACGCGCCGAGCACTCGATGTCGGAGAACGCCTCGTTTTGCCGCACGCGCAGCCGGCCGAGGCGCGTGAGCTCCAGCACGGCCAGGAAAGTTGCCACGAGCACGCGCAGGCTCACGGGCCCGGTGAACAGGGCGGAGAACACAAACGTGGGCCGCGTGCGCGTGAGCGCGAGGAGCTCCTCCATCTTGTCGGCCACGGTCACCTGCTCGTCCTCGATCTCACCGACGACGAGCTTTTCCGCGAGGCGGCGCAGCACGAGGTTGAACGTGGCCCAGAGGTCGAGCCGGCCGACGGGTTTGAGCGCCCGGTCGGCGGAGAGCACGGAGACGTGGCGGGCGAGCATGTCGCGCTGCGCGACGGCCAGCTCGTTGAGCTTGGCGGCGGCCTCCTTGAATTTTTTGTATTGGAGGAGCTGGTTGACGAGCTCCCAGCGCGGGTCGAACCCCTCGTCGTCTCCGTCGGGGTCCACGGCGGCCTCGCCCCGGGGGAGGAGCATCCGACTTTTGATCTCCATCAGCGACGCGGCCATGACAAAGAAATCGCCCGCGACCTCCAGGTCGAGCTGCTGCATCGAGCGGAGGACGGCGATGTATTGCCGGGTGACGGACTCGATGGGGATGTCGTAGATATCGAGCTCGTTTTTTCGGATGAGAAAAAGGAGAAGGTCAAGCGGGCCTTCAAAGACGGGCAGCTTGATGCGGTGGTCGGTGTCGGAAACCATGCGGCGAGGCTGGCGGGCCGCCGCGGGCGAGGCAAATGACAAATGGCGGCGTTACGGACCTTGCGCCTTTCGTCAGACAAAACTCGCGACTTTGCACGCGTCCTGCTTAATGGGGCGAACCGCATGTCCACCGCCACCGATATTCCCGCGCCCGCCTCCGCCGCCGCCCGGCCTGCGCCCGTGCCCGAGGGCTTCTTCAAGCCCTACGACACGGACGGTTTTTTCGACGAGGTGCTCACGGCCAAGGGACGGGTCTGGCCGCACTACGCGCGCTTCCTGGAAAAATTCGCCGGGCTCAACAAGGCCGAGTTCGACGCCAAGCGCCGCGCCGTGGACCTCGCGTTTCTGCGGCAGGGCATCACGTTCAACGTCTATGGCGACTCGCAGGGTGCCGAGCGCATTTTCCCCTTCGACCTCATGCCGCGCATCATCCCGGCGCGTGAGTGGGAGCACCTCGAGGCCGGCCTCATCCAGCGCATCACCGCGCTCAACCTTTTCCTCCACGACATCTACCACGACCAGCACATCCTCAACGATGGCACCATCCCGGCGGAATACGTTTTCTCGGCGAAGCATTTCCGGCGCGAGTTCGTGAACTTCAATGTCCCGCGCGACATCTACATCCATATCTGCGGCACCGACCTCATCCGCGATGACAAGGGCAACTACCTCGTCCTCGAGGACAACGGCCGCTGCCCTTCCGGCGTAAGCTACGTCCTCGAAAACCGCCGCGCCATCAAGCGCACGTTCCCGGAGAGCTTTGAGGAGTGCGGGGTCCGCCCGGTCGAGCACTACCCGGCCGAGCTGCTGAAGGTACTCAAGCACGTCGCCGCGTCCGGCGTGGCCGACCCGACCGTCGCGCTCCTCACCCCCGGCGCCTACAACTCCGCCTATTTCGAGCACACCTACCTCGCCCGCCAGATGGGCATCGAGATTGTCGAGGGCCGCGACCTGCTGGTGCGCGACCAGCGGGTCTGGATGCGCACGACCAAGGGACTGCGCCCCGTCCATGTCATCTACCGGCGCATTGACGACGATTTTCTCGACCCGACCGTCTTCCGCAAGGACTCCGCGCTCGGCGTGCCCGGCCTCATCAACGCCCTGCGGGCCGGGCATGTCTCGCTCGCCAACTCCATCGGCACCGGCGTCGCCGATGACAAGGTCATGTATTGTTTCGTGCCGCGCATGATCAAATACTACCTCGACCAGGATCCCATCCTCCCGAACGTCCCCACCTATCTCGCCAACGAGGAGGCCGACCGGAAGCATATCCTCGCCAACCTCGACAAGCTCGTCGTGAAATCGGCCAACGAGGCCGGCGGCTACGGCATGCTGATGGGCCCGTCTTCCACCAAGGCCGAGCGCGAGGAGTTTGGCCGCAAGGTCGAGGCCGACCCGCGCAATTACATCGCGCAGCCGGTCGTTTCGCTCTCGCGCCATCCGACGTATTATGAGGGCGGTTTCGCCGGCCGGCACATTGATCTGCGGCCCTTCGTGCTCTACGGCGAAAAGCCGGTCATCATCCCCGGCGGCCTTACGCGCGTCGCGCTGCGCCCCGGCTCGCTGGTCGTCAATTCCTCCCAGGGCGGCGGCAGCAAGGACACCTGGGTGCTCTACGGCAACGAATAGAACCCATGTCGCGCACCCCGGCGGCCGGGCCAACGAGACGTTCCCGGTCAACTCCTACGAGGCCGAAAGCCGCCGGCTCGCGCGCTTCACGACGCACGGCCACACGCCCGGCACGTTGAACGTCCCACCGCCAGAGAAACCCACTCCCGAGCAACCTTTCACACTCGACCTGCGGGCGGTGTGATTATTCCGAAATGGAGCCGCGACGTCCTCGTCACGATTGTGTCGCCAAACCATTCTTCTTCGCTTTCTTACGTGTTCTCGGACATCTAAGAAGTAATTGTTTCTACTTGGGTGAGATCATTACACAAAAATCTGCCGAAGATTTTCGGCTATCTTCCTTCTTTAGCAGCTTGAGCGCGGCTTGAGCAAGGTAAGGCCCTTCATGTATTGTCATCTGATGCCTCTTATTGGTGCCGGAAAAAGACATTGGCGAAAAACCTGAGAAAATTAGTCTAATGGCAATCCTGCCATCGCCTGTTGACTTCTCACATCGAATTGCCCACTCGGTATTTTCGGAAACGACGGGGTGGCTTTGTGGGAGTCCCCAGCGAAGCGATTTGCCATCAAACTCTGTTTTTGAAAATGGAATTTTAACAAACCAATTGGGTGTTTCGGTGAGATAGGTAATCATAGTGAGATGGTGAAGTGCCCAACGCGCAACCTTCGCCGCGAATGCATCAGCGCAAGCTAATAATTAGGGAACTATGAAGAGAGCCAGAAGAGTTCAGGCTTTAATTATTGTTGTCGCTGTCAGACTGTCATCAGCAGTCGAAAACTCTCCCTGCCCGAATTGCAGCGAGCTGAGCCGACGATAGAGGCCGTCCGGTTTGGCCGACAGCTCGGTGTGATTGCCCAGCTCCACCACCCGGCCGGCCTCCAGCACGGCGATGCGGTCGGCCGTGCGGATCGTAGCGAGCCGGTGCGCGACGATGAACGTGGTGCGGCCCGCCATCAGGCGCTCCAGCGCGACCTGCACGAGCCGCTCGCTCTCGCTGTCGAGCGAGCTGGTCGCCTCATCGAGGATGAGGATGGCGGGGTCCTTGAGGATCGCGCGGGCGATGGCGATGCGCTGCCGCTGGCCGCCGGAGAGCTGGATGCCCCGGTCGCCGACCAGCGTGGCGTAGCCGTCGGGGAAGCTGGAGATGAACTCGTCCGCGTTGGCGAGACGGGCGGCCTCGCGGATGGCGGCGTCGTCCGCGCCGGGCCGGCCATAGACGATGTTCTCCGCGATCGTGCCGCCGAAGAGCAGCACGTCCTGCGGCACAATCGCCATCTGACCACGCAGCCAGTGCAGCGGATAGTCACGGGCGTCACGCCCGTCGAGCAGCAGCCGGCCGCTGTCAGGTGCGTAAAAACGCAGCAGCAGGGCAGTGAGCGTGGATTTGCCCGCGCCGCTCGGGCCGACGAGGGCGATGCGTTCGCCGGCACGTGCGGTGAGCGTGATATCGTGCAGCACGGCAACATCGGGCCGCGAGGGATAGCGGAAACTCACCGCCGCAAACGCCACCTCGCCACGCAAGCGGGCGGGTGGCGGCCCGGCCGTCGTGTCCGGCGCTCCGACCGCGATTTCGGTCGGCTCGCGCAGGAGCTCGCGCACCCGCTGGGTCGCGCCGACCGTTTTCTGTAGCTGGCTGAACAATTCCGCCGCCTGCCCCATCGCACCGGCAACGAAAGTGGTGTAGAGCACAAAACGGGTGAGCTGCCCCGGGCTGATGCCGCCGCTCTGGAGCAGCCCGGCACCGAACCACAGCACGATCACGATGCCGCCGAAGAGCGCGACGATGAAGAACGCCACGAACACCGCCCGCCAGCGGGCGGCGCTGAGCGCGGCGGCGAGCACCCGGGCGTTGGCGCGTTCATAACGGCCGAGCTCAAACGACTCGTTGGCAAAGGCCTTCACGCTGGCGATGGCCTGCAAGGTTTCCTCCACGATGGTGTTGGTTGCGGCCAACTGGTCCTGGGTCTCGCGGGCGAAACCCCGCAGCCGCCGCCCGAAAAACACCGCCGCCGCGATGAGCAGCGGCAGGGTGCCCAGCATCACCGCTGTGAGCCGGCCCGAGGTGAGCGCGATCATCGTGATGCCGCCGAGCAGGAAGACGGTCTGCCGGCAGATCTGCGGGAGGGCATCAATCAGCGCGCCCTCGATCTGGGCCACGTCGGTCGAGATGCGGCTGGTGAGCTCGCCGACCCTCCGCTGCGCGAAAAACGCCATCGGCAACGAGATGAGCCGGCCGTAGCAGTCCCGGCGCAAGTCGGCCAGCGCGCTCTGGCCGACGCGGTTGAAGGACAGGGCGCTGTTGAACGATGCGAGCGCCTGCATTGTGACCGACGCCGCGAGCAGGAGCGCGACCTGATTGAGGCTGAGGGTGCCGAGCAACGGCACGGTGGCGAGGCCAGGATTCAGCGCGGAATCAATGAGCGTGCCCGCGAGGAGCGGAAATGCCAGCCCGAGGGTGGCGCTGATGAACAGGGTGGTGAGCCCGGATAAAAACCGCGCCCGGTAAGGGCGGACATAGCGCGCGAGCGCAAAGGTCTGGCGCAGGTTTTCGCGGTTGAGCGCCGCCTTGGGGAGGCGGTCCTGGGCCATGTCGGCTTGGGCTGGTGTGGAACGTGCCATGGGCGTGAAGTTGCAGGGCTCGCAAGGAAAAGGCGAGGGCCGCAAACGCATCGCGGCGAGCCTTCCCTGGCAGGCGCAACCATCCGCTTACATTTTAGCCGGTGACACAAGGGGCAGCCTGACGGCGGAAGGCGGCAACGAAGAAAGCGTCGGTGTCGTGGCGGGCGGGAAGGATGGTGAGCGTTGGGCCGGGGCCGGGAAAACCGAAACGCTCGTGCAACGGGGCGGGCACAAAGGCGGGTTCGGTGGCGAGGAAGGCGTCAGCAACGGCCTCGTTTTCCATCCGGCTGAGCGAGCACGTTGCGTAGACCAGCAGGCCGCTAGGACGGACGAACGGGGCGTGATGGCGCAGGATTTCCAACTGGCGGGTGGCATGCGCGGGGATGTCGGCGGGCGTGGTGCTCCATTTCAAGTGTGGTGCGCGCCGCCAGGTGCCGGTGCCGCTGCACGGAGCGTCCACCAGCACGCCGTCATAACCGTCGGCGGCGGGGTGGGGGACCACGCGGATGCCGGGGAGCTGGGCGCGCGCGGCGCGGAGCTTCAATTCGTCGAGCGCGGCGGGGCGCGGGTCGGTGGCATCAACGTGGCCGGCGGGGCCGAGGAGGCGGGCGAGCTGGAGCGTCTTGCCGCCAGCACCCGCGCAGGCATCGAGCCAGCGGCCGCCGGGCGCAATTCCGACGCTGGCGAGCACGAGCTGCGAGCCGAGGTCTTGGACCTCGAAAAGGCCGGAGCGAAACGCGTCGGTCTTGGTCACGTCGGCCTCGGCGTCGAGGCGGAGCGCGCCGGGCAGCCCGGGCGGCTGCGTCCATGGCCAGCCGTGCGCGGCGAACTCGGTGAAGATTTTTTCGGGGGTATCGGTTTGCATGCGCAGCCAGAGCGGGGCGCGGCGGTTGAGCGCAGCGAGCTCCTCCGGCGCGAACGCCGCCGGGCAGTGTTCCCGCACCCATGCGGGCAGCATCGCCGCCGGGTCCAAGGCCGGTGGCTCGCCAGTGGCGAAGGCGGCGCGAAAGGCGCGCGTATCCTTGGTGTCGGCGGCAAGCCACGCGATGATACGGACGGCCTCGTCGGGCGCGGGACTGAGCGGCGGCTCGATCTCCGGCAGGTGGCGCAACGCGGTGAAAACGAGTGCGCGGTAAAGGCGACGGTCACGCGCGCCAAAGGCAGGGTTGGCGGCGAGGAGGCGCTGGAGGCGAGCCGGGAGGTTGCGGTCGGCGCGCCAGTGCGGGCGCAGCGCGGCAAGCAGGCGCAGGAGGTGTTGCGACTGGTTGGCGGCGATGCGGTCGGGCAGGGGCATGGGTTGGTTGAATCTGAAAGCTGTAAAGGGTGAACCGCGAAGGGTCGCGCATAAATGCGAATTCGGATTCAGTCCGAGTGAGCCCACGGAGGGGCTCCGATTTCAGCGGAACAGAAAGCAGCGGCCCGGCGCCGGGCCTTCGCGGTGGAAAAATCTGCCTTTGCGGGCCTCGCCAGCTTTTCCTCCAAGTTTCGCGGATGCGCGACGCGCATCACCACCGGCGCATTTCCACCTCGACGTTGAAGCCGAAGGAGCTTTCGCGGCGCGGTCCCTCATAGAGCACGATGAGGTAGCGGATGAGCCAGAGGTTGGCGAGGTTCTGGCTCAGGCCATAGTCCTGCTCCACGAAGCGCGAGAGGCGCGCGTCGTAATGGAGGCGGGTGAGCAGCGCGCGGGTCTCGTCGAGGCGGTAGCTGCCGTCGAGCACGTATTCCTGCAACTGGTGCTGGAGGTAGTGTGAGCCGAGGCGCGCCGACCAGGCGTCGCCGTCGTGGAGGGTGACGCCAGAGTTGAGCTCGCGCAGCGCGCCATTGCGCGGATCAACGCGGCTGAAAGTGTCGAGCCGCAGCCACGACGCAGGCATGACGGCAAACTCAGTTTGCACGGCGGAGAACGGATGCTGGCCCGCGGCGCGGCTCAGGCGCCAGTCCACGGCAAAGTTGAGCGAGGCGAGGTCGCGCGAGCCGTAATGGGGGTCGCGCGTCTGGAGCGTGTTGTTGACGCCGAGGCGCAAGGTGTTCGTCGCGGTGAGCTGGTCAATGTTGCGCGTGTCGGCAAACCCGAGGGGCTGGAGGTAGGTGGAAAACGCATTGCGATCAATGGCCGGGATGAAGGCGGCGCCGCTCGCGGCGGCGGGAATGTAGCGGTAGGAGAGCGTCGGCGTGACGAGGTGACGGAGGCCGTTGATGCCCTGGCGCTCGTTGGTGTAGTCGTAGGTGGCGCTGGCGTGGAGCTCGGCGTCGGCGCCGAGCTCGCCGAGCACCCGCGTGTAGGTGGAGCGGCCGCCGATGGCGTCGGCGTAGTGGGTGATGCGCGCGCCGGCGACGGGCCGGACAGAAAGCCACTCGCGCGGGGTGAACGGCCGCGTGAGCTCGTAGTAGCTGTCCAGCCGCCGGCTCGTCACCGTCGGGCCGGAGCCGGAAGGCACGGCCGCCTCCTGCAACATGGCCGCGCTGGCGGCAAAACTTTCGTAGAGGCCCAGCCCGACCGCCGTCGGCAACTGGTCGTAGCGCAGCTCGGGCAGGCGCTGCTGCATGGGGAAAAATGAGTTCGGCTGAGCGCGGACGAAGATCGAGGCGACGCTGTTGTCCTCGGTGAGGTCGGCCTCGATAAACGTGTCGGGCACCTGCACCGGGTAAAATTGTTCCGGGCGAAAATCGCGGATCACCTCGGAGTCCGACCAGCGGGTGAACTGACCGAAGAGCGTGAAATTTTCGCCGATCTGCTCGTGGTGCCGCCACTCGATGAAGCCGCGGTCGGGCGCGATGGGCCGCGCGAGGATGTCGGTCTTGCGGTCGCCGTAGTCGTGGATGAAGCCGGTGCGCAGCGTGTCCGTGAGCGTGAAGTCGGGCCGGTCAACCTTGATGGCGGCTGCCGGGCCGAGCAGCACGCCGCGCCGCGAATAAAACCCGAGGTCGCCGCCCAGCCCAAAGCCGGGCTCGACGGGCACAAGCAGGCCCGCGTCGAGAAACGCACCGAGCGACCCGCGGTAGCCGGCCCGCAAGGACAGGTCATGGAACAGCGGGTCGTTGACTGAAAGGGTGTGAAACGGCACCGGGAAAAGGCCGAGCCCGCCGAGGCCGAGGCGGGGCAGCTCGGCGTGGATGGTCTGGTTTTGCACCGAGAGGGTGAGCGTGCTGGCGCGGAGCGTCGGCACCCAGGGCCCCGGCTCGGTGTAACTGAGCTGCGCGTCCTTGACAGTGATTTTCTCCGGCTCCCCTTCCAGTGAGGCGCCCGAGACGTTGAGCGACTGCAACGTGAAACGCGGGCCGGCGACCGAGTAGGCGCGCGTGAGGGGATGGTAGGTGACCTTGTCGGCCAGCAACCGCAGCGCACCCCTGGTGAGCACGACGTTGCCGCTCGCCACGGCGACGCCGGTGCCAGGGGTGGCCCCCGAGGCGTAGCGGATTTCATCGGCCAGCAGCAGGATCTCACCGTGAGACAGACGGGCCTGCTGGGTGGCGTCGCCGTAATAGACCGTCCCGGCATCGTTGACCACCTGCCGGGCAGCGGTCACCTGCAGATCTGACGAAGGCAGCTCCGCCGCGCGCAGCGCGGAGGCGGCGAGAAATAAGGACAGGAGGAGCGGGAGTAAGCGGCGCACGTTGCCCGGCAGCAAAGGTGGCGCATTCGTCGCAGGCAAGCCCCGGATTGGACGCGTGCAAAAGGCTGGCGGCGCGCGCGGGCCGTACCCAGTGTCGGGCACGTGATCCTCTCCCCTGACGAACTGGGCTCCTTCCTCCTCGCGAGAAATGCCACGCCGCACGACTTGCTCGGGATGCACCCCGCAAAGTCGGGCCGCATCGGCGGGCTCGTGGTGCGCGCCCTGGTACGGGACGCCGCCGCCTGTGCGGTGGTCGAGCTGGGCAGGACGGAAAAAATTTACCCGATGGAGCGGCTGGCGGCGGATGGTTTTTTCGAGGTGTTTCTCCCGCGCCGGAGAAAATTTTTTGCCTACCGGCTGCGCGTCACGCGGCACTCGGGCGAGGTGTGCGAGCGGGAGGATCCGTATTCTTTTCTGCCGACGCTCGGCGCGCAGGACCTCTACCTGTTCAACGAGGGCAACGAGCACCGCATCTACGAAAAGCTCGGCGCGCACCTGCGCACGGTCGGCGGGGTGACGGGGGTGGCGTTTGCCGTCTGGGCGCCGGGCGCGGCGCGGGTGTCAGTCGTGGGCAACTTCAACGGCTGGGACGGGCGCTACCATCCGATGCGGACGCTAGGTGCGTCGGGCGTGTGGGAGCTGTTCATCCCCCGCCTGGGCGAGGGCGAGTTTTACAAGTTTGAACTCCGCGATGGAGGCGGCCGCCTGCTCATCAAGACCGACCCTTACGGCACGCGTTTCGAGCCGCCGCCGGGCAACGCGGCCATCGTGTGCGACCCGGGCCGACACTCCTGGAACGACGCCGCGTGGATCGCCCGCCGCCGCGCCTCGGCCGGCACGCCCGACCGGCCGCTCTCGGTCTATGAGGTCCATCTCTCCTCGTGGCGGCGCAAGCTCGAGGACGCAGGGTGCCCGCTCAGCTACCGTGAGCTCGCACCGATGCTCGCCGATTATACCACCGACATGGGCTTCACCCATGTTGAGCTGATGCCGGTCGCCGAGCATCCGTTCGACGGCTCGTGGGGCTATCAGGTCACCGGTTTTTTTGCGCCCAGCCACCGCTTCGGCTTGCCGGAGGATTTTTGCTGGTTTGTGGACCACCTGCACCAGCGCGGCGTCGGCGTAATCCTCGACTGGGTGCCGGGGCATTTCCCACGCGACAGCTTCGCGCTGGCCGAATTCGATGGCACGCACCTCTACGAGCACGCCGACCCGCGCCAGGGCGAGCATCAGGACTGGGGCACATTGATTTTCAACTATGGCCGCAACGAGGTCCGCGGTTTCCTCGTCGCCAACGCCCTGGCGTGGCTCGACCGCTACCACCTCGACGGCCTGCGCGTGGACGCCGTCGCCTCGATGCTCTACCTCGACTACTCGCGCAAGGAGGGCGAATGGATCCCCAACCAGCATGGCGGGCGCGAGAACCTTGAGGCCATCGCGTTTCTGCGCGAGACGAACCGGCTCGTTCACGACTACCATCCGGGGGTGCTGATGATCGCCGAGGAGTCCACGGCGTTTCCCGGCCTCACCCGGCCCGTCGCCGACGGTGGCCTCGGCTTCGACCTCAACTGGAACATGGGCTGGATGCACGACACGCTGCGATATTTTACCAAGGAGCCCGTCCACCGCCGCTGGCACCACAACGACCTCACCTTTGGCGCGCTCTACCAGTTCACGGAAAATTTCATCAGCGTCTTCTCCCACGACGAGGTCGTCCACGGAAAGAAATCGCTCCTCTACAAGATGGGTGCATGGCACATCCCGGAAAAGGCCGCCAATCTCCGCGCGCTTTACGCGCACCTCTGGGCCTGGCCGGGCAAAAAGCTTCTCTTCATGGGCGGCGAGTTCGGCCAGTCGCATGAGTGGAACCACGACCGCTCGCTCGACTGGCATCTGTGCTCGTATCGCGACCATGAGGGCATCCGCCTGCTCGTGCGCGACCTCAACCGCCTTTACGTCTCCGAGCCTGTGCTGAGCTACCACGACCTCGACCCGCGCGGTTTCCGCTGGATCAACTGCACCGACGCCACTCACAGCACGCTTTCCTACCTGCGGCTGGATGAGCACGAACGCGTGTTTTTCGCCGTCGTGGGCAACTATACGCCGGTCATCCGCCATGCCCATCGTGTCGGGGTGCCGCGAGGTGGTTTCTGGAAGGAAATGATCAACACCAACAGCCAGTATTACGGTGGGAGCGGCCTCGGCAACGACGGTGGCAAGCACACGGAGCCCATCGCCGCCGACGGCCTCGGCCAGAGCCTTGTCCTCACGC
Organism: uncultured Opitutia bacterium; assembly: GCA_903869955.1. GTDB lineage: Bacteria > Verrucomicrobiota > Verrucomicrobiia > Opitutales > Opitutaceae > CAIYUN01. The sequence goes on from CAIQBC010000141.1 coordinate 13,443, forward strand.
TCCCGCCGCTCAGCACCAGCATTTTCAAGTGGACGGCGGAATGAAATGTCATTCAGCAAAATATGCGCGCCTGCCTCCAAATTTTGTTTTTGTTCGCAGCTTTAACGGTCGGTTTCTCGGCACCGGAAAAAATTGAGATTCCCACCGCGGGTTGGGTACCCATCTACTTTTCGAGGAATAACGGTATTGACGAACTAACCGAAAAGGCCGGACTGAAACCTCTGCGCGAGATGGATGTTCCAGCAGGTTCGCTGGAGGTGCGTTTTTGGTATGGATTCAGTTTCGGCTCACGCGCTGGCATACTGCTCCGTCGTGATGGAACTAATTGGAAGGGCCGTTACATTGCGAAATATTATGATTCGTTCAAAACAACGGATCTAAGTCTGGGAACCAACTGGCAGGATTCGTGGGCCAAGCTCGAATCTCTCGGCATCCTCACCCTTCCAGACTCCTCCACGTTGCCCGATGAAGATCTGGTGGTGCTCGATGGAATTTCTTATGTCGTGGAGATAAACGACGGGCATCACTATCGCACCTACCACTATTCGAATCCAAGCGAACCAAAGTGGCCGGAGGCCAAGCAAATTAACGAGATAAGGAACCTGCTCGGACTACTCGAAAAAGAAAATCCCCACGCACGCGATGGGTTGTTTCCAGCCCCTCCTCGCCCCAATAACTTCATTTTCACGAACGCTTTCGCAACACGTTACATATATCGCGGGATCAAACAGAGCGGCGCGGCATGGCAATCTGGTTTCACGTGGCAAGACGATTCGAGGGCCCTTTTTGACCGTGGTTGGACGATGGGTACATGGTTAAATTTGCCGCAGCGAACTGCCACGCAAAAGGAGTTGATTGGATGGATAAAATATTCGCTCCCAGTCGGATCGGGGATCGTGGCAGACTTCGACACACGGCTTCGTGCCTTTCCCCCTGCCTCAGGCAACGAAACCCGCTACACTGACGAATTATCGGCCCGCTTACGCGCCCCGTTTTTTGCGATCACGCCCATTCTGTCGGTAAGCATGGAGGCGATGCTGGGCTGGGACATTCGCCTGCAAACTTTTTCTTTTGAGTCGCGAATTGCCCCAACAATAGATTATCACCCGCTTCGGATAACGCCGGCCCTGACCATGGGATGGAGCGATGGCCGCAACCTTAATCCTGACGCGATCGGGACGCGTTTCCATGATGCCTATGGCTACGGTAGCGTCAGCTTGGAAGCCAGTTGGGACTTTAGTGCACACATGTCGCTCCGGTTCAGCGGCGAGTGGAGCAAAACATGCAACGCTGATCCAGTTCGTGGCCCGGCGGCAGACTCTAGTTTCTCTGGAGCGCTAAGTTTTTCATGGTGAGCCGCCACAAGGCTGGTATTGTTACCGGCGGTTTCGCCGTTCAATTTCGAGCACGAGCTTAGTCTGGTTCAGGAAATGAACGAAACGCCGGTTGCATTTCAAAAAGGCTCGTGGGCCAAAGAATCGAAGCTTTGCATTCTCCTTTCCCTGCACCTTTGTTTCTTCGCGTCTTTTGCGCTTAAAAATTATGTCCACAGGCATTGTCCATCTGGTCGGCGCCGGTCCCGGCGAACCCGGCCTCGTCACCCTTCGCGCCCGCGAACTCATCGCCTCGGCAGAGGTGCTCATCTACGACCAGCTCGTCCATCCCGAGCTGGTAAAATGGTGCCGGGCCGGGTGCGAGGTGATCTACGCCGGCAAAACGGCCGGCTGCCACACCGTGCCGCAGGAGGAGATCGAGGCGTTGCTCGTGAAGCATGCGCGGGCCGGCAAACGCGTCGTGCGGCTCAAGGGCGGTGATCCCCTGGTCTTCGGCCGTGGTGGCGAGGAGGCGCGCGCGCTGGCCTTGTCCGGCGTCGCGTTTGAGATCGTACCCGGCGTCACCGCCGCGCTCGCCGCCGGGGCCTATGCGGGCATTCCGCTCACCCAGCGCCACACCAGCTCGGCGCTCGTTTTTATCACCGGTCACGAGGATCCCACGAAACCCGGCCCCACGGTGGAGTGGCGCAGCTACGGCGCGCTGAAGCAGGCCACGCTCGCCATCTACATGGGCATGGGCCGCCTGCGCCACATCCTTGCCGAGCTCATGGCCGGCGGGCTCGCGCCCAAAACCCCCGCCGCCGTTGTGCAGTGGGCCTCGCTCGGCCGCCAGCGCAGCGTGGCCGGCACCGCCGCCACGCTCGCCGATCTGGCGGAAAAGGCCGGTCTCGCCGCACCCGCGATCATCTTCGTCGGCGACGTGGTGAAAAACCACGAGGCGATTGACTGGTTCGAGCGCCTGCCGCTCTTCGGCCGCCGCGTCGCCATCACGCGCACACGCGACCAGAACAGCGAGCTGCGGGACAAATTGGAGGCGCTCGGCGCCGAGGTGCTGGAGCTGCCGCTCATTCGCGTGACCAAGGACGTGAGCAAGGACGGGCTCGTCGAGATTCTCGCCGAGCTGGGCCAATACGACTGGATCGTGTTCACCAGCGCCAACGGCGTGCGGTTTTTCTTCGAGGAGTTTTTCAAAGGCTTCGGGGATGTGCGCGCGCTCGGCGGGCTGCGCTTCGCCTGTGTGGGCGCGGCCACGGCCCGTGAGATCGAAAAGCATCATCTAAAGGTTGAGTGTCAGCCCGCGACCGCCACCGGCGAGTCGCTGGCCGACGCGCTCATCGCCACCGGCAGCCTCGACCATGCGAAAGTCATCGTCGTCTGCGGCAATCTCAACCGCGACGCCCTCGTGAAAAAGCTCGAGGCCGGCCGCGCCATTGTGGACCGCCTGCCGCTCTACCGCACCGAGCGGACCGACCTCGCCAGCGATCCGATCGCCGACGACTTTCGCTCGCGCGGGGCCGATGCGATCCTGTTTGCCAGCTCGTCGGCGGTGCAGTCCTTCACCGAGCAGGCCAAGTCACTCCAGCTCGCCAAGGACGCCAAACGCCCGCTCGCCGGCAGCATCGGCCCGCAGACGAGCGAGACGATGAAACAGCTCGGGTTGCCGGTCGATTTCACAGCGAAGCAACCGAGCCTCGACGCGCTGGTGGCGGCGTTGGTCAAAACCCTCTCCGCCCGTCCAAACGCCGGGATGCCGGAAGCCAAAACCGTGCGTGGCAAATAAAAGTTGCCCGCCGCACCGACGCGGTGCTTCGTTGTCCGTTTCCCTCGCGCCTTCCCTCCCATGCACCGCTCCCATCACTGTGCCCAGCTTACTTCTGCCAACCTCGGCGCGTCCGTGTCGCTCGCCGGCTGGGTGGACACCATCCGCGACCAGGGCGGCATCATCTTCGTGGACCTGCGCGACCGCGAGGGCGTCACGCAGATCAAGCTCGAGCCGCATGACAACGCCACGCTCGGCGAGCAGCTCAAGCACCTGAAGACCGAGTCGGTCATCGGGATCACCGGCAAGGTCACCCGCCGGCCCGCCGGCACGGAAAACAAGTCGCTCCCCACCGGGGAGGTTGAGATCGAGGCGACGTCCCTGGAGATCCATAACCTGTCCGACACGCCCCCGTTCCCCCTCGACGACGCCGGCGGCGACAAGGTCAACGAGGACCTGCGCCTCACCTACCGCTACCTTGACCTGCGCCGGCCGAAGATGCGGAAAAACCTCCTCACGCGCCACCGCGCCTCGAAGTCCATCCGCGACTATTTCGATGCCTCGGGCTTCATCGAGGTCGAGACGCCCGCGCTGTTCAAAAGTACGCCGGAGGGCGCGCGCGAATATCTCGTGCCGTCGCGCATCCATCCGGGGCAATTCTACGCACTTTCGCAGTCGCCGCAGCAGTTCAAGCAGATCCTCATGGTGGCGGGGGTGGAGAAATATTTTCAGATCGCGCGCTGTTTCCGCGACGAGGATTTGCGTTCCGACCGGCAGATGGAGTTCACGCAGGTGGATGTCGAGGCGTCGTTCGTCACGCGCGAGGACATCTACGCGCTGTTCGAGGGGATGCTAAAGAAGCTCTGGAAGGACGTGCTCGGCACGGACATCGCGACGCCGTTCCTCCGGCTGCCGTTTGCCGACGCGATGAACCGTTTTGGCGTGGACAAGCCCGACCTGCGCTTCGGGCTGGAACTCGTGGATTTCACAGAATTGTTCAAGACTTCGGGCTTCAAGGTTTTCGCGTCTGCCGCAACCGGCGGCGGTGCGGTCAAGGCTTTCAACGCAAAGGGCCTCGCCGATCTGACCCAGGGTGAGCTGAAGAGCCTCGAAGAGATCGCAAAATCCCTCGGCGCAAAGGGCCTCGCGTTCATCAAGGTCGAGGGCGGCGAATGGAAGTCGCCCATCGTGAAGTTTTTCTCCGAAGGGGAGAAGGCCGCGCTCACCACCCAGCTCGGCATCGCCGAGGGCGACATGGTGTTTTTTGCCGCCGCGCCCTGGGAAAAGGCCTGCGCGATCCTGGGCCGCATCCGGCTGGAGGCGGCGGCGCTGCTCCAGAAACGCGGCAAGCTCGCCATCCGCCACGACGACTGGAAGTTTCTGTGGGTCGTGGATTTCCCCCTGATGAGCCACGACGAGGCGGAGAACCGCTACGTCGCCACGCATCATCCCTTCACCGCGCCCGTGGCGGAGGATGCGGCCTTCCTCGACACCGATCCGAAGAAGGTGCGCGGGCAGCACTACGACGTCGTGCTCAATGGCATGGAGCTGGGTGGCGGCAGCATCCGCATCCACCAGCCGGCGTTGCAGAAAAAGGTTTTCGAGGAGGTGCTGAAGATTCCGGCCGACGTGGTGGAAAGCCGCTTCGGCTACCTGCTCAAGGCATTCACCTATGGTGCGCCACCGCATGGCGGCATCGCGTTCGGCCTCGACCGGATGTGCGCGCTGCTCTGCGGCACCACGAGCATCCGCGACGTGATTGCATTTCCCAAGACGCAAAAGGGCCAGGACCTCATGGCCCAGAGCCCCACGCCCGTCACCGCGCGACAGCTCAAGGAGCTGCACATCGCGACGGTGATGCCGGCGGAATAAGAGCGGCATCCATTGCCTTTCTGGGTTTCGCGTGGACGCGCCGGCTGGAAAATCCCCGGCAAATAAAACGCAGGCCGCAAATCCCGGCCGCCCGGCAACGGGTCACCACGACCAGCTGTCCTCGTCGGACTGGTAATAATCGAGACCGGGGCCGAGCTTTTCCAGCAACGGGTCGGTCAGGCGGCTGAGCTCGGCCCGCAGCGCGGGTGCGAGCGGGGTGCGCGCCGCGCGGACGTTGGCCTCAAGCTGCGCCCGGTTGCGCGCACCGACGAGCGTGCAGGTGACGGCAGGGTTGCCGATGGCCCACGCGAGCGCGAGCTCGCCAAGCGGCCGGCCGGCCTGCTCGGCCGCAGCGCACAGCGCGTGGAGCGCGGCGAGGGTTTCCGTCTCGCAGCCGGGGCCGCCGTGCCGCGCACCGGGCCGGTCGCCGCGAAAATGGCGGGTGCGGACGCGGATGGGCGGCAGTTCGTCAAAGCCGGCGAACTTCCCGGAGAGCAGCCCCTGCGCGAGTGAAAAATAGCCCAGCACGCCCAGCCCGTGCTGCGCGCAGGCGGGCAGCGCCTCACGTTCAATCGCGCGCGCGAGGAGGTTGTAGGGCAGCTCGTTCAATGCGAGCGGCACGCCCACGGCGCACGCCTCCGCCAGCTGCGCGACGCCGAAATTGCTCACGCCGAGGTGGCGGATTTTCCCCTCACGTCGCAGCCCGTCGAGCGCGTGCAGCGCCTCGCCGATCAGCGGCGGGCGGGCGAGCCGCTGCGGGTCGTCGGTGTAGTGCCGCAGCGAGCTGGCATTGAGCGGCCAGTGCAGCAGGTAGAGGTCAAGGCGGTCGGTCTGGAGGCGCGCAAGGCTGGCCTCGCAGTGGCGGCGCACCTCGCCGGGGTAGCAGTGGTCGGGCTGGATTTTCGTGCCGATGATGGCGGCGTCGCGCCGGCCGTGCAGCGCCACCCCGAGCGCCCGCTCGCTGGCGCCGCCGTTGTAGGTTTCCGCCGTGTCGAAAAAATTCACGCCAAGGTCGAGCGCATGGGCCACCACCTCGTTTACGTCGCGCTGGCTTTGCCCGCCCCAGTAGGTGCCGCCACCAAAGGAAAAACAACCAACTCCGAGCACGGGCAGCGTCAGCGCGGCCGCGCCGCAGGCCCGTGTGGGGAAGGCGGCCGGCGGCCGGGATGGCGGGGGAGGGGAGGAGGTTGGCTGTGGCATCACGATCAGGTGGACACGCCAAGCAGGCCGCGGGAAAGCTGAAAGTCCACGAAGCCGCCGGCGTTCGCGACCGGAAGCAAGTCGCCTTGTGCCACCGCGCCCAGCAGGCGGAGCAGCGCGGACTCGTTCGCGTCCGCGTCAGGGGTGAGCAGGAGATCAACATCCGCCACCGACGCGGCCGGCAGCACGTCCGGCTCGGCCGCCTGCACGAGCGGCAGCAGGGGATGGCCCTGCCGGGGCGTATCGCCGACCAGGCCCAGAAACAGGTGCGCGCCGCAGGCGCCGAGGCCCGTGAGGTTTTCCACCCAGTGGTCGGAGTCGGTCGCCACGACATGCAGGCCGGGAGCGGTGAACGGCTGGCCGTAGGCGAGGGTCGCGCGGGGCGGTGTCGCGCCGAGCAGCGCCGTGCGAAACGCCGCGACGGCGAGCAACGGATCGCTCTCGGGCAAAAGCACGGAGCCGCCCGCAGCGAGCAGGGTGCGGGCCACGCGTGCCAACGCCACCACCCCGGCGGGGCCGACGGGTGACGCGCTTAGGAGCGCGACCGTGAGGGCGCCGAGCCCCGTGTCACGACGCGGGGCCGCACGCAGGCCGGTGCGGGCGAACCACGACTCGACTTGGGCGAGCACCTTGGCGATGCCCCCGTCGAGCTGCACGCTCGCCCAGCCGAAACGCTCCAGCGGCAGACCGGCGGCCTCAAACTGGCGGCGCATCGCGTCGTTGGGGATTTTTTCGCAGCCATGTTCCAGCAGCAGCGCGGCGGCGACATTTGGGTGCGTGGCGTAGCCACGGTAGGTGCGTTGGAGCAGCGCATACATGGACTCGCCACCAAACCCGCAGCCCTCGGTATGGGTGAGCGCCACGAAACGGTCGAGGCCGAGCGCGGCGGCGAGACCCTTTTCGTTCATCCGCTCGCTGGCGAGGCGCGCGATCTGCGCGGAGCACATGCTGGTTGGCAGCACCAGGCCGACGCGCTCGGTGGCGTGGCGGTTTTCGTTTTTGAACAGGTGGAGCGCAACCTTCGGGCACGCTTCTTTCCGGGGAAAATCCGCCCGAAGGTCGGGTTCCACCCGCAGCGGCACGCCGTCGGGCGCGGCGCGATTCCGGATTTCCACGAGGCGCGAGCCATCGGTCTGCCGCCAGTCGCGCCAGAGCGAGGCCTGCGAATGGCCCGCGTGCTCGCCGCGCGTTTTCTGGCCGGAGGCGGTGGCGATGAGCAGCTCAAACGACTCGGCGGCGAGCGTCTCCATCGGCTCGCCGTCCAGATAGCGGCCGGCATTGATGTCCATCTCATGCACGAGGAGCTGGTGCCGGCGCGTCGTCGTTGTCACCTTGAGCGTTGGCACGAACGGAAAGTTCGTGATGGAGCCGTTGCCGGTGACGAAGAGAAACAGGTTGCAACCCGCGCCGACCTGCCCGGCGATGCCCTCGAGGTCGTTGCCGGGGCTGTTCATGAAATAAAAACCGGGCGCGCCGAGCGGATCGGCGTAGTCAATGACGTGGTCCACGCGGGTACGCGGATCCTTTTTGTGGACGGCGCCAAGCGACTTGAGCGCGATGTTGTACAGGCCGCGAAATTTGTTGCCGGCGGAGGGATTGGCCTCGGGCGTGACGCCGTGCCAGGCCAGCCGCGTGCGAAACCGGTCAATCGCGCCGAGCAGCGCGCGGGCGGTGCCGGCATCGCGCACGTTCCTGATCAGGTAGGACTCTGCGCCGGCCAGCTCGTCGGTCTCGCCCAGCACCCCGATGCCGCCGTGGCGCACGACCTCGTGGACGACTGCGCCGGCGAGCGGATTGCCCGAGACGCCCGAGAACGCGTCGGAACCGCCGCATTGCAATGCGACCCGCAGGGCGCTGAGCGGCGCGGCGGTGCGGGTCTGGGCCGCGACGCCCGGCAGCCAGCGGCGCACAATCGCCTCGCCCTCGGCGAGCGCGGCCGCGAGGCCGGCGCGGATGCTCAGAAAGTGGTGCGGAACGTCGGCGAGCGGATCGCCCCGTGCCGTCATGAAGTCGCGCAGGCGGGCGTTGGTGATCGGCTCAACCCCATAATCCACGGCGAGCACCGCCCCGACATTCGGATGCACCATGAAGCCGGCGAGCGCGCGCAGCACCTCAGCGGCGTTGTTGGGCTCGCGAGGACCGCCGCCCTCGGTGTGGGCGACGGCCACGATGCCGTCGAGCGTTGGAAACACCCGGGCGAGCGCTTGCAGCCGCGCGGCCAGCTGCCGCGCGAAACTCGCCGTGCGCGACGTGGTGCCGAGGATGACGATGGTGTTGCGCGTGCCGGTGCCACGTTTTCCCGGCCGCCGGTAGCCCGCGAACGTGCGTGGCTGGGCCACCAGCGCGACTAGTGGCGAGGGGGTGAAGGCCGCCTCGTTGAACACAAACGGAACGAGGTGGTCGGCGAAATTGGGTTTGCCCGGCAATGCGAAGCCGACCCGCCGACCGGCCAGTGACTCCAGCATGGACTGGTTGCAGAGGTAGTCGCCCGGCGCAATGGGTGTGAGGGCGTGGCCGAACGGCAGCCCCCACGAAAGCAGCGGCCCGCCGGGCGCGATGGGTTGCACGGCGAAGCGATGGCCCTCGAGAATCGTGTGTGCGAGTACGCAACGAGCGCCGTTGAGCTCAATGCCGGTGCCCGCAGCGAGCTGGCGGATGGCGATGGCCACGTTGTCGCCGGGCGCGGGCAGACGGCCGGTGGTTTGGAGCGTAAGGAGTGGGGACATCGGCGCGGAGCATGGCGGCGAGGCAGCGGGAGTCATGGGAAAACTTTGGCATCGGCCTGGCCCTGTGGAGCAATGGAGGGATGCATTTGGTCGGGACACCACCTCCTGGCGTCTGGTGATGGCTCAGAAAGCCGTCCCTGCCTTGGGATTCGGATTCAATATGCGTCCCTCCGGGGCAATATTCTTTCTCGCCATTTATTAACTTTTAGCTTCACTGCTCTCCGGCCGCGCCCTGGGCCCGGCCCTCCCGTTTTACGCCCTGCTCGCCATGCACCCTCGCCTTCCTTTCCGCCTTGTTGTCCTGCTGGTTTTTCTCGCCATCGCGCGCTCCTTGCCCGCGCAGGTGCCCCAGCTCATCAACTATCAGGGCCGCGTGGTCGTCGGCACGGCCAACTTCAACGGCACCGGCCAGTTCAAATTTGCCCTCGTCAACGCGGATGGCTCCGCGACCTACTGGAGCAACGACGGCACTTCCAACGCCGGCTCAGAGCCCACCGCCCCTGTCGCCCTCACCGTGGCCAACGGTCTCTACTCCGTCCTGCTCGGTGATGCCACGCTGGCCAGCATGACCGTTGTTCCTGCCACCGTCTTCATCCATCCCGAAGTGTATCTGCGGGTCTGGTTCGACGACGGCACCCACGGGTCGCAGCAGCTCGCACCCGACCAGCGGATCGCCGCGGTCGGCTACGCGATCATGGCCGGCAACGTGCCCGATGGCTCCATCACCGCCGCCAAGCTCGCCCGCGGTGCGGTCACGGCGACCAGCATCGCCGTCGGCTCGATCACCAGCGCGCAACTGGCCACCGGCGCGGCGGCGGCAAACCTCAACCAGGGTGGCGATGCCATCGTCCAAAATTACCCGCAATTTCAGACCACGACGAACAGCCCCGCTCTGGCCCAGGGTGGCGGCACGGTTGTCCTCGGTACGCAAGGGCTGGCGGGCAACCTCTTTGGCGGATTCACGGGCAGCTATTCTCTGGGCGGATTGCAGGTGAACACCCCGGCGTATTTCTCCGGTGGCACCACCGGCCCGCTCGACGTGCCGTCGCAATATTGGACGAAAATGTACAAGCTCGGCACCACCTCCAATTCGCAGCTGAATTGGGTGAAATTTGGCGACAGCGTGGCGGACAAAATCACCGGGTCGCTGCTGAGCGACGCGCAGAGGGCCTATGGAAATGCGGGTGCGGGTGGCATGGAGGTGACGCCGTCGCTGACCGGCACGGCGGTGGCCGTGACCGGCGACTACATTTACTACCCGACCGGCAGCTACGAGAAGACCGTGGCCGTGGGGGACACCATCACCTACCCGGCCAACATCCTCGTGATGGCGGACAAGGTGAGCATCCCCTACGTCATGGAGCCGGGGGGCGGGACCTTCAAGGTGCAAACGGCGACGGCGAGCGCTCCCGCCTTCACGTTCTCCCCATGGGCCGACGAGGTGACGGGGATCAATGCCTCCGCCCTGGCGATTGACCTTGGCTTTGTGACCATCACGCGCAGCGCCCCCGTGGCCCTCAAGGTGCGCGTGGTTTCCACCTCGGGCGGGGCCAACAGAATTTTGCGGCCGTCGTTCCGGGTGACGACCTCGAACGGGTTCTTTCTCTACGGGCTAAATCTGGGCGGCATTGCGCTGGTGGACATGAACACCACCAACGCGAACATCCGCACGAAGCTCTGGGCGGACATCGCGCCGGATGTCATCACGGTGGAATTCCGCGACAACGGCACTCATTTTTACGACGATCTTGAGACCTTGGCCGCGAACCTCGGGCCGACCGCGCCATTCGTGTTCCTAGGGGTGCCTCCCGGAATGGTTTCGAGCAGCGGCAGCTACATGCTGAACGCGAATCCGACGGTTTCGACCATCGTCGAGAACGCGCAGTTGGCGGCCTTTGCCCACAATCACAACTATCAGTTTTGGGATGATGCGACGGCCTTCACGGCGACCGAGGGAACGGTGCAGGATTTCGTGCGGTTGGGCTGGCAGGGCGACGGGACCCACGTGGACGCGATGGCGGACACGTCCTCGGCCAACCGGCTGGCCGCCGACCTGCATCTGTTTGACAACGTGTATGGGGTCAGCCCGCGCGATTTCGCGGCGGTGGATGGCAGCCTCTCCGACGCGCTCACGGTCAACTCAATGAACGGCAAGGATGGGGCACCAAGCAATTCCCTGTGGTTTGGCGTGCGACTGGGCGAACATCACGATCAGAACTATTCTGCGGGTGCGCAATATGGCTACCTCGATTTCCGGCAGGCGTTGCGGTTCGACAATGAGGACGGCAAGCAGATTTTCACCTTGAACTCGGACGGTACGGCGCAGTTTGGCGCCAACGGTTATTCCATCGGGTTTGCCGCCCCGCTGGTGGGGAGTGGGCCGTCCAAGGGCATGTTCTTTGATGGCATCAATGCAGGGTTTGGCATTTGGAACGGCAACAGCGAGGTCGGCAACGGGCTCAAGATCGTGCGTGGAAGCGGCGCGGACAGCACCATCCAATCGAATTCCAATGGCGTGAACCTCGACGGCAGCATCAATTTGATTCTGGGAAAAACGACGGGCGGGACTTTCACGGTGCTGAATGCGACGACCACGAGCTTGCGGGCGTTCACGCCGGTCCGGCTGCCGGGCTATACGGTGGCGACGTTGCCCAGCGCGGCGGCCGCCGGAGATGGTGCGACGGCCTTCGTGACTGACGCCACGGTTTCGCTTTCCGGTGGCATCGGCACCGCTCCCGTGGGTGGCGGGACGAACAAGGTGCCGGTGTTTTCTGACGGCACGGGGTGGATCATCTATTAACCCACGGCAAATTTTTGCTGGATGGCGGCGTAACTTTTGGCCGCAAAACTTCTCATGAAGCCCCACGTCTTATCCCTCGCTCTGCTGGCCGCTGTTACCGGCCTCGTGCCCCTGTGCGCGCAAACGCGCACGAGCGCCAGCTACAGCCTCACCACGGAGACGGTTGACGCCGGCGGCACCGGCCTGGGCAGCGCCAATTACCACGTTGCGGCCACGGTGGGGGGGATTGTGGGCCTTGCCACGGTGGGGGCCAGCCAGGCCCTCACCACCAAGAGCGGCTACACCGGCCAGCTTTACGATTTTACCGCGCTTCAACTGGGGGCGGCGGCGGCCACGCTCAGCGAGTCTGGCACGCTTCAGCTCACGGCTGCGCTGCTGGCGGATGACCACACCACTTTTTCCCTGGCTTCCCCGGCGGTCGCTTGGAGCGTCATTTCCGGGCCACTGGTTTCCATCTCCTTGGGTGGCGTGGCGACTGCCGGCGCGGTTTACGAAAATACCGGCGCGGCGGTGGGCGGCACGGCGGGCGGTTTCAGCGCCACACTCTCGCTCACGGTGCTCAATGTCACCGACGACGATTTTGGCCTCTACGCCGGCGACGGTCTGCCCGACGCATGGCAGGTGCAATTTTTCGGGCTGAACAATCCGCTCGCCGCCCCGACCGCCGAGCCGCTCCATGACGGGCAGAGCAATCTCCTCAAGTTTCTGACCGGCTATGCGCCGGACAACCCCGGCTCCCGCTTTGTGACGACCGGCACGGCGGTGGGGGGAGGCAATTTCTCGCTCCAGCTCTCCCGGGTCCAGCCGGGCACCCGCTACCTTTTCCAGCGCAGCACCGACCTGCAAAACTGGACGACCGTGCAAACCTTGGAACCGGTTGCCATCGTGCAACCCTTCACGCAGTTGCTTCCCGCTCCCGGCAATGCCAGTTTCTTTCGCGTGCTGATCGAGCCGGCCACGCCGTGACGAGGCCGTCGGCGGTTCGGGTTGGCCGTGCGACGGCTTGGCGGGGGCGCGGTGGCAAAACGGCCGATGCGTTCCGCGATGAAAAGTCCGCTCCTTCCCTGTGCCCGCGCTTGACTTGCTCCCGCAGGGCCGCATGGATGCCCCGGCCCGCGCACCTTTTCTCCATGACCCCATCGGAATTGAAACAAACTCTCTCGGCCGGCCTGCTATCGTTTCCCGTCACCGACTTCGACGCGGCGGGCGATTTCCGCCCCGACACCTATGCCCGCCGGCTCGAATGGCTCATGCCCTACGGCGCGAGCGCGCTCTTCGCCGCCGGCGGCACGGGGGAATTTTTTTCCCTCACCGCGCCGGACTACGGCGCGGTGATTCGCACGGCGGTCAGCACCTGCCGGGGCCGCGTGCCCATCATTGCGGGCACTGGCGGGCCGACGCGGCAGGCGATCGCGTTTGCGCAGGAGGCGGAGAAAATCGGGGCGCAGGGCGTGCTGCTGCTGCCACATTACCTGACCGAAGCCTCGCAGGAAGGTCTGGCGGCGCATGTCGAGGCGGTGTGCCGGGCGGTAAAATGTGGCGTCATCCTCTACAACCGCGGGGTCTGCCGCCTGACTGCCGCCACGCTCGTCCCGCTCGCGGAGCGCTGCCCGAACCTCGTCGGTTTCAAGGATGGCCTCGGCGAGATCGAGCTGATGGTGTCCATCCGCCGCCAACTCGGCGACCGCTTCGCCTATCTCGGCGGCCTGCCGACGGCGGAAGTCTATGCGGCGGCTTACAAGGCGCTCGGCGTGCCGGTCTATTCGTCGGCGGTGTTCAATTTCATCCCGAAGACGGCGATGGACTTTTACCGCGCGCTGGCGACCGACGACCACGCCACGATGAACAGGCTGCTCGACCGATTTTTCCTGCCCTACCTTGAGATCCGCAACCGCCGCGCGGGCTACGCGGTGAGCATCGTCAAGGCCGGCGTCAGGCTTGCCGGTTATGACGCCGGCCCGGTGCGTCCACCGCTGGTTGACCTCACCGCCGAGGAGACCGTGCGCCTAGCGGAGCTCGTTCGTGCACTCGGCCCGCAATAACCCCGTGACGTTCCTGATGCATTGGCTGGCGACACCGCCGATGGGAGCGGTCGGTGCTCATCCCGTCCGGGTGCCGCTTGCCGGGTGAAAGCGTTCCGCCCGCCCGCAGAATTTTCCGCCATGCATCTGCTCGTCCCCGATTCCGACACTCCCACTGTCACCGCGATGCGGGTCATCCCCGTGGCCGGGCGCGACTCGATGCTCCTTAATCTCAGCGGGGCGCACGGCCCATTTTTCACCCGCAATGTCGTGCTGCTCACGGACAACGCCGGCCGCACCGGCGCGGGCGAGACGCCCGGCGGCGAACGTATCCGGCAGACGTTGGAGGACGCGCGCTCCTTCGTCGTCGGCCGGCCCGTTGGCATGGTTAACGCGATCCTCGACCAGGTGCGCGAGCAATTTGGCGATCGCGACGCCGGCGGACGCGGCGTGCAAACCTTCGATTTGCGCACGACCATCCACGCCATGACCGCGCTGGAGGCCGCGATGCTCGACCTGCTTGGCCAGCACCGGAGCGTGCCGGTGGCCGATTTGCTCGGCACCGGGCGGCAACGCGACACGGTCGAGGTGCTCGGTTATTTGTTTTACATCGGCGACCGCCGGAAAACCAGTCTGCCCTACGAAGCCCCGCCCGCATCTGCTGACGGCTGGCTGCGCCTACGGCATGAGGAGGCGCTGGCCACGCCGGCCGTTGTGCGGCTGGCCGAGGCGGCGCATGCGCGGTATGGGTTCAACGATTTTAAACTCAAAGGAGGGGTGCGTTCCGGCGCGGAGGAGATGGAGGCCGTCACGGCGCTGGCGGCGCGTTTTCCCGGCGCGCGCATTACGCTGGACCCCAATGGCGCCTGGTCGCTCGCCGAGGCCGTGCGCCTCTGCCGCGGCCAGCAGCGCGTGCTCGCCTACGCGGAGGATCCATGTGGCGCGGAGCACGGCCGCTCGGGCCGCGAGATTATGGCGGAGTTTCGCCGCGCCACCGGCCTGCCGACGGCGACGAACATGGTCGCGACCGACTGGCCGCAGCTCGAGGACGCGCTGCGGCTGGAAGCGGTGGACATCCCCCTCGCCGACCCGCATTTCTGGACCATGCAAGGCTCGGTGCGCGTCGCCCAGCGCTGTGTCGAGCACGGGCTGACGTGGGGCTCGCATTCCAACAACCATTTTGACATCTCGCTGGCCATGTTCACCCACGTCGCCGCCGCCGCGCCGGGCCGGGTGACGGCGATTGACACGCACTGGATCTGGCAGGACGGCCAGCGGCTGACGAAGGAGCCGCTCGTCATTGCGGGCGGTCGCCTGCGCGTGCCCGACCGGCCCGGGCTCGGCTTGGAGGTTGATGATGCGCAGCTGGAGCAGGCGCATGAGCTTTACCGTCGGCACGGTCTTGGTGCGCGCGACGACGCGGCGGCGATGCAGTTTCTGGTTCCTGGGTGGGAATTTGATCCCAAGCGGCCGTGTCTCGTGCGGTGAACGAGCCGTGCATCGCCGGATCGCCTGCGGTCGCCGGCTCTGCCTCAATACCCGGGGCTCCGCGTGCGGACGTTTTGGCGTTTGGCGGGCCTGATGCCTGATGCCCGATGCCTGTGGGTGGCACGGTGCTTGCGCGGCGACCCGCGACGGTATTTCATCAGGCACGTTTTTTCTGCCGTCCCCTTCATGCGCGCCTACTTCCTCCGCCGCCTGCTGCTCATCCCGCCCACGTTGCTGGGGGTCACGGTGCTGGTGTTTTGCATCACCCGGTTCGCCCCCGGCGGGCCGGTCGAGCAGGCGATCATGCGGGCGCAGGCGGGCGAAACCGGCGCCGGCGGCACGTCGCGCGGGCCCAACCGCGGGGCGCTTTCCACCGCGCAGATCGAGCAGCTCAAGGCCTACTACGGTTTCGACCAGCCGGTCCACGTCGCCTATTTTCACTGGCTCGGCCGGGTGTTGCGCGGCGATCTCGGCAGCTCGTTCACCTACAGTGAACCCGTCTGGCAGGTCATCGCCCGGTGCCTGCCGGTCACGCTGGCCTATGGCGTGATCAGCCTCGTGCTGGTCTATCTCATCAGCCTCCCGCTCGGCATCCTCAAGGCCGTGAAGCACCGCACGCTGTTGGATATGATCTCTTCCGTGGTGGTTTTTGTCGGCTATGCCATCCCCGGCTACGCGCTCGGCGCGCTGCTGCTGGTGTTCCTCGCGGCGCGGCTCCGCTGGTTCCCCATGGGCGGTTTTGTGGGCGATAACTGGGATGACCTCAACGGGTGGGGCCAGATCAAGGATTTTTGCTGGCACGCCGTGCTGCCGCTCACCTGCTACACGCTGGGCGGCTTCGCTTTCGTGACGCTGCTCACCAAGAACCAGCTCTTGGACAACCTTGCCGCCGATTACGTCCGCACCGCTGTCGCCAAGGGGGTGACTTTCCGCCGCGCGGTCTTCGCGCACGCCTTCCGCAACTCGCTCATCCCGCTCGCGACCGACTTCGGCCAGACGCTCGGCGCGCTCGTCGTTGGCTCGATCCTGCTTGAACCGCTTTTCGACATCAACGGGATGGGGCTGCTCTTTTATCACTCAATCCAGAGCCGCGACTCCATGGTGGTCATGGGTGTGCTGCTCGTGGAGGCGCTGATGTTGCTCACGAGCAATATCGTCGGCGACGTGCTCGTGGCGCTCGCCGACCCGCGGGTGCGTTTCAAATAAACTGCGGCCATCCCCTGTGCGTCTCTCCCCCCAAACCCGCCGCCAGTTTCAGCGCTTCCGCTCCCACCGGCGCGGCTGGTGGTCGTTTCTCATCCTCGGGGTGCTGGCCGTCGCCGCGCTGTTCGCCGAGCTGCTCGTGAGCAACCGCGCGCTCGTCGTGCGCTACGAGGGCAAGTTGTTTTTCCCCAGCTATGGTGCGATCCACACGGGTCGCGAGTTTGGCTTCGACTACGAATACGAGGTCAGCTACCGCGACCTGCGCGCGCGGCTCGCCACCGAGGGCAAAGGCGGCTGGGTGCTCATGCCACCGGTGCCCTACGGCCCGAATGAAAACACCTACATCGGCCAGACCTTCGCCCCGCGCGCACCCGACGCGACCACCCGCCACCTCCTTGGCACTGACCAGCTCAACCGCGATATCCTGGCGCGCCTGCTCTATGGGCTGCGCAATTCGCTGATTTTTTCCACGGGCTTTGTCCTGCTTACCTACTTGCTGGGGGTTTCGATCGGTTGCGCGATGGGCTGGTTCGCCGGCTGGTTCGACTTGGTCGCACAGCGTTTCATCGAGATCTGGTCGCTGCTGCCGTTCCTGCTGGTCGTGATCATCGTCCGCTCTGCGCTGCCGCCGGGGGTGCAGTTCAACCTTGGCATCCTGCTCGGCGTGGTGGTGGTGTTTTCCTGGGTCGGCCTCACCTACTACATGCGCACCGCGACCTACCGCGAAAAGGCCCGGGAATACGTGGCCGCCGCCGAAGTGCTGGGGGCCAGCCCGGGCCGGATTATTTTTCGCCATATCCTGCCCAACACCGTCGCCACGCTCGTCACCTTCCTCCCGTTTTACGCCGCGGCCTCGATCTCCAGCCTCACCGCGCTCGACTATATCGGTTTCGGCCTGCCGCCGCCCATGCCGAGCTGGGGCGAGCTGCTCCGGACCGGCACCTCCAACCTCGACGCGCCATGGATTGTCGCCTCGGCCTTTGGCGCGCTCAGCCTCGTGCTGGTGCTCATCACCTTTGTGGGCGAGGCGCTGCGCGAAGCCTTTGACCCGAAAAAATTCGCCCTCTACCAATGACCCCTCATGGTTGAGCCAAACCCCGTCATTCCCCTTATGAAGAAACGTCACGCCCTTCTCCCTGTCTTGGCCGCCGCCGCGGCGCTGCTCGCGGCCCCCGGCCCCGTCTTCGCCGCCACGCCGGCCGCCGCCCCGTTTCCCGGCATGGAGGCCGACCTCAACCGCACGCTCAAGGAACAGGCGGACTTTTACGCGTTCAAAACTCCCGCCGATTTTACGAAGGATACCGGCGGCCTGACTTGGCAGGACGGTTCCGACTTGCCGGAGTTCGGCGATCCCGCCGCGAAAAAAGGCGGCACGCTCCGCGGGTGGATCTCGGATTTTCCCAGCACGTTTCGCACGGTCGGCCCCGACGCCAACGACAGCTTCCGCGGCTACCTGCTCGACAACGTCGAGCTGGAGCTGCTCCGGCCGCATCCCAACGTGCCCGGCCGTTTTTTCCCCGAACTCGCGAAGGACTGGGCCGTGGACCGGGCGCACAAGACCGTCTTTTTCCGGCTCGACCCTGCGGCGCGCTGGTCCGACGGCACGCCGCTGACCACCGAGGACGTGGTCTTCACCTTTTACATGCTGCGGAGCCCGCTGCTCAACGACCCGTGGTCCAATGATTTTTTTCCGAAGACCTACGAGCGCCTGACCATTTACGACGCGCGCACATTCGCCATCACGCTCCGTGAGCTGAAGCCGGACATCGAGAGCCGGGCCGGCGAGATCAGCTTCTATCCGAAACATTTCTTCAAGGAGTTCGGCCCCGGTTGGGAGGAAAAATACAACTGGCGCGTCACGCCGACCAACGGCGCCTACCTCCTCCACGACGAGGACGTGAAAAAGCAGGTCTCGGTCACCCTCACCCGCAAGGCCGACTGGTGGGCGAAGGACAAGCGGTTCCAGCGTTACCGCTTCAACCCCGACAAGATCCGCCTCACCGTCATCCGCGAGCCCGACAAGGCGTTCGAGGCCTTCCTGCGCGGCGACCTCGACCTCTCGCCCATGGGCATGCTTGGCCAGCCCAAATACTGGTACGACAAGCTGGCCGACACGCAGCGTGACGTCGCCGCCGGCTACATCGTCAAGACGACGTTTTACGACAATATCCCCTGTCCCGACCTCGGCCTGTGGATCAACGAGTCCAAGCCCCTCCTCAGCAACCGCGACCTCCGGGAGGGCCTGCACTACGCCACCAACATGGAACTCATCTGCCGCCAGTTTTATCGCGGCGACGCGGTCGTGCAGCAGACGCGCTCCGACGGCTACGGCTGGCGGGTGAATCCCACCATTTCCGCCCGCCCGTTCGACCCCGTGAAGGCCCGCGAATTTTTCGCCAAGGCGGGTTTCATCAAGCAGGGGCCTGATGGCGTCCTGATCAACGCGCAGGGCCAGCGCCTCTCATTTACCATCACCGCCTACCTGCAAAGCCTGCAGGACCGGCTCACCATCCTGAAGGAGGAGGCGCTCAAAGCCGGCCTCGAATACAACCTTGAGATTCTCGACTCGACGACGGGTTTCAAAAAGATGCTGCAGAAGCAGCACGACATCGCCATCGCCG